>NZ_JBHMFD010000013.1:33259-338879 GCF_042427575.1 Bergeyella porcorum
CACACACACACACACACACACACACACACACACACACACACACACACACACACACACAGACTCACCGTCGCTATACCTTAGTATAAACGCGTGCCTGTGCGTATTTTACAAAAATAATTTTGAAATAAAAAATAAGTCCAAAAAATATTTTTTGGACGATAATGCTATCCCAATGTGGTTTTCTCTGAAAACTGCATTGGGATTTTTTGTTTCCTTGAATATCCCCTTATCCCCCGAAGGGGGAAGCACTGCTTGGTGGTTGTCAGTTGATGGAAATAAGGGGAAATGGACAGAAGCTTTGCGAAACCTCTGCGACCTTTGCGGTAAAATGAAACCGCAAAGATGCCAAGAAACGCGAAGTTGGTTGATGGTTGACAGTTGTCGGTTGATTGTGAAAACTTAAAATTGTTAAAAAGCTAGAAGGATATAAAGCTAAGAAGTTAGAAAGATAGATGGTTGATAGTAAAAACTCAGCACTTGATAAAAGTCTTTTCTCTTTCTTCTTTCCTCTTTCTTCAAATAAAACTCAAAACTATAAAAAAGCTAAGAGGCTAGCACACTGATAGAGCGTTAAAAGAAGGAAAAAAATGATTTTTTCGTTCGTGTTTAAAAAGTTAATAAAGTTGTGTGTTAAAAGTTTTATCAGACTAGCCTCTTTTTTTAAATGGTTGATAGTTGATGGTTGTCGGTTGATGGTAAAAACTCAACACTCAAAACTGAAAATTAGTTGATAGTTGATGGTTGATGGAGAACAATTCAAGACTAAGGATAATAGTATTAGCGTCTTTGCCCCTTTCGGGGGACAGGGGGCTGATTCAAAACTCAACACTCAAAACTGAAAATTAGTTGATGGTTGTCGGTTGATGGTGAAAACTCAAAACTCAGCACTCAACACTCAAAACTTAGGAAATATAATGTTTAATATATAATTTAAAACCAATTTAAGATGAAAAAATCATTGATTTTTGTGGGAATGTTGGCAGTAGGATATGCTAACGCCCAGTACGATGGAAAAGTAGGTGTGAACACAGAAACACCAAGTGCGACTTTTAACGTAAAGTCCAAGACAGGTAACAATGCAACTACCAAAAACTTCGAATTAGAAAATGCTGATGGTACCAAGATGGTAACAGTATTGGATAATGGAAAAATAGGGATTGGAAAAGATAATCCTGAAGCCAATGTAGATGTTTTATTTAGTCAATCCGATTTAGTTTCAGTATTCAATATTAGAAATATTAATACTAACTCTAGAAATCATTTTTCATTGAATACAGGAGAGGCTACCACTGTTGGAAGAAATACTCTTGGTTTTTCTTTGTCAGGAAAGGATTACACCCATTCTACACCATCGATTTCTGGAAATAATGCTGTAATTTATTCAACTACAAGTAATGGTCTAAATTTTCAAATCCATCAAAAAGATGCAAAATATAAATTTTATACGGGAGGTTTAGGAGAAGGTGCTTTAACGATGTCTATTCTTCCTCATAGAGTAGGGATAGCAACTTCTGATAATGTAGGAGATATTTTGTCAACTCTAACTATAGGGGAAAATGCTCTTAGTACAGTTGCTAATAAAGCAAATAAAATAGGATTGTTAAGTTCTTCCGTAGATGGTGAGAATTTAATCACATATTATGATTCTAATAAGGTAGAAGATGCTCAAATAGGCATTGATACAAAAAATAAAAATCAGTTTCAAATAAAAATATATGATGATAACAAACACTTTGGTATTTACGAGCATGGTGCTACTTCTTTGACCTTAAATAATGGATTCTTAAGAATAGGACTACAATCTGGAGAAATACCAGCAATGCTTACTTTAGATGGAAGAAGTACATTTATAAATGAACAAATAGGCATTAGATTTCAATCATCGGGTATGACCTCTACCTACGGTACCATATTTTTTAACAGGGAAGAAATAGGAGGTATGAGATTTAAATTAACGCATAATAAACATAACTATCAATTTGATACTAATAAAATAGAGAATGCATTGAGAATAGAGGCTGAAGGTAATATTGGCATAGGAACTGCATCACCATCAGAAAAACTAGAAGTAATAGGAAATATTAAATCAAGTTCATTGGCCGGTGTAGGCAATAGAGCGGTATATGCTGATGAAAATGGTGTATTAAAAGTAGGCAATGCGTATACGGCAAATACTACCAATAGCCTTTGGACAAGAGATGAAGCAACTAATACCATCAAGTTGGCTGTTAATTCAGATGGAACAGATAGAACCAATGCGGTAACAATAGATAATGCAGGAGCGGTTTATGCTTCAAGTTTAAAGGGTTACAACGGAGCAACCATCTTCCCAGACTATGTATTCCAAAAGTATTACACGGGTAACTCTTCCATCAAGGCCGATTATACATTTAAAACTCTAAGCCAAGTAGAGGATTTCGTGAAAACCAACGGACACTTGCCAGGTTACAAATCCGCAGCGGCTATTAAAGCTCAAGGTTATGTAGATTTAATGGAAACTCAACTGACGAATGTAGAGAAAATCGAGGAGCTTTATCTTCATAGCATAGAGCAAGATAAAACCAACAAAGTTCAAGCAGAGGAATTAAAAACTCAAGCACAAGAAATCGAAACTTTGAGAAAAGAAAACGAAGACTTGAAAGCTCGTTTAGAGAAACTAGAAAAACTTTTGAAATAAAAGGAGAAGCCGTCTCACAGTTATTGTGAAAGACGGCTTTTTTTTGCTTACTTGATAAAAATATCTCGTACTATGCATAATGTATCATTTTACATAGTACAAAAGTATAAAGTACAAAGTACAAAGAATCGTAGTACATAGTACATTGTACAAAGTATAAAGTACAAAGTATAAAGAATCATTGTACATTTTACATTGTACATAGTACAAAAGTATAAAGTACAAAGAATCATTTTACATCAGTACAATAATAGCAAAATGAGTTTAAACAATCTAAGAAACCATCACCTAAGCGAAGAAAAAGTAACTTCGGTGATAGAGACATTAGCCGCATTAGAGAACGCACTGGCAGAGGTAAACCTTAACCTAACGCCCGAAGACCGCAAGAAATATGGAAGCATTAATGAGCAAAACAAACTATTTGTGAACAGAGTGAATGATTTCCATAAAAGTATGCCTAGTTTGCAAGCTCCTCAGGTAGATTGGGCAGAGTTTGACAAAGATTTTAGCAGCCGTATCCACCTCACCACAGTTATAGACAGAGTGGAAACGCTGTTGCAAAATCTGAAAAATGCTAGAATCCTTCACGATTATGATAACTATCAAGATGCCCTTGTAGATTACGCCTATACCAACTTTATGGCAGGAACCTCTACACCAGGGTACGAAGCCAAGCAAAGGGAATTGGCTCAGTTTTTTACCAACCGAGGTAGGCGACAGGCTAAGCCAGAGTCTCCTGATGATACATTATAATGTCAATTATCAATAGAGTCGGGTTTTAGCCCGACTTTTGATATGATTTATCCCGAAGGAACATCCCCCTAACCCTCGAAGGGGGAACTACCATCAACCGACAACCAACAACTATCAACCAAACTCAAGTTTTGAGTGCTGAGTTTTGAGTGTTGAGTTTTTACCATCAACTGTCAACCAGCAACTATCAACCAAATTCAAGTTTTGAGTTTTTTTGAAAAAAGAGAAAAAGAAGAAAGAGAAAAGACTTTTTTCTAACATCTAACCTCTAACTTTCTAGCTTCTTAGCAAATAACCATTAACCAAGCCAGCTTCGTGAAATACGAGGCTGGCTTGGTGGTTTAGGAAGTTGGGTAGGAGAAGAGCATTATTGGTCTTGATTATTATCATTTTGGATTGGAGTCCAAATCTTTTTTCGGATTTTTATCCAGATCTGATAGGTTATTTTGTGCGTCAATAAAAGTAGAATCAGATATTTTCTTTATTGATTTTAGGTAATCTATTTTATCCAAAGTTGCTCTTTGCTCTTTGGCAGTTTCTAAAAGAATTCTAAATCTATCTTTTTTGGGGAGCTTATTTTTGATGAGTGTAGCATTTAAACTTTCCAAGTTTGTCAAAATTGCTAACTCATTGATGCTTGCCATATCGCGGATATTTTCATTTTGTAAGGCTCTTTGTGGATTAGATTCTCTCCATTGTTTTGCTGTACATCCAAATAGAGCGATATTAAGAAGGTCTGCTTCTTCTGCATAAATCCATTCTTTTTTTTGAGAATATGTTAGTTCAGGGATGATGTGTTTTTTTACTGCCTCTGTATGAATTTGATAATTTGCTTTGCTCAAGATTCTCTTTACATTCCATTCTAATCCATATTGATTATTTTCAATTTCTTTTAATCTTTGATACTCTTTTATAATGTAAAGTTTAAAAGCTGGGCTGATGGCGGAACCAAACTCAAAAGCTATATCCTTATGAGCGTATGTACCCCCAAATTTGCCTTGCTTGGATATTATGCCAATAGCGTTAGTGCTTTCAACCCAATTAATTACACTCATTGTAAATGTGGGTAATCCTGCTTCTTTTCTAAAATGGTCAAATTCGACCACTTTAAAATTGGGGTTATGGATACTTTCCCAAGTACCGAGAAATTCAATGGTTCCACGGTTTCTAATCCAGTTTTTAATAATATCAGCTGCTCTTACATCATCTTTTTTAGCCTTAACCATATCAGTTAAGGAAATATAATCTTCATTATTAATAGTTGTGATAGATATTTCAGTATTCTGTACTGTTATTTTATGATTCTTAGCCATTGGTTGATTATTTAATGTGATTTTTTTTATTATTTAAACCTTAATGATACAAATGTAGGAAGTAATTATAATAATTAGGAGATGATTAATTATAAATTTGATTAATTCAATACATATCATATGATAATATAGAATGGAGATATTTTACTTTCACGAAGTTGGCTTGGTTATTTAGCAAGTTGGGTAGGTTGCGAGCCATCAGAAGATGGTTCGCAACATCATTTTCTTGGTTATTTTGAAAGTTGACTAGGTTCAGAACCTATTTGGGTAGGTTCCGAACGGGGAAAATGCCGTCCCAGACCTACTCAACTTGCTAAAAGACCAAGAGAAGCTGGAGAGCAATACCATTTTATACATAGATTACCTCTGTACGGGCGACTTTCTTGCCCAGTCGTTCCAAAACGGTACGGTAGGTATCCACTTGCTTCTCGTGTTTTTCTCGTTCTGCACCCGTTTTAAAATCTATAATGCACCAGCCATCATCCATCTTTACAAGGCGGTCTATACGGAAGGTTTCGGTGTCGCCATTTTCAGAAATCATTATTTCTTTTTCATTGATGATGGTAAGGTTTTCATCAAAATATTGAGCATAATCCTCGTGGCGTACCACCTGAAGGAGGCGTTCCCAGATGGCATCTTTTTCTACTTGGGTAATGCTGCCCTCTAATAGATATTGCTGAAGCACGGGTTCTATATCTTTTTCAGATTTTATTTTCTCTAAAACTTCGTGTACGAAAATCCCAATGCGTACCTGTTCATTGGTGTTTTGATAACTTTTAGACGGTGTAGCAATTTTGATATTGTCTTTCGCTTCTTGCTTTTGCGATAGCGACTGGATATCCATCGTGTGGCGTTCTCTGGTTTCTTCTTTCGTTTGTTTTTGGAAAGAATTTTGAACTTCTGGGAAGAGGTCAAATTCGTCTAAATCTTCGGGATTGCTCTGCTGAACAAAATCAAAAATTTCTAAATGATTGGCAGATTTACTAGGTCTTTGCAGGTATAAGAATAGCTGCTCTACGGGGCGTGTAGTGGCAACATATTGTATGCAAAAGCGGTCAATTTTATTCTTATAGGTATTCACTTCGTTAAACTTTGCCATTGCTTCATCTACACTAGCCAAATCTTTATTAAAGCCTTTGATGTTGATGGATTTCAGATGTTCAAAATCATCTACGCTATACCATTCGTTAAATGTACCATCTTTATTGCTGTTTTTCATTGGGAGAAATACCACGGGAAACTCTAGTCCTTTGGCAGCGTGGATGGTCATCATACGGATGGCATCTACATTTTCGCTGGCTTGTATGGAAATGCTGTGGGCTTCCTCGTTCCAAAACTTGATGAAATCTTTTGTGGTAAGTCCTGAATTTTGGGTGAAATTGTATAGCGTTTCTAAGAAGTTGAGAAGAAAATCGGTTTCCTTGTGCTCTACGGCAAATTCGGATAAAATCACCTCAATGTGATGGTATAGATTGAGGTCGGGCTGTTTTTGGGTACGAAGGTTCAGTCCAAATTGTTCTTTTATCGCTTGAAGGAGTTCTCCATCTTGTTCCAATTTTAATAGAGGTAAGATGGCATCAGAAAATTCAGGGGTTTGGATTCTTCCCAGCTCATTAAGATAATAGAGGGTTTTTACCAAAAACTGGCGATTTTTAGGCTGTATTTCCCAGTTGAGGTATTCTATCAGGGCTTGCAGTGTGTAGGAAAGGTCTAGCGTAAGTCCCTTTTCAGAAATGGTTTTGATGTGTTTTTCCTCGCCTTTGTATTGTACTTTTTCTTTGCTTAAAAGCTGAGAAAACTGTTGGATTTCGTTGGCAGTACGACACAGAATGGTAATGTCTGAAAATGAAAATCCGTGGTCTATACACGCCTGAATATCGCGGTGCATTTGCTGGGCAATAATGTCGAAAAACTCACTGCTTCCAAGGGAGTAAGGAGCTAAGTTTACTTTTACTCTTCCAGCAATGTTCTTTCGGGGGATTTGTGTGGCTTTATCGGAAAATAAAGCTTGATGCTCTGTGCTTAAATCTTTGGAAATGAATTTATAAAGCTCATTGTTGAAGGATACGATATTTTTCGCACTTCGCCAGTTATTTTCAAGGACTTCCACGGAGACTTCTACGGGAGACTCTTCTTTTTTATTGAGAATGTTAAGCATTAGTTCGCTATCGCCACCGCGGAAACGGTAGATGCTCTGCTTGGGGTCGCCCACCAAAGTGAAGGAGCTGCCCTCGGAAGCCACCGTATGCTCTTTCAGAGGGAGGATGTTTTGCCATTGCATTTTGGAGGTGTCCTGAAATTCATCAAAGAAAAAATGCTGGTACCGTGTTCCTATTTTTTCATAAATGAAATTGGAAGGCTCATTTTTGAGGTTTTCATTGATGAGGATGTTGAATTTAGAAAGTAGCACCAAATCATTTTCCTTTTCTATTTCGTTCAGTTTTTCTTGTATTTCTTTATTGATTTTTAGAGGGAGAATTTCCGAGAGGATGATGTTTTTTTTCTCCGCTGCAATATAATGCTGAATGATTTTTCTTCTGTTTTCAATCAGCGGTTCAATGATGGATTCTATGGCATTCCTTATCGCTATATCTTTGGAGGCGGTTAGTTTTCGGTAGTTTTCTTCGGAGCCATTAAGTGGGAAGCTGTCTCTCTGTCCATTGAAAAAGTTGATGCAATCAGAGAAGAATTTTGCAATGCTATTTTTGTTGCCCCCAGAGAAATGTGAAACTTCCAATCCATTTTGCTGGATGAGTTGTATGGATTGTTGGGTAAGTTCTTGGGCGTTTTTTTTATGCTCTGCAATGGCGTTTCGCAGTAGAGATTTGGTTTTTTCGTACGCATCCCAGTCGAACTCGGCATTGTTTTTTAGTTCATCGTAGTGGATATCGCTGATGAAGGTTTTCGCTTTTCGGTAAAGGGAATTGCTGAGGTTGATTTTCTCCTCATTGTCCATATTATAATGGATGAAATCCAGAAAAGCGTTGGAGATTTGTTCGTTTTCCCCAATTTCATCCAGCATTTTGTCCACCGCTTCTATCAGAAACGGAGCACTTTGAATTTCAAGATTGAACTGATGGGGAAGTCCCAGCTCATAGGAGAAACTTCTTACCAGCTTGCTGTTGAACTTATCAATAGTGCCAATGTTGAGCGTAGAGTAGTGGTGCAAGATATAATCTAACACCTTTTGAGAACGGCGGTGAAGATCTTCCATCGTTGCGATGGTACCTTGGTGTTTCAACGCTTCTTGTATATTTTTAAGATCTTGATTATCGGCATAATCTGCCTGCGTAAATTTCTTCAGCCATTGCAGTATTCTTTCTTTCATTTCATTGGCGGCCTTGTTGGTAAAGGTGAGTGCCAAGATATGTTGGATGGCATCGTGCTGTTTCTCGTGTTTTAGGCAAATCATCAGCACACGCTGAACGAGTGCATAAGTCTTCCCAGAGCCTGCGGAGGCATTGATGGCGATATAAGGTTTCGTGTTTTGCATAGTGTTGCAATTTAGTCATTTTTTTTCTCGTAAAAAGTAGGAAGTGTAAAATTTTGAATAAAAATAGGTTGAAAATTTGTTAGTTTTGAAAAAGTTGTTATCTTTGCAACCGAAAAATGAGATGTAAAATATGTTAATAATTCCAGTAAAAGACGGAGAGTCTATCGACAGAGCACTTAAAAGATACAAGAGAAAATTTGATAAAACTGGCGTTGTGCGTTCATTAAGAGCGAGACAGCAGTTTACAAAACCTTCTGTAATTAGAAGAGCTAAAGTAGCAAAAGCAGCTCATAAACAAAGAGAAGCAAGCAGAGAAGAACAAGCATAAGTCGTTCTTTTTTAATCTAAATTTATACTAAATCATTTTCCGAATAGTTTATATTTGGGAAATGATTTTTTTTATAGGCTATGGTAGAGAAGTTTATAGAGTATATGGCTGTGGAAAAAAGGTATTCCCAGCACACGCTCATCAGCTATGAGAAAGACCTCAAAGACTTTCAGGGATTTTTGATGAAAACCGAGGGGCAAGATAATCTCTTGAAGGTAGAAAAAAAGATGGTGAGGAATTTTATGATGGAACTGAGTGAGCAAGGGATTGCCAAGCGGAGTATTAATAGGAAGCTTTCCACGCTGCGGAGTTTTTATCGCTATCTTCTAAAGATTGAGGAGATTGCTGTATCTCCTATGGAAGGCGTGCAAACTCTGAAATTTAATGCAGAGAAGCAAATTCCTTTCTCTGAAGAGGAGATGCGGCGGCTTCAGGAAGTGTCACTATATAAGGGGGAAGATTATTTTTTAGAAAAACTGGTGATAGAAACGCTGTATCAAACGGGAATGAGAAAATCAGAGCTTTGTGGTTTGCTGATGGAGAATGTAGATTTTTCTAAAAATGAACTTAGAGTAAAAGGAAAGGGAAATAAGGTGAGGATGATTCCTATTTCTAAGGAATTGACCAGTGAGTTGATGTCGTATCTAGCGTATCGAGAGCCTTTGGAGGGTTTTGAAGGGTATTTTTTTATTAGTAAGAGAGGAAAAAAGCTTAATCCGAGGTGGATTTATGAAGTAGTACATCGTTATTTTTCTATGGTAACGGCAAAGGAAAAGAAAAGTCCACATATTTTGAGGCATAGTTTTGCAACGCATATTCTGAATCGAGGGGCTGAAATTTCTAAAGTGAAGGCGATTTTAGGGCACGCCAGTTTATCTTCCACACAAGTTTATACCGATGCTAATATAGAGCAACTAAAAAAAATATTCAATCAGGCTCATCCGAGAGCAGGGAAAAATGAGCGAGAAAAAGAAGAGGATGGAAATGGTAGCGAAAATAAATAAAAAAAAGTTTAAAAAATAAAAGACTGAAAATCAATGATAAGCCTGTTTTTGGTGAAAAAAGTTTCAAAAAAATGAAAAAATAATTTGTGTAATCAGAAAAAGCGTTCTATATTTGCACTCGCAAAACGGAAAGAAGTTCTTTATAAAATAAAATAATTTAATGCCTCCATAGCTCAGTTGGCCAGAGCACGTGATTTGTAATCTCGGGGTCGTGGGTTCGAATCCCTCTGGAGGCTCATTGCAAGATTATAAAATTGGGGAGATTCCAGAGCGGTCAAATGGGACTGACTGTAACTCAGTTGCTTCGGCTTCGTAGGTTCGAATCCTGCTCTCCCCACATTTTATTTTTTTAAAATAAATTTGCATAATTAAAAAATAAGTTGTAATTTTGCAGCCGTTACCAACAATAACAAGAATGCGGAAGTAGCTCAGTTGGTAGAGCGTCAGCCTTCCAAGCTGAATGTCGCGGGTTCGACCCCCGTCTTCCGCTCAAAAAAAATCACACCAACAAGGATGTGATTTTTTTATTTAATCTTAATGTTGCCGACGTAGCTCAGGGGTAGAGCGCTTCCTTGGTAAGGAAGAGGTCGTGAGTTCAAGTCTCATCGTTGGCTCAGTTTTAAAAAAAGCTTCGATAGGAATTCATCGAGGCTTTTTATTTATCTGAAATGCTTTTGAAAATAGATGTTTGGGGATTCAGAAAAAAAGTTTAACTTTGCATCAGCTTAGTTGAAACAATATTTTGGAGTGCTTTGTATGAATTTGCTGAAAATTTTTGTTAAAAATATTTTTGGTAATTAAAAAATGATTATATTTGCACACCGAAAATTTAGAATAATTAATTAAACAAATAATTTAAATCATGGCAAAGGAAACGTTTAATCGTAGCAAACCGCACTTGAACATTGGTACTATTGGTCACGTTGACCACGGTAAGACTACTTTGACTGCTGCAATCTCTAAAGTATTGTCAGATAAAGGTCTTGCTGAGAAGAAAGATTTCTCTTCTATTGACTCTGCTCCAGAGGAAAAAGAAAGAGGTATTACTATTAATACAGCTCACATTGAATATGAAACTGAAAACAGACACTATGCTCACGTAGACTGTCCTGGTCACGCCGACTATGTTAAGAACATGGTAACTGGTGCTGCTCAGATGGACGGTGCTATCTTGGTATGTGCTGCAACAGATGGACCTATGCCTCAAACAAGAGAGCACATCCTTCTTTGCCGTCAGGTAAACGTACCTAGAGTAGTAGTTTTCATGAACAAAGTGGATATGGTAGATGATCCAGAATTGTTAGAGCTTGTAGAGCTTGAATTGAGAGACCTTCTTTCTTCTTATGAGTACGATGGTGATAACTCTCCAGTAATTCAAGGTTCTGCTCTTGGTGCTCTTAACGGTGAGCCTAAGTGGGTAGCAACTGTAGAAGCTTTGATGGATGCAGTTGATACTTGGATTGAGCAACCAGAAAGAGATCAAGATAAGCCATTCTTGATGCCAATCGAAGACGTATTCTCTATTACAGGTAGAGGTACTGTAGCAACTGGTAGAATCGAGGCTGGTGTTATCAATACTGGTGATCCAGTAGATATCGTAGGTATGGGTGAAGAGAAATTAACTTCAACTGTAACTGGGGTAGAGATGTTTAGAAAAATCTTGGATAGAGGTGAAGCTGGTGATAACGTAGGATTACTTCTTAGAGGTATCGAGAAAACTGATATCAGAAGAGGTATGGTAATCGCTAAAGCTGGTTCTGTAACGCCACACAAAAAATTCAAAGCAGAGGTTTATATCCTTTCTAAAGAAGAAGGTGGACGTCACACGCCATTCCACAACAAATATCGTCCTCAGTTCTACGTAAGAACTACAGACGTAACAGGTGAAATCTTCTTGCCAGAAGGTGTAGAGATGGTAATGCCTGGTGATAACTTGACAATTACAGTAGAATTGCTTCAGCCAATCGCTCTTAACGTAGGTCTTAGATTTGCGATCAGAGAAGGTGGTAGAACAGTAGGTGCTGGTCAGGTAACTGAAATCTTAGATTAATTATAATCTTTAATTATAAAAAAGTTCCGTAAGGAATTGCGGAACTTTTTATACGGGCATCGTCCAATGGTAGGATACCGGTCTCCAAAACCGTTGATCTGGGTTCGAATCCTAGTGCCCGTGCAAATATAAATTATGAGTTCATTTGTAGATTTTGTAAAAGAATCTTATATCGAGTTTAAAGATAGAGTAGAATGGCCAAAATGGACAGACTTGCAGTCTTCTACATTAGTAGTATCGGTTGCAACTGTTATCTTAGCCATTTTCTTATTCGGTGTAGATACTTTATTCAGTAAGTTTATCGAGAACGCTTTAGTAATGTTAATTAACTTGTTCAACTAAAATTATATTTTTTGGCTATGAGTGATTTGAAATGGTATGTATTGAAGGCCATAAGTGGACACGAGAACAAGGTGAAATCTTATATCGAGAACGAAATTCAAAGATTGGGGTTTGAGCAATATGTTACACAGGTTGTTATCCCAATGGAGAAGGTGATTCAGATTAAGAATGGAAAAAAAGTTCCAAAAGAAAGACCTTACTATCCTGGCTATCTGATGATAGAAGCGAATCTCACAGGGGAAGTGCCTCACACCATCAAGAATATTCCTGGCGTGATTTCTTTTCTTAGTTTAACTAAAGGTGGAGATCCGGTGCCAATGCGTAAATCTGAGGTGGATAGAATGCTAGGTAGAATGGATGAACTTTCAGAGTTTGCTACCGATATGGCAATTCCTTATGTAGTGGGTGAAAGCGTGAAGGTGATAGATGGACCTTTCAATGGCTTTAATGGAACGGTAGAGAAAATCTTTGAAGATAAAAAGAAAATAGAGGTTTCTGTAATGATTTTCGGAAGAAAAACACCAATGGAACTGAGCTATGTTCAAGTAGAAAAGATTGTATAAGCTTTTAATATTAATGATTAAAAATCCAGATTCTTACATCTGGATTTTTTATTTTTTTACTCGTTATCAAAATAGTGTTCTAATTTTTCAAGGTTGGCTTTATCATTGCCAATGAAAATGTGGTTTTCGGTGAGAAATACGGGGCGTTTTAGAAAGGTATAATGGTCTAAAAGGAGGGCTTTATAGTCGGGCTCTTTTAAGGTATTGACATCAATGCCTCTTTGCTTGATTTGTGATGATTTTCGGCTAAACAATGCTTCGTAGGAACCTGCCAATTGGTGCATTGCTTCTAGCTCCTCTTCTGTGATGGGTTGAGATTTTATCTCTCGCAGTTGCCAATCTTCCAAATTATAGGGTGCCATAATCTTTTTATTGGTGCTGCAAGTTTTAAGGTAAAATACTTTTTTCATTTCGTTTTATATTAAAGACTCATAAACAGTTTGGGATTAACGGGCGTATTATTTTTATGAACTTCATAATGAAGGTGAGGACCTGTGGAGCGTCCAGAGTTACCACTTTTAGCGATAATTTGATTCACTTTCACAGCATCATTGGTTTCCACTAAAATCTGGGATAGATGCCTGTAAAGTGTTGCTAAGCCATTGCCGTGGGAAATGATAACACAATTGCCATAACCTCCTTTTTGTCCTGCAAATATCACGGTTCCCATCGCTGTGCTTCTCACATCACTACCCACTGGAACGGCAAAATCTACCCCTTTGTGAAATTGTATTTGAGGTTCTGTAGTAGCTTCAGTTTTAGCGGGAGATGCTTTCGCAACAGTTCTTGAGATGACATTGCCCAAGCTGTCTTTTTCTTCTACTGGCGTTTGGGGTTCTATTTTCTTAGGTTTTTCTGTGGCTTTCAGCACGGGGATGGGGTTGATTCTTTTCCCGAAATTTGAAGAAATATATCCCGAAGTAGGCATTCCTAATGGTACTTGTTGTAGTTTGTGCTGTAAATCTACAAGGTATTGGCTGTATCTATTGCTCACTTTGGCTAGATAAACGGCATTGCTGATGCTATCCTCTTGTAGAGAACGTATTTTTTCATCGGCAATATTTTTGGTCAATAGAAAATGATTGAGCCGTTTTACACTATGGTCTATGAGAGTGAGTTGAGATTTCATTTTAAGATAATCGATGCTGTCTTTTTCGGTATTGATTTTCACGAGATTCACCTCATAATTTTTGATGGTTTGCTCGGAATACAATTTACCAATGACGATGGCTTGCCCAAAGATGAGAATTGCCATTATGGTAAGCAAAGTATTGATGCGTTTTTTATGATTAAAAAATTTTTTCATTTTAGAGGTTAAAATATAGCTATCTAAACGGAAAAGGCTTAGCTAGCGTATATTATAGGATGTTAAACTTTTATAAAATATTTTAATGAATTTTAATTTTCAGGAAGGAGAACAATCATCTTGGTACCTTTTTGTGGTTCACTTTCAGCGTAAATATAGCCGTTGTGATTTTCCACAATTTTTTTACAGATGGCCAATCCTATACCCGTGCCTTCGTACTCTTGCTTTCCGTGAAGCCTATTGAAGAGGGTGAATATTTTATCGGCATATTGCTGCTCAAATCCGATGCCATTATCTTGGAAAGTAAATCGATAGTAGTTTTGTTTTTCTTTCCTTTTGATATATTTATCGCTGGATTCATTGATTTTTTCTACTGAAATATGTATTTCTGGTGAAATGTTCTCTTTAGAATATTTTAGGGAATTACTAATTAGATTGATGAACAGCTGCTGAATCTGGAAAGGGATGGCTTTCATTATGGGGAGATTCTCTACTTTAATCTGAGCGTTTTTGGAAGCTGTAATATCTTGAAGCTCTTCTAGAGCGTTGTTCATCAGATTGTTAAAATCTGATGTTTCAAAAACTTGATCGCTTCTAGTAGAACGAGAGAATTGAAGTAAATCATCTATGAGGTTTCTCATTCTTCCAGCAGAAGCCAAAGCTCTATCGGTGTATTGTTTGCCTTTATCGGAAAGCTGAGGATAGTCTGTATCTTTCAGACGGGATAAAAAGGTCTCTATTTTCCTTAGAGGTTCTTGTAAATCGTGGCTAGCGACATAGTTGAAGGCTTGTAATTCTTTATTATTGGCTTCAAGGCTAGCATTTTTTTCTTCTATAATTATTTTATTGAGGTATTCCTCTGTAATGTCGGTAATCACTCCCAATATGATTTTTTCTTCATTTTCTAGCTCCACTATTTTTCCTATTACTTGTATATGGCGGATGTTTTCGTCTGTGAGGATTCTATAATGGAAAGCGGGCATACTTGTTCCGAAAAGTAGAGTGGTATATTGTTGTTTTACGCTAGGGTAATCTTCGGGATGCACATTAGTCATCAAAGCATCAAAGCAGGCGGTTATACTTTGAGGTTTTAGACCAAAAAGGCGATACAAATTATCTGAAAAGTAAAATGTTTCTTGCCTGATATTATAGGTCCAAATGCCATAACTCCCTACCATTTCTGAGAGTTTTTTAATTTTACGAGAGTTTTTTAAATCGTCAATCACCAATCGCTGTTGCTTGATATCCTTGTATGTTTTTATATACACATATGCAAGGAGAGTGAGAGATATTGTGGCAAGAATGTAGAGATAAACAGGGGTGTTCTCTTGAAGATGAAATAAATCAGACTTTTTGGAATAAAGTAATATTTTTTCATCATCCAGTATCGTATAGATTTGCTTAGTGATTTGGTGCCTTATTTCGTTTCCTTCTAAGAGTTTAATTTTTATAGCATCTTCGGTAATATTTTCTGATAAGTCTTCGGGAATAGCCAATGAAAGTTCTTTTTCTACAAGTTCTTTCAATCGTTTGAACCTTTTGGATTGCTGATTGTCATCTACTACTAATGGTTCTATATTGGAAATTTCTTGTTTTATTTTTCGAGAAAGTCGCATCACATTTCTTTGATATCGCCTATCTTCGGTAAGGATGAAATTTCTCCTTTCGGTTTCAAGATTCTTAATATTAGAATAGAGCTCTTCTAGTCTTAATGAAAGTTCAAAAGATTTAGTAACTATAGCATTATTATTATTCACTTTCTCTACATGCTTGAAGGTAAGCCCCATTAGAAAAAAGATGAGAGCCGTAGCTACCACGAAAATTAGCCTAGAGTAAAAAACCGATTTGTCTAAAGAATCCTTCATTTTTATGTTTTAGAATCTCATCAGAAAATTGTCCTTGTTCATCCCAGAGGTGTGGTATTGCCAGTTGATGGTGACTACATCTGAAAGTACTTTCTTCAAGGTATTAAAATCATTGGGTTTTTTGATGTAAATATTGGCTCCCCCCACAAAGGTTTCTTCAATATGCTCTTCAGATGAAGATGTAGAGTAGATGGCAATGGCAATATCAGATAGCTTGGGGTTTGCTTTGATTTCCTTTAAACATTCCAGTCCACTTTTTTTAGGCATATTGAGATCCAAGAACAAAAGTTCAGGAATTTGAATGTCTTCTGTATTGAGATAATCCATCAGCTCAGCACCATCTTTGAAAGTGGTGACTTTTGTGTTGATTTTCAGTTCATCAAAAGCATCTGTGAAGAACATTCTGTCATCCTCATCATCATCGGCTAATATAATAGAGGTGTAATCTTTTACCATTATTTATTTTTTTATATTGTGAACTTTTCTTTTGTTTATGATTTTTTGGAACTGAGACGGTGTCATCCCCGTTGTATTTTTAAACTGTGTACTGAGATGGGCTACACTAGAATAGCTGAGGCGGTTGGCAATATCTGTGAGTGAAAGGTTTTCTACCAACATAAGCTGCTTGGCATATTCTATTTTTTGCAAAATAATATAGGTTTCAACAGAGGTGTAGGTTACTTGTGAAAAAATATTGGAGATATAACCATAGCTATGTCCTAGTTTATCGGCTAAGTACACTGAGGCTTTTACCTGAATAGGCTCTGTGGAAAAAATCATTTCTGTGATGGCATCTTTAATCTTCTGTACCAAAGCTGTTTTTTGATTTTCTATGATTTCTATACCATAGTGGTTGAGTTTTTCCCGCAGTTGTTGCTCTTTATCTTTGGGTAGCTTTTGTAGCAATTCTATCTCCCCGAAGTTTTGAATCCGATAACTGATATCCAAGCTGTCTAATTGCTCTTCCAATACTTTTTTACAGATTGTGTTGAAATCGAACTTAACATTCATTCTCATTTTATGATAGATTTTAAGCGGGTAAATATACAAATATATAATATCTACCCGCTCTATTAGTTCATAATTTTTTTTGAATGCTAAATCTTCTGCATTTCAGCTTTTATCTTAGCTTGAAGCCCTTCTGTGGCAGGGATTAGCGGTAGCCTTAGATAATTTTTGATGATGCCCTTTTCCGCCAAAATGACCTTGATACCACAAGGGTTGCCCTCTGCAAAAATCAATCGGGTAATCTCTACCAAGCGATTGTGGATATCGTAGGCTTCTTTTACTTTGCCTTCCTTAGCCAATTGCACCATTGTAGAAAACTCCTTTGGATAGCCTTGTCCAATGACGGAAATCACACCATCGCCTCCTGCTAATGTAACGGGCAGTGTTAGCTCATCATCACCAGAGAGTAGTGAGAAATGCTCAGGTTTTAGCCTAAGGATATCCATATGCTGTAAGATATTAGGAGACGCCTCTTTAATCATCGATAGGTTAGGGAATTCCTTCGCTAGGCGTAGGGTAGTGGCGGCTTCCACATTTTGCCCCGTTCTTCCCGGTACATTATAGATGATGATGGGCTTGCCTGTGCTTGCCAATGCTTTATAATGCTGATAAAGCCCTTCCTGATTGGGCTTGTTGTAATACGGCGATACAGAAAGAACGGCATCAAAAGCAGAAAGGTCTGTGGTTTCTATCTGATGTTTTACCTCTAGGGTATTATTGCCTCCGATGCCTAAAACCAATGGCAGGCGTCCGTTGTTCACCTTTATAATATGGGCAATCACTTCTTGTTTTTCTTCCTTAGAGAGCGTAGCCGCCTCTGCTGTGGTGCCTAGTACCACGAAGAAGTTGGTCCCATTTTCAATATTATATTCTATCAATTTTGTAAGTGATTCAAAATCTACACTCAAATCTTCGTTGAATGGCGTTATCAAAGCCACGCCAACTCCCTTTAGTCTATTCATTGTAAAAGTTAAAATAATTATAGCCAAAGGTATAATAATTTTGCGGAAGAAAAATGTTAAAAAACATCAAATATTTCAGTATATCTTTATATTTGCAAATCAAGTAGATTATGACAACAATGAAGAACTCATTTTGGATGTTCGGGGTGGCTGCCCTCTCATTGGTAGCGTGCAAAACGCCACTGAACATCACCCAAGTACAGACCCAGAAAAACATCAGCATCAGTGCGGAAATGCCTTCTGATGAAACGATGGATAAGATGATTGCACCTTATAAAGCGTCACTGCAATCTCAGATGAACGCTAAGCTGTCTTATACAGCTACGGAGCTTACCAAGGTGGGAGACAATAGTAGCTTAGGAAATCTATTGGCAGATTATACCCTGAAAGGGGCTAAGCAGTGGGCGGCAGGAAATGCTATTCCGAAGGTAGATGCTGCAGTGATTAACATTGGAGGCATCAGAGCTTCCATAGGGAAAGGTGATATTTTGCTAAGGCATCTCTACGAAGTAATGCCATTTGAAAACGAATTGGTTCTCGTGAAAATGAGTGGAACGCAGTTGCAAGGACTTTTGGACTACTATCAAGAGCACGAGAAAAATAACCCAGTTTCTGGTTTGGAGATAGAAACGGATAGGGGAACTCTTACCAAAGCACTCATCAATGGGGTAGCCATTCAGCCCAACGAGGTTTATTATATTGCTACTTCGGACTTCTTAGCATTGGGAGGCGATGGGATGAAATTTTTCGGAAACGGGGAGATGATTAGCACAGGTATTAAGCTAAGGGATTTATATATCCAGATTTTTAAAGAAGTTCCTAGTGTGGTGCCACCTACGGATATTAGATTAAATTTCAAAAATAAAAAACAATAAGTGATGAATAGAAAAGAATTCCTAAAAATAGCTGGAGCAAGCGGTTTAGCATTATCATTAGCCCCGAATATGTTGTTGGCGAAAAATCATTCATTGCTTACAGAAGATGGATATCAGCTGACGATTTTACATACCAATGACCAACATAGTAGAATAGAACCCTTTGATGCCGGTGGTGGTAGAAACGCCAATCAGGGTGGTTTTGCTAGGAGAGCTCATCTCATCAAAGAAATACGCAAGACAGAAAAGAATGTGTTGCTTTTAGATTCTGGAGATATTTTTCAGGGAACGCCTTACTTCAACCTTTTTGGAGGAGAATTGGAGTTTAAGCTGATGTCTATGATGGGCTATGATGCCGCTACGATGGGCAACCACGATTTTGATAACGGTGTAGATGGCTTTGTGAAGGTATTGCCCAATGCTCAGTTTCCTTTCATTACTTCCAACTATGATTTTTCTAACACCGTAGTAGATGGCAAAACCGAGAAGTATAAAATTTTTAATAAAAACGGAATTAGAGTTGGGATTTTTGGTGTGGGGATTAATCTGGACGGTCTTGTGGGAAAAAAACAATACAAAGAGACTAAATATCTAGACCCTGTGGACATTGCACAGCACTACTCCGAATTTTTGAAGAAAGATAAGAAGTGTGATGTGGTGATTTGTTTATCTCATTTGGGGTATAAGTATAAAGAAAGCCATTTGATTTCTGATGTTACGCTGGCTTCTAAAACCGAAAATATTGATTTGATATTGGGAGGACATACCCATACTTTCCTTCCAGAGCCACAGTCATATACTAATAGGGCAGGGAAATCCGTTCTAATCAATCAAGTAGGATTTGCAGGATTACTTTTAGGAAGAATAGATTTCTTCTTAGACAAGCAAAAAAATATACAACGCATCTCTTGGAATAATCAGGTGATTGATGACCGATGGGATGGATTGGTGTAATTAGATTTGAAAACAATCTTTCGTAATTTTTGTATAGCGTATTGAGTACAGCATAAAGCCTATTGCATAAACTTTTAAGTGATGAAAAAAACAATTTCTATTCTCGCATTTTTGGGGTTGATTAGTGTTCAGTCTCAGGTGATTTCATCTAAAAAATGGAACGATTGGTTTTCCTATAACAATGTCTTACAAATCCGTGAAGATAACGGCAAACTGATTGCTGCTACCGAAAATGGAATTTTTTTCTACACTCCTGCTTCTGGCGAGATTACAAAATTGTCTAAAGCCAATGGGCTTCACGAAGTGAAAATCTCCGCTTTTGATTTTAACCCTGAAACTAAAGTAGGCTTGGTAGGCTATGCCAATGGGACTATGGATGTGATTACAGAAGAGGGAATTACCTATGTGGTAGATATCCCCATCTCACAAAGCTATACGGGAGATAAGAAGATAAAACATATTGCCATCACAGGAAAATATGCTGCCATTACGGTGGAATATGGTGTTTCAGTTTTTGATTTGGAAAAAAAAGAGTTCAAGGATACCGCATTTTTCCCTTCGGGAACTGTTCCGAAAGAATCGGTGATTAAGGATAATCAGATTTTTGTAGTGACCAATACCGAGATAAAAAAACACACCATAGAAAATAATGGCATAGCAGATATTACTTTCCCTATTTACACCTCGTGGGAAACAGCATTGGCAGGGAGTTTCAATCATATTGATATTCAAAATGGCGTTATTGCCTATGCTGGGAGCAATACTGCAGGATATAGTGATGGCGTTACTTTTAATAATCTATCGGGGGCTTTTACCAATATCAAAGATGTGGTGGTAGCAGACGCTTCGGTTTTAATTGTAGATGAAGCAGCACCAGAGTATAAAGTTTATTCTTATAATACGGCAGGAAGCTTATTGCAATCTCACAACTTTGCTGAAGCATTGAAT
Source organism: Bergeyella porcorum (assembly GCF_042427575.1). Lineage (NCBI taxonomy): Bacteria > Pseudomonadati > Bacteroidota > Flavobacteriia > Flavobacteriales > Weeksellaceae > Bergeyella > Bergeyella porcorum. The sequence goes on from NZ_JBHMFD010000013.1 coordinate 53,701, forward strand.
ACCGCTTGGCAACATCAAGACCAGCTCTTTGCAGGAAGTCAAATTTCAGGTATTTTGGACCAAAGCCTAAAAATTTGGAAAGCAGATGGGCCGTTCCATAATCAATCGTATAAAATTCATCTTTTTGATGATAAGATTTTGGTAGCTTCTGGTGGTACGGATATTCGGCACGACGTGATTACCATTCACCCTCTTACCTTGGGTATTTATTACTTTAATGGAAAACAATGGATTTACCCACAATGGTTTTTAGACAATCATAATGCTACCACAGATAAGATGAGGTTTAATGTGATTGGAGTTACAGCCAATCCTGTGAATAAAAAAGAAATCTTCTTTTCTACCTTCAACGGTTGGGCAAACCGAGCTTTCAATGGCTTTTATAAAATGGAGCTCAATGAAACCGATGCCGAGTTTATCAGATTTTATCCTACCTCTGGAAATCATAATACAGGAGGGGTAACCTATGATGATAAAGGGAACCTTTTTGGTGTTGGTGCTTTTGATAATGTAGGTTCTCCAGTAATGTATCTCTATGATAGGAATGGAGACGCCCTAAAGACAAGAACCCTGCCAGGGACTGCGGATAAAAATACATTGGCTAATCTTACCTATTACGAAGGAAAACTTTGGACAGCTGTACCTAGAAAAAATAATTTCATCATTACCAATACTCAAAATACCCCTACCAATCTTGCTGATGATAACGATGTTGTACTAAGCAGAGATGCTAATAACCTTCCTGCTTCAGGAGAGGGAACTACGGTAGTGGCTTTTGGGAAAAACGATGAGGTATGGCTGGGTACAGATAAAGGACTAAGGGTGTTCAGCTCGGCTAGTCAGCTAGATGGAAGCACCCGCGGAGAACCCATCATTATAGAGCAACAAGGCTTGGGCGAAGAACTCTTTCGCGATAGTGGTATCTTACAAATTGCGGTGGACTCTGGAAATCAAAAGTGGGTCTCTGTGAATGGCGGTGGTGTATTTTACCTAAGTGCTAATGGACAGCAAACCATTCATCATTTTACGAAGGAAAACTCACCTCTTCCTAATAATGCTGTAACGGATATTAAAATAGATGCCAATGGACTGGTGTATTTTGCCACTTCGGAGGGGATTGTAACCTATCAAGGAGATGTTGCGAATGTATCTGAAAACTTTGGCGATGTATTGGTGTATCCTAATCCTGTGGTGTACAGTACCTATAAAGGAAATGTAAGAATCAAAGGGCTGGCAGAGAAAACCAATATCAGAATTACAGATGCTGCGGGCAACCTTGTGCATCAGGCTGTGGCAAGGGGAGGCTACTATGATTGGGACCTTACCAATAGAGGAAAACGAGTGGCTTCGGGGATTTATTTTGTGCTGATGACCAACGAAAATGGTACCGATAAAGCAACGGCAAAAATAGCGGTGGTCAATTAATTCCGACAGTTTTTTTAATACAATAAAGTTTTGCAAAAAGGCTTTTTACTTTCTTACATTAAGTATGGGGACAATGATGCAATCTTGCATTGTTTCACGCGAGATTATGGCTATACCAGCTACTTCGTGAAGGGGTTGTATGCTCCCAAGAATAAGAAAAAAGCCTATCTGCAACCACTGAACGAACTGGCGATTGCTACGCTGGATAAAGGCTCCCGCAGCCTAATGAAAACGGTGTCCAAGCTGGAGCTGAATGCTTCCTATGATGCTTCTCCCAGCGTGAAAAAAAATACCATTATTTTTTTCGTGTCCGATTTTCTGAATCAAATTCTCAAAAATGAAAACAGCAATCCGCTCATCTATCAGGAGATTGAAGGGCTGAAAGCCGAGTTAGAAGCCCATAATCATCAGTCGCATTTGGTATTTTTATTCAGGATTTTATGTTGTCAGGGGCTGAATCCTCTTTACGACCATTACCCTTATCTCAACCCCGAAAGTGGAAATTTTGAAGCAGAGAAAAGTCATCCACTTTTTGATGAAAACATATCCAAGCTGTGGAAGTTGCTCATTGTTTCGGAGAACAACTATGCCATTCCCATAGCCGCATCATTGAGGAAATCATTTTTGGATAGTCTGTTGGTGTATTATCACTACCATTTTACAGATTTCCGTACGCCTCATTCTTTAGAAATTTTGCAATCTATTTTTGAGTAGAATTTATTAAATCATTAATGATTTAATTGATTTTTTGATTGTTTTCGTGAAATTAAATCTGATTATAAAGGTGTCGTTACGGGAAAACTTCAAGAAATTTCGCGGGAAGAAATCCCAACTCGGGAAAGTCTCCTGTGGTTTCGCGGGAAGAAATCCCAACTCGGGAAAGTCTCCTGCAGTTTCGCGGGAAGAAATCCCAACTCGGGAAAGTTTCCTGCAGTTTCGCGGGAAGAAATCCCATCTTGGGAAAGTCTCCTGCGTTTTCGCGGGAAGAAATCCCATCTCGGAAAAGTCTCCTGCAGTTTCGCGGGAAGAAATCCCATCTCGGGAAAGTCTCCTGCGGTTTCGCGGGAAAGAAAAAAGCAATATCAACCGTATCACTTTTTGAGTATTGAAAAAGAAATTATAACTAAATAGTTGTCTTAATCGCTTATAGCTTAAAGCCCATTGCTATTCTATTTTCACCCGATAAACATCGGTGTTATTTCTGCGGATTTGTTTTACGGAAAAACCTCCCGATTGTGGTATGATTTCCTCCAAATCAAAACTGGTACAGTCATTGGGCAAGCCTGCAAATATCAAGGTAAACCAGTGGTCTTGCATTGGCTCTACTTCCGTCCAAAAAGGGAAAATCGTGATGTTTTCTGCGTGTAGCAGCGGACTGCGATGCCCAGAGTTTCTATCCACTAAAAAAGTGCTACGCCATACCCTGATGAGATTTCCCGCCAAAGGCGAAGCGGGAAAACAACAATGGACAATCACTTGCCGTTCTTCAAGCGTTTGGCTTTGCAACTCTTGCAAAAGTTCCTCTGCGATGAAAGGTTGTGTTGTAGTAGTCAAAAGAGGAAGTTTAGGTCAGTTTAGCGGTTAGTTTTTTAAACTGTTTCTCGGCATTTTTCTCCTGATACAAGATGGCATATACCGCATCTATAATAGGGGTTTCCATCTTTTTTTGCTTAGCCGTTTCGTAGATAGAAGCGGCAGCGTAGTAGCCCTCTGCCACCATATTCATAGACTGTATAGCAGATTTTACCGTATAACCTTTCCCGATGAGGTTGCCAAGATTTCGGTTCCTTGAAAATAAAGAGTAGGCGGTTACTAATAAATCACCCAGATAGGCACTCTCGTTCACATCTCTTGGGGCTTCATACACACCTTCTAAGAAGGTTTCCATCTCTCTGATGGCATTGGATACGAAGACGGCAGTAAAGTTGTCCCCATAGCCCAGTCCGCTGGCGATACCTGCTCCAATGGCGTAGATGTTTTTGAGAATGGCACTGTATTCATTCCCGAGAATATCGGTGCTGTGATTCACTTTGATGAAACTGGAAGTGAAGAAAGTGTCCAATTGTTTAGAAACCGCCTCTTCCACAGTGGCAATAGTAAGGTAAGAAAGGCGTTCCATAGCGACTTCTTCGGCGTGGCAAGGCCCTGCAATAACGGCTTGATTTCTGAAGCCAATATCAAATTTGTCTTTTAGATAATGGGCTACCACATCATTGTATTCTGGTACAATCCCTTTGATGGCAGAGATAAATACTTTATTCTTGTAGTCGCAAGATAAACCTTCTAATGCAGACGCTAGATAGATAGACGGTGTCGCCAAGACAATGAAATCGCAGGCGGCAACCAGTTCATTAATATCCGTAGTGAGGTGCAGTTTTTTGGTGTTGAAACTTACGGAAGTAAGATAGGTAGGATTATGCCCTCTAAGCTCTATTGCTCCTTTTACAAATTCATTTCTTACGCACCAATGTACTGTTTTACAGTTTTCTGTAAGCATCTTCACAATAGCGGTTGCAAAACTTCCGCTGCCCACTACACCAATCTGCTGCGTTGGTTCTATTTTGGTAGATTTTGCTTTTCCTGATGATGGATTGTCTTTTACTTTCTTCTTAGCCATAGTTCAGTAGAATGTTGCCACAAATATAGTAAAATAACCTTAATAGTTTTTTAAGTTGAGGAAAGGTGGTAATTCTATAAAATGAATAAAAAAAATAATAAAACTATATTTTGAAAAAAATTGCAAATTGCAACCGAAGAAAATGTAAAACATTATGATGAAGAACCTACATTTTTGGGTGTCGGGCATCTTACTTTTAATCTGGTTTTTAGGATATATGATATTGGATGTATCTTGGGAGATTCATTTTGTTTTTCTTCTAGCGGTGATTGTTTTGATAATAAAGTTTATCAGGGAAGATTATTCTGAAAAGTGAGTTAGATTTTTTCATCATTATTTATATTTGTTTGTAGGAGTTGTAATTTTTTTTGCAACTCTTTTTTAGTTCAGATTTGGTGGTATGCAAAATATCTTATTACTTACGTCTTAAAGTTTACTTCGTAATTTGAGATAAAAAAGAATGATATATTTGTGGATTCAAAAATATTTTTTAATTTTGCAACCTCAAATACCATAATGTGAGGTGAGATAAACATTAGGGTATGAATAAATAATGCTTCCAAATTCATTAATTATTCAAATTTAAACAAACAAAGAATGGCTAAAAAAGTCTTTAAAATGGTAAAACTTCAGGTGAAGGGTGGTGCAGCCAACCCATCGCCACCAGTAGGGCCTGCGTTAGGTTCTGCAGGGGTGAACATTATGGAGTTTTGTAAGCAATTTAACGGTAGAACTCAAGACAAGCCAGGGCAGGTGTTGCCTGTAGTAATTACAGTGTACGAAGACAAGTCTTTTGACTTCGTTATCAAAACACCTCCTGCAGCGGTGCAGCTTTTAGAGGCAGCGAAGCTTAAAGGTGGATCTGGAGAGCCTAACCGTAACAAAGTAGGATCTGTTTCTTGGGAACAAATTCAGAAAATCGCAGAAGATAAAATGTCAGACCTTAACTGCTTTACATTAGATTCAGCACTTTCTATGATTGCTGGTACTGCGAGATCAATGGGAATTAAAGTAACTGGAGCTAAACCAACAACTAACGCTTAAAACTTATTGAAATGGCAAAATTGACGAAGAAACAAAAAGAAGCTTTAAGCAAAGTGGAAAAAGGAAGAGTGTATAGCCTGGAAGAAGGTGCTGCTCTTGTGAAAGAAGTAAACACTGCAAAATTTGATGCATCTGTAGATATCGCTGTAAGATTGGGTGTAGACCCAAGAAAAGCGAACCAAATGGTAAGAGGGGTAGTATCTCTTCCACACGGTACTGGTAAAGATGTGAAAGTTCTTGCTTTGGTAACGCCAGATAAAGAGGCAGAAGCTAAAGAAGCAGGAGCAGATTTTGTAGGATTGGATGAGTATTTGGATAAAATCAAAAACGGTTGGACAGATGTAGATGTTATCGTTACAATGCCTGCTGTAATGGGTAAATTAGGTCCATTAGGTAGAGTGTTAGGTCCGAGAGGTTTGATGCCAAATCCAAAATCAGGAACTGTAACTATGGAAATTGGTAAAGCAGTATCTGAGGTGAAGTCTGGTAAAATTGACTTTAAAGTAGATAAATACGGTATCGTACACGCTGCTATTGGTAAAGTGTCTTTTGACGCTGCTAAGTTGAAAGAAAATGCAGCAGAATTGTTGCAAACACTTCAAAAATTGAAACCAACAGCGGCTAAAGGAACTTATGTGAAGTCTATCTATCTGTCTTCCACTATGAGCCCAGGAATTGCAATTGATACTAAATCTGTAAACTAATTAAAATCCTCTAGACAATGACTAAAGAAAATAAAGTTGTAGCAATACAAGAAATTAAGGATTTGCTTCAGGATGCCAAAGTAGTTTATGTAGCAGATCTTGAAGGTCTAAATGCACAAAAGTCTTCAGACTTCAGAAGAGCAGCCTTCAAACAAAATATCAAAGTAAAAGTGGTGAAAAATACCCTTTTACAAAAAGCAATGGAGCAGATGGAAGGAGTAGATTACTCAGAAATGTTCCAAACTTTCAAAGGAAATACAGCTATTTTGATTTCTGAAACGGCTAATGCTCCTGCGAAATTAATCAGAGATTTCAGAAAGAAAGAAGAAAAACCAGCACTTAAATCGGCTTACTTACAAGAGACCTTCTATATTGGAGATCAAAACCTAGAAACTCTTGCTAACATCAAGTCTAAAGAAGAAATGCTTGGTGAAATCATCGGATTACTTCAGTCTCCAATCCAAAGATTGGTATCTGCATTGCAAAATAAAGCAGAATCTGCAGGTGCTGAAGAAACCGCAACTGAAACTCCAGCAGAAGAGGGAGAAACTCCAGCTGCTGAATAATAGACACTCAAAAAAATATCATAATCAACAATTAAAAACATTATCACAATGTCAGATTTAAAAAACTTAGCGGAAACGCTTGTAAACCTTACTGTAAAAGATGTAAACGAATTAGCTGCTATCCTTAAGGATGAGTACGGAATTGAACCAGCTGCTGCTGCTGTAGTAGTAGCGGGAGGTGCTGCTGCTGGTGAAGCTGCTGAAGAAAAAACAGAATTTGATGTAATTCTTAAATCAGCTGGAGCTTCTAAATTAGCTGTAGTTAAATTAGTAAAAGATCTTACAGGTGTAGGTCTTAAAGAAGCTAAAGACATCGTAGATGGTGCTCCTTCTCCATTGAAGCAAGGTGTATCTAAAGACGAAGCTGAGGCTCTTAAGAAGCAACTTGAAGAAGCTGGTGCTGAAGTAGAATTGAAGTAATTCTAATTTAGATAAACTAATGAAATCCACTCCATTGCGGAGTGGATTTTTTTGTTGATAATTTAAAGACTTGTAGTTTCCGAAAATAATTTATATATTTGCAGTCCTTTTGAAGTTATCCGTTGTTCCAAAAGTTATTAAAATAGATTGATTATGAACTCTTTTGCCTTTTTGGTAGAGGAGAAATTCTGTTTTATGACCAGAGCGATAGGGTTTCTTACTAAAGGAAAATAATAAAAAATATTTTGCACTACTCCGTGAAAAGATATACCGGCGTTGCAGTAAGAGAGGTTTTTTAGACTGTAAAACATTGAGATAAAGACTATTCTGCAATACGGATAACTTCAGTTTATGATTTATTTCTGTTTTTAAGTTCTAGCAAGTCTTTCTGATATTTTTTTTAGACGAACAAAATATTTTTTAACCCAACTTTTTTATTACTTTATGAGTAAATCTAAAGCAACAAAAAGCACTGCTGAGCTTTCAGCACAGGGAAGAGTTAATTTTTCTTCTGCAAAAGGTAGGGTAGCAGCTCCAGATTTCTTGGATATTCAGATTGAATCATTCAAGGAGTTTTTCCAATTGGACACGCTGCCAGAAAACCGTGTGAAAGAAGGTCTTTATAAGACTTTTCAGGAGAACTTCCCAATTACAGATTCCAGAAATCAATTCGTATTAGAGTTTTTAGATTATCTGGTAGATTCCCCAAGATATTCCATCGAGGAATGTGTGGAAAGAGGTTTAACTTACTCAGTGCCTCTTAAAGCGAGATTGAAATTGTATTGTACAGACCCTGAGCACGAAGATTTCCAAACCGTGATTCAGGATGTGTATTTAGGACCAGTTCCTTATATGACGCCTTCTGGCTCGTTCATCATCAACGGAGCAGAGCGTGTGGTGGTAACTCAGTTGCACCGTTCGCCTGGGGTGTTCTTCGGGCAGACCTATCACGCCAATGGTACCAAATTGTACTATTCCAGAATTATCCCATTCAAAGGGTCTTGGATGGAATTTACTACGGATATCAATAATGTGATGTATGCTTACATCGACCGTAAGAAAAAATTACCATTAACCACCCTTTTAAGAGCCATCGGATACGAGTCTGATAAAGATATCCTTCAGATTTTTGACCTTGCGGAAGAAGTGAAAGTTTCTAAAGCAGCGTTGAAAAAAGTGGAAGGTAGAACTTTGGCTGCGAGAGTTTTGAATACTTGGTTTGAAGATTTCGTGGACGAGGATACAGGGGAGGTAGTTTCTATCGAAAGAAACGAAATTATCCTTGAAAGAGAAACTATTCTTGAAAAGGAACACATCGATATCATTTTGGAAGCAGGCGTGAAATCTATTTTGATTCACAAGGAAAATTCAGGAGAGTTTTCTATCATCCAAAATACATTACAAAAAGACCCTACCAACTCAGAAAAAGAGGCGGTAGAGTACATCTATCGTCAGTTGCGTAACGCAGATCCACCAGATGAGGAAACCGCGAGAGGCATCATCGAAAAACTATTCTTCTCTGAGCAAAGATACTCTTTGGGAGAGGTAGGGCGTTACAGATTGAACAAAAAATTAGGACTTACCATTTCCGAAGATACAGAGGTATTAACCAAAGAGGATATCATTGCTATTGTAAGCCACTTAATTGAATTGGCAAATTCTAAAACGGAAGTAGATGATATTGACCACCTTTCTAATAGAAGAATTAAAACTGTTGGAGAGCAGTTGGCAGGTCAGTTTGGGGTAGGTCTTTCAAGAATTGCGAGAACCATCCGCGAGAGGATGAATGTGCGTGATAACGAAATCTTTACACCAATAGACTTGGTGAATGCTAAGACTTTAACTTCGGTAATCAACTCATTCTTCGGAACCAACCAATTGTCTCAGTTTATGGACCAGACCAACCCATTGTCAGAAATCACGCACAAGCGTCGTCTTTCTGCACTAGGGCCAGGTGGTTTATCTAGAGAAAGAGCAGGTTTCGAGGTGCGAGACGTTCACCATACGCACTACGGAAGAATTTGTCCTATTGAAACACCAGAAGGACCAAACATTGGTTTGATTTCTTCATTAGGTATCTATGCTAAAATCAATAATTTAGGGTTCATTGAAACGCCATATAGAAAGGTAGAAAACGGGAAAGTAGATTTAAATCAAACACCAATTTACCTTAATGCAGAGGATGAAGAAGCGAAAATCATCGCTCAAGCGAATGTGGAGATGGATGATAATGGAAACATCACTACCGATAGGGTTATCGCTCGTGAAGACGGTGATTATCCAGTAGTAGAGCCTAATCAGGTAGATTTAATAGATGTAGCTCCAAACCAAATTTCTGGTATTTCGGCTTCTCTTATCCCATTCTTGGAGCACGATGATGCGAACCGTGCGTTGATGGGCTCCAATATGATGCGTCAGGCAGTACCATTATTAAAACCTGAAGCTCCAATTGTAGGTACAGGATTGGAGAAACAAGTAGCAAAAGACTCACGCGTACTCATCAATGCAGAAAGAGATGGGGTGGTAGAGTATGTAGATGCGGATAAAATTGTTATCAAATACGAGAGAACAGAGGATGAAGATTTGGTGTCTTTTGAATCTGCAACCAAAATTTATAACCTTATCAAGTTTAGAAAAACCAACCAAAGTACTACCATCACGCTAAGGCCTAATGTAAAAGTGGGTGATAGAGTAGAGAAAGGACAGGTGCTTTGTGATGGCTATGCAACCGAGAAAGGAGAATTGGCTATTGGTAGAAACTTGGTGGTTGCCTTTATGCCTTGGAAGGGGTACAACTTTGAGGATGCGATTGTAATCAACGAGAAAGTGGTTCGTGAAGACTGGTTTACATCCATCCACGTAGATGAATACTCTCTAGAAGTGCGTGATACCAAATTGGGTATGGAAGAATTAACTTCCGATATTCCGAATGTATCCGAAGAGGCTACCAAAGACCTTGATGAAAACGGTATGATTCGCATCGGGGCAGAAGTGAAGCCTGGTGATATTATGATTGGTAAAATCACGCCAAAAGGAGAATCAGACCCTACACCAGAAGAAAAACTCCTTAGAGCCATCTTTGGAGATAAGGCTGGTGATGTAAAAGATGCTTCTTTGAAAGCGGATTCTTCACTAAGAGGCGTGGTGATTGATAAGAAATTGTTCTCTAGAAACATCAAGGATAAAAAGAAGAGAACAGAAGAAAAACTGAAATTGGAAGAAATCGAAAATACTTTTAAAGCTAAATTCGATGACTTGAGAAATACCCTTATCGAAAAACTCAATACTTTGGTGAATGGAAAAACTTCCCAAGGTGTATTGAATGATTTGGATGAAGAGGTTATCGCAAAGGGACAAAAATTCAGTTTGAGATTGCTTCAGTCTGTAGAAGATTATGTGAATATCAGCGGGTCTAATTGGACGGTAGATGAGGATAAAAATGAACTCATCAAGCAATTGATTCACAATTATAAAATCAAGTATAATGATATCGCAGGGGTGAAAAACCGTGAGAAATTTGCAGTTTCTATCGGGGATGAATTGCCTGCAGGTATTATGAAATTGGCTAAAGTATATATCGCGAAGAAGCGTAAACTGAATGTGGGAGATAAAATGGCTGGTCGCCACGGTAACAAGGGTATTGTATCCAGAATCGTGCGTGAAGAAGATATGCCATTCTTGGAAGATGGAACACCAGTGGATATTGTACTCAACCCACTTGGGGTACCTTCTCGTATGAACATTGGTCAGATTTACGAAACCGTACTCGGATGGGCAGGTAAAAAACTCGGCTTGAAGTTCGCTACACCAATCTTTGACGGAGCGTCATTGGAAGAAATTACCAAATACACAGACGAGGCAGGATTGCCAAGATACGGAAACACTTACCTATATGATGGTGGTACGGGTGAAAGATTTACACAGCCTGCCACAGTAGGGGTAATCTATATGCTGAAACTAGGGCATATGGTAGATGATAAGATGCACGCGCGTTCTATTGGGCCATACTCACTCATCACGCAGCAGCCACTCGGAGGTAAAGCTCAGTTTGGTGGTCAGCGTTTCGGAGAGATGGAGGTTTGGGCATTGGAAGCTTTCGGAGCGTCTAATATCTTGAGAGAAATCTTGACAGTGAAGTCCGATGATGTTATCGGAAGAGCGAAAACTTATGAAGCTATTGCCAAAGGAGAAGCGATGCCAGAACCAGGTATCCCAGAATCCTTCAATGTATTGCTTCACGAGTTACAAGGCCTTGGACTTGATGTGAGATTAGAAGAGTAAATGTAATATATAATGAAATTAAGAACCATTTTTCTTTCAGTATTAATATTCATAATATGTTTGTTTTATCTAATACCGATAGGCAAGTGCACTGATGGATGTATAGATAGCCGAGCTATTTTGATTTCAAAAGTGCTATCTTCCAAAAAAGTTTCCCTGATGACGGGAACAATGTTTAAGAATGTCTATCACAATATAAATGACAAGAATATTAATTATGATTTATATGGTGTAAAGTTTTTATCAGCAACGGAATTAATAAAAGCTAAGAACAATAATTTTTTTTCAGTGAAAGTTGAAGAAAGTTCAGGCTTAGCAAAAGTGAGTTTAATTCACTATAAAACCAGTTTGCTATTTAACTTTACATTTAAAAAGAATGGAGAAAAATGGGAGGAAGTTTCAAGTGAATGGAGTAGAGGAAAATTAGAACCTTCTAAACCATATTATATTAATTTGGAAATCAAAAGATTGACGGATAGTGATTATAGAAATTATCCAATTGAATTGATACCAAGAGACAGCTTACATTAAAAAAAAATTAAAATGTCAAATAAAAATAAATCAAGTAGATTTAGCAAAATCACCATCGGTTTGGCTTCACCAGAATCTATCCTTCAAGAATCTAGAGGAGAGGTTCTAAAGCCAGAAACCATCAACTACAGAACGCACAAGCCAGAAAGAGACGGCTTGTTCTGTGAGAAAATCTTCGGTCCTGTAAAGGATTACGAATGTGCTTGTGGTAAGTACAAGAGAATCCGTTACAAAGGCATTGTCTGCGACCGTTGTGGGGTAGAAGTTACCGAGAAAAAAGTAAGAAGAGAGCGTATTGGGCATATCAATTTGGTAGTGCCAGTGGCTCATATCTGGTACTTCCGCTCGTTGCCAAACAAAATCGGTTATCTATTAGGACTGCCTTCCAAGAAATTGGATATGATTATCTACTACGAGAGATATGTCGTAATCCAACAAGGTATCGCTAAAAAAGCCGATGGCTCAGATTTCGAAGAAATGGAATTCCTTACAGAAGAAGAATATTTGGATGTAATGGAAAGCCTTCCAATTGAAAATCAATATCTTGATGACTCTGACCCTAATAAATTCGTTGCGAAAATGGGAGCAGAAGCCATCGAAGAACTTTTGAAGAGAATTGATTTGGATGCCTTGTCTTATGACCTGAGACACAAAGCACACAATGAAGGTTCTAAACAAAGAAGAACAGAAGCCCTAAAGCGTCTGAATGTAGTAGAAGCATTGAGAAGTGCCAATACGCGTATGATTAACCGCCCAGAGTGGATGGTGATGCGTGTACTTCCTGTAATACCACCAGAGCTAAGACCGCTCGTACCATTGGATGGTGGGCGTTTCGCCACTTCGGATTTGAACGACCTTTATAGAAGAGTAATCATCAGAAACAACCGTTTGAAGAGACTTTTGGAAATCAAAGCTCCAGAAGTAATCCTTAGAAACGAAAAGCGTATGCTTCAGGAAGCGGTGGATTCATTGTTTGATAATACCAGAAAATCTTCTGCGGTAAAATCAGAATCCAACCGTCCATTGAAATCGCTTTCAGATTCCTTAAAAGGTAAGCAAGGGCGTTTCCGTCAAAACCTTTTGGGTAAAAGGGTAGATTACTCTGCTCGTTCGGTAATTGTTGTAGGTCCAAACTTGCAATTGCACGAGTGTGGTATCCCGAAAGATATGGCAGCAGAGCTTTACAAGCCATTCATCATCAGAAAATTGATAGAGAGAGGTATTGTAAAAACCGTAAAATCTGCTAAGAGAATTATCGATAGAAAAGAACCCGTGGTTTATGATATCCTTGAAAATGTGATGAAAGGTCACCCAGTACTCTTGAACAGGGCACCTACGCTTCACCGTTTGGGTATCCAAGCCTTCCAGCCGAAGATGATCGAAGGAAAAGCTATCCAGCTTCACCCGCTGGTAACTACAGCCTTCAACGCCGACTTCGATGGTGACCAGATGGCGGTACACTTGCCACTAGGGCCAGAGGCTATTTTGGAAGCACAACTATTGATGCTCGGTTCTCAAAACATCTTGAACCCTGCCAATGGTTCTCCTATTACCGTTCCTTCTCAGGATATGGTTTTGGGGCTTTACTTTATGACCAAAGAAGCACATTCTACGGAAGATAAAAAAGTATTAGGTGAAGGACTTGCATTCTACTCTCCAGAAGAAGCAGAAATTGCTTATGCGGAAGGGAAAGCTTCTCTTAATGCCAAAGTTCGTTGTAAACTTCCAGTGAAAAACGAAGCTGGAGAAATCGAAACTAAACTGATTGAAACTACAGTGGGTAGAATTTTGTTCAACCAAATTGTACCAAAACAAGTAGGTTTCGTGAATGAACTTCTGACTAAAAAATCATTAAGAAATGTTATCGGTAGAATCCTTGCTGATACAGATTTCCCTACTACAGTGAAATTCCTTGATGATATGAAAAACTTAGGATATTACAACGCCTTCAAGGGAGGTCTATCCTTCTCATTAGGAGATATTGTAGTACCTGAAGAAAAGAAAACAATGATTGCTCAGGCAGTAGGTACCGTAGATGAGATTAAGGATAACTATAATATGGGTCTTATCACCGATACCGAGCGTTATAACCAAGTTATTGATGTTTGGACCAATACCAACGCGGGATTGACCGAGATGATTATGAGCAGAATGAAAACCGACCAAGGTGGGTTCAACTCTGTGTATATGATGCTTGACTCTGGGGCGAGGGGTTCCAAAGAACAGATTCGTCAGTTATCTGGGATGCGTGGTTTGATGGCAAAACCTCAAAAAGCAGGTTCTGTAGGAGCTGAAATCATTGAAAACCCAATTGTGGCTAACTTTAAGGAAGGGCTTTCCATCTTGGAATACTTTATCTCTACCCACGGGGCGAGAAAAGGTCTTGCGGATACCGCTCTTAAAACTGCCGATGCAGGTTACCTTACCAGAAGATTGGTGGATGTAGCACAGGATGTCATCATTACCGAGGACGATTGTGGTACACTAAGAGGTGTGGAAGTTTCTGCCTTGAAGAAAAATGATGAAATCGTAGAGAAACTATCAGAGAGAATCTTAGGTAGAGTTTCCCTTCACGATGTTTACCATCCAGAGACTGATGAGTTGCTTGCTAATGCAGATGAAATCATTGATGAGGCTTTAGCTAAGAAAATAGAAGAAGCAGGTCTAGAATCTGTAGAAGTGCGTTCACCATTAACTTGTGAGGCTAAGAAAGGTATCTGTGCGAAGTGCTACGGTAGAAACTTAGCTACAGGTAAGCCTATCCATATGGGAGAGGCGGTAGGTGTTATCGCAGCTCAGTCCATTGGAGAACCTGGTACACAGTTGACCTTGAGAACCTTCCACCAAGGGGGTACTGCAGGTAACGTTTCTGAAAACCCAACCATCGTAGCAAGAAGAGATGGTATCGTGGAGATGGATGAAGTAAGAACCGTAACTTCTGAAAATGAGTTGGGAGAAACTCAAGAAGTGGTGGTTTCTCGTTCTACGGAATTCCGTTTGGTAGCAGATAACGATGCAAGAACGCCATTAATGGTAGCCAATATCCCTTATGGTTCTGCATTATCGGTAAAACCGGGCGATAAGGTGAAAAAAGGAGACCTCATTGCGAAGTGGGACCCATATAATGCCGTTATCATTGCAGAATCTGCAGGTAAAGTAGAATACGAAGACATTATTCAAGGGGTTTCTTTCCAATTGGAAATTGATGAACAAACAGGTTTTGAAGAGAAAGTAATCTCTGAATCTAGAAATAAAAAAGCCGTACCTACCCTAAGAGTAGTAGATACCAAAGGAGAAGAAATCAAGGCTTACAACTTGCCAGTGGGTGCCCACTTGATGGTAAATGATGGCGAGAAGATTAAAGCAGGTAAAATCTTGATTAAGATTCCTAGAAAATCTGCAAAAGCAGGGGATATCACGGGAGGTCTTCCAAGGGTTACCGAATTGTTCGAAGCGAGAAATCCTTCTAACCCAGCGGTAGTAACGGAGATTGACGGGGTAGTATCTTACGGAAAAATCAAGAGAGGTAACCGAGAGCTTATCGTAGAAGCTAAAACTGGTGAAAGAAAGATTTACTTGGTGAAGCTTTCTAATCAGATTTTGGTTCAGGAAAACGACTTCGTGAGAGCTGGTTCTCCACTTTCTGATGGCTCTGTAACACCAGATGATATCTTGAAAATCAAAGGGCCTACGGCGGTACAAGAATACTTGGTAAACGAAATTCAAGAAGTTTACCGTCTTCAAGGGGTGAAGATTGATGATAAGCATTTTGAAATCATCGTTCGCCAAATGATGACCAAAGTATCCATTGTAGATGGTGGAGATACACAATTCTTGGAAGGTGCTTTGGAACACAAGTATGACTTCTTGGAAGAGAATAACCGTATCTTCGGTATGAAGGTGGTAACCGATGCAGGCGACTCTAAAGCCTTCCAACCTGGGCAGATGATCACCGCTCGTGAGCTGAGAGATGAAAACTCTAAGTTGAAACGCGAAGACCTACAATTGGTAGAAGTGAGAGATGCTCTTCCTGCAACAGCTACACCAGTATTGCAAGGGATTACTAGAGCGGCACTTCAGACCAGATCCTTTATGTCTGCGGCATCGTTCCAAGAAACTACTAAAGTTCTCAACGAGGCTGCGGTGGCAGGTAAAGTGGATGAACTGAACGGTCTGAAAGAAAATGTTATCGTAGGGCATAGAATCCCTGCGGGTACAGGTCTGAAGGATTATCAGAACATCATCGTAGGTTCTAAAAAAGAATTTGAAGATATTAACTAAAAATTTAGAAATTAGAAGTTAGATTTTAGACATAAGATTTGTATATTTGCAGAGAGGCAGTCTGAATCTGACTTCTAATTTGATTCTAATCACTAAATAAAAAATTAAAGAAAATGGACAACAATCAAAATCAAGATCAAAACATTAACATCAACTTGAACGAAATGGTAGCTGCAGGGGCATATTGCAACTTGGCATTAGTAAACCACTCTCCATCTGAGTTTGTATTGGATTTTATCCAATTGATGCCAGGAGTGCAACAAGCTAATGTAAGAAGCAGAGTAATCTTAGCTCCACTTCACGCTAAGAGAGTTTTGAACGCACTTCAGCAAAATATTGCAAACTTCGAGCAACAATTTGGAGAAATCAAAGAAGTAGAGCCTTTCGTATTAGGAGGGAACAATGTTCAAGCTTAATCTTTTTTGAGTTATAAAAAAACAAAAAAAACTATCGGAATTTCCCGATAGTTTTTTTATAGACAAGAGCTGAATTACTTCGCTCCCAATCGCTCTTTTATGGCTTCAATATTCTTTTTTGCGGAGTCTTCCAGTACCAAAGACGCACTCATATAGATGCGTTCTGGCATCAATTCTGCAAAATGCTCTGTATTTTCCCAAGCCACTTTCTTTATCAATGCCAATGCGTCTTCGCTGCATGTAGCAAGGGTTGTTAGAAACTGATGAAGCTTATCATCCATTTCCTCAATATTTCCCGAGACAGAATGATAGATGTTGTTTTGGACTGCCCATTCAGCACTTCTAAATTCAGCATCCATTGCCATTGCTGTAAATTGAGAAGCACCAATTTTCCTTTCCACAAAAGGGCCTATCACAAAAGGACCAATTCCCAGATTGATTTCCGTAAGTGCCAATGCCGAGTTTTGGGTAGCAAAGCAGTAATCAGCAGCACAAGCAATTCCTACGCCGCCGCCTGTGGTTTTCCCTTGTACGCGTACTACCACAAGTTTTCCGCAAGTCCGCATTGCATTAAGCACTTTGGCAAAACCTCCGAAAAAGCGTTTGGAAGTTTCAATATCATGTATTTCCAAAAGCTCATCAAAGCTGGCACCAGCACAGAACGCTTTATCGCCCGCAGATTTTAGAAGAATGGCTTTCACCTCTTTTTTATCGCCTTCCTTCAAGATGGTTTCGGCTAATTTTTCTAAAATGAACCCTGGTAGCGAATTGCTTTTAGGAGTTCCGAAAGTGATTTCCGCAATATGATTTTTAATCTCTGATGTTACAAATGCTTCCATTTTTATTGAAAATTTAATAGATTATTAATTTAATTGATTAAACTTATGCAGTCGATTTTAAGCAGTAAACCATAAGTTTGAATTTAAAGACATATATTGTTAATTTATAGCTCAATACGAAATAAAATTTCTAATGCAAAATCTGAATTAAACGAATTGTTTTATTTTTTCTAATTTTCTAACCTCTAACCTTTAACCTCTAACCCTCTAACTTCTATTCTCCCCTATACACAGGCTTTCTTTTTTCTAGAAAAGCGTTCACGCCCTCTTTGAAGTCTTGGGTTTCCGAAGCCACCTGCTGAAGTTCGCTTTCTAAAGAGAGTTGTGCATCTAAGGTGTTTTGTGAGGACATAGACATTGCTCTTTTCATCAGCCCAATGGCTAGGGTAGGGGCATTGGAAAGTTGTTCCAGAATTTCAAAAGATTGACTCTCAAAATCTTCATCTGGGAATACTTTTGCTATCAATCCCAATTGCAACGCCTCAGCAGCTGAAACTTTCACCCCTGTAAAGGCAAGGTAATTAGCCATCTGCCGTCCTAAAAGACGAGGTAAGAAGTAAGTACCACCCGTATCTGGAATTAAGCCAATATTAACAAAGGCTTGAGAGAAATAAGCAGATTCTGTTGCGATGCTAAAATCACAGATGAGTGCCAGCATTGCTCCCGCACCCACCGCAGGGCCATTCACCAAAGAAATAATAGGTTTGGAGCTTTCCGCAATTTTTTTCACCAAAGGATTGTAATAATCATTCATTATAGAAGCAATGGTATCTTCGGAAAGATTGACATCTAAAATGTCTTTCAAGTTTTGCCCAGAACAAAAAGCCTTGCCGCGTCCCGATATTGCCAAACAGTGGATATGTTCCTTTCCTTCATACGCTTCTACAAACTGGTAAAGCTCTTTCAGCATTGTGCGGTTGAGGCTGTTAAAACTCTGTGGCTGATTGAGATAGGCGATGGCGATCTTCCCTTCAAAATATTCTTCTATTTCGATTTCTTGATACATACTAAAATCGTTTAGGTTTGGATTCCGAAGATAATGATTATTTTTGACATTGACGAAAGGTATTAAAATAAATAAAATCGGAAATTTTGACTTGTTTTAGAAGCGAAAACAGGTAGCTTTCGGAAATTTTGTCTTTATTTTTATATTTTTTTACGATTGTATGGTTTTTGTGCATTACCAATCGAAAATTAGAAGAAAAGTTTAAAAGTAAGGATATTTTTTAATCATTAAATCTTTTAATTTTTCAATCCTTAAATCATTTAATATTAAATAAAGTAAAGCTATGAATTTAAACCAATATACCGTAAAATCACAAGAGTCCATTCAGAAAGCACAGCAGATTGCTTTAGAATTTGGAAATCAGAGTTTAGAACCGCAACATTTGTTGGAGGGAATTTTCCAAACAGATGAGAATATCTCGTCGTTCCTATTGAAAAAATCGGAGGCAGATGCCACATTGATTAGAGAGCGAAACCGAGAAAATATTGAAAAATTACCCAAAGTAGAAGGTGGAAATCTTTATCCATCTCAGGCATTGAGCAGAATCCTTTTAGATGCTCCGAATATTGCGAAAAAAATGGGCGATGAGTTCGTTACCATAGAGCATCTTTGGTTGGCATTGATAGAAATTTCTTCGCCTGTTTCTACTTTGCTGAAAGATATGGGCGTTACTAAGTCGCTTTTGGAAGGAGGGATTAAGGAGCTTCGTAAAGGTTCAAAGGCAACTTCTGCAAGCTCGGAGGAAACTTATCAAAGTTTGAGTAAATACGCTAAAAACTTTAACGAATTGGCGGCAGAAGGAAAGCTTGATCCCGTTATCGGTAGAGATGAGGAAATCCGTAGAGTTTTGCAAATCCTTTCCCGAAGAACCAAAAACAACCCGATTTTGATAGGTGAGCCCGGGGTAGGGAAAACCGCCATTGCAGAAGGTATTGCTCACCGTATTATATCTGGTGATGTCCCTGAAAATCTGATGGATAAAACGCTTTATTCCTTAGATATGGGAGCCTTAATTGCTGGGGCAAAATATAAGGGCGAGTTTGAAGAAAGGCTAAAATCTGTGGTGAATGAAGTGATAAAATCCGATGGACAAATCATTCTTTTCATCGATGAAATTCACACCCTTGTAGGGGCTGGCGGTGGCGAAGGTGCGATGGATGCTGCCAATATCCTAAAGCCTGCCTTGGCGAGAGGAGAGTTGAGAGCCATTGGAGCGACTACTTTGAACGAATATCAAAAATATTTTGAGAAAGATAAAGCCTTGGAACGCCGTTTCCAAAAAGTAATGGTGGAAGAACCCGACACGGAATCTGCTATTTCCATCTTGAGAGGTATTAAGGATAAGTACGAGTTTCACCATAAAATCAGAATTAAAGATGAGGCGATTATCGCTGCGGTGGAGATGTCGCAACGCTATATTTCCGATCGATTTTTACCCGATAAAGCCATTGATTTGATTGATGAAGCTTCGGCAAAACTCCGTATGGAAATCAACTCCAAACCCGAAGAACTCGATGTTTTAGACCGAAAACTGATGCAGATGGAGATAGAATTGGCTGCTATTTCCCGAGAGGGTAATCAGACCAAAATAGACCATCTGAAAGAAGATATCGCCAAAGTAACCGAGCAACGCAACGAAATCAATGCGAAATGGCTTCAAGAAAAGCAAAAATCTGAAGATTTAACCCAGATAAAAAAAGATATTGAAACCTTGAAACTGGAAGCGGAAAGAGCTCAAAGACAAGGGGATTATGCTAAAGTTTCGGAAATCCAATATGGGAAACTTCGCGAAAAAGAAGAGGAACTCCAAAAATTGGAACTGGCAATGCAGAATGAGCAAAATGAGCTGGTGAAAGAGGAAGTTACTGCGGAAAATATTTCGGAAGTGATTTCTAAATGGACGGGAATTCCCGTTACGAAACTGCTTCAGAGTGAGAGAGAAAAGCTCTTGCATTTGGAGGAAGAACTTCACAAACGCGTGGTAGGGCAAGAGGAAGCTATAGAAGCGGTGGCGAACGCTATTAGAAGAAACCGTGCAGGGCTTAATGATGAGAAAAAACCAATAGGTTCATTCCTGTTTTTAGGAACTACGGGAGTAGGGAAAACAGAGCTGGCAAAGGCATTGGCGGAATTTTTGTTCGATGATGAGAATAATATGACGCGTATTGATATGAGTGAATATCAGGAACGCCATAGTGTATCCAGATTGGTGGGAGCTCCTCCGGGATATGTGGGCTATGATGAAGGAGGGCAACTGACTGAAGCAGTGCGTAGAAGACCTTATTCTGTGGTGCTTTTAGATGAGATAGAGAAGGCTCACCCAGATGTGTTCAATACTTTATTACAAGTTTTGGACGATGGGCGATTGACTGATAACAAAGGGCGAGTGGTAAATTTCAAAAACACCATTATCATTATGACCTCCAATATGGGTTCTCATTTGATTCAGGAGAATTTTGAAAACTTGAATGAAGAGAATCAGTATGAAATTGTAGAAAAAACCAAAGCGGAAGTTTTTGATTTATTGAAACAAACGCTTCGTCCAGAGTTTTTGAATAGAATAGATGAAACGGTATTGTTCCAGCCATTGAGTAAATCCGAAGTGGGCAAAATTATACATTTCCAATTGAGAAGCATCAACAAGATGTTGGAAAAACGCAATATTTTCTTAACAGCGACACAAGATGCAGTGGATTTTATCCTGAAGAAAGGTTATGACCCAAGTTTCGGTGCGAGACCATTGAAACGCGTGGTACAGCAGGAGGTTCTCAACCGATTGTCCAAAGAAGTACTCGCAGGGAATATCAACGATGGCGACCGCATTACCTTGGATTATTTCCCAGAAAGTGGATTGGTTTTTAGACCTACAGAATAATGAAAATGATTGATAATTGATAAAGAAATCCGTTTCAGAACGCTCTGAAACGGATTTTTTTGTATTCCTATAAGAGAGGAATTTTGTTTGGAAGAATTCTCAGGTTAACCATAAGACCGTTGTCTTTTAGTTTTACAACAGATGTAATATGGGTTGCCAATCCTCCTCATCATAGATGTTGTTTTCTTTGAAAAGATGTATTAATTTTTTTGCTAAATCTAAACAAGCCTCAGAGTTTTCATCTTGTGCCAACACTCCTTCAATGATTTTATTTTTTATTTCGGTAACCTGCTTATCCATTTGCTCACGGAGTTGTTGAATTTTTTTCTCGTTTTCCTCCTGCTGTTGCCGTATAGCAAGAGTATCAATAACGCAGTTCTCAAAATCGTCTATCTTTTCATCAAAATCACTCAGGCTTGTCGCAAAATCATAATGCCCATTTTCTATGGCTTTTTTTTGTGTATAATTTTTCATTTCACGCATTATATTGGGCTGGTCTTGTAGTGGAAATTGATTGATCCAATCGCTAATATCATCCCGCTCATCCTCTAAGAATGCGATGATTTCTTTTGTGTATTTTCCCATATTTCAATGTTTTTTATTATTTGTTGTAGACAAATATAAATTTTTTTGTAGACTAAGAAGCCTCCGAAAGAGCTATGAGACGGTTCAGATGGGTTTTTGTTAATAAGAAAGAATAATAAAATCCGTTTCAGAGTATTCTGAAACGGATTGCTATTAGGGTATTTAAAATTTTAGAACTTATATGAAATTCCTACTTTACCTCCGGAAGCAAAATCGCCACCTCCGAACTCAACATTAAGACCCAAGTTGTTTGTGAAGTAGTATCTAGCCCCTACCTGACCAGCAAGCCCGAATGAGGAAGAGTCACCTGAAATATCTATTCCAAGATTATTAGAAACATTGTCTTTATAAGAAACCTTGTTGTACACCAAAGAAACACCAGCGTACAAATCCCAGTTATTAGGGATATTTAAAAGTCTATTAAAGTGGTAGTTTCCGTTGGCTCCCACAGAGAACCAATTAAGCTTTTGCTCATAGCCTCCTGTTAATTTATCGGTTTTGTTTGCGAAGCTGGCTTGAGCTCCAATAGTGATATCATCGTGGATACCATAGTCTACCCCTGCATAGATAGGAAGCCCACCCCAAGAGTTGCCAAGTCCTAGTCCTGCATTAAGTTGAGTTTCTCCTTTTTGAACTCTTTGTCCGAAAGCGAATGATGCTATTGCTACAGCACCAAGTAATAATACTTTTTTCATTTTTTTTATTTAAAAATTTAATAGTTGCGAATTTATGAATTATTAATAAAAAATCAAAATGTTATCAGGCGGATTCAACCCCCAAGTGCAATTTTTAGGTTGCAAATTTATAGAATAAACTTTTGGGCTCCTCAAAATTCAATGTTAATCTAGGTTATTTATCATCATCTTTTCTCGTTTATATGCCTCATCAAAAAAAAATATCAAGGGATTAACCACTAGAAAAATTGATTTAAAACCGAATAAGTAATAATCTATGGTTTAGCCTTCTGGTAACAATACTTGCTACACCAAAAATAAATCTGATGCAATGCCATCGGCTAAAAACCAATGTTTTTCAGGGATTTTAAGATGGTTGTTCTCTACTACTAAAAGCCCATCAGCTATTTTCGCTTGGACTTCTTTTTGATAATGCCGTAATACCTCTTCTGAAAAAGCCTGTGCTAATTGTTGTAAATCTACTCCCCAAATCGTTCGCAAGCCTATCATCAGCATTTCATTGAAGCGGTCTTTTTCGGATAAAATCTCTGTCTCTAATGCTAGCCGATTGCCTTCTATCGCTTGGATATAATGCGTATTATTAGCCACATTCCAACTTCGCCTATCGCCTCCATTATAGGAATGTGCAGACGGCCCTATGCCCAGATATTCCTGATATTTCCAATAGGCTGAATTGTGCTTGGACTCAAAATTGGGTCGGCTAAAGTTAGAAATCTCATAATGAATAAAACCATTTTCCTTCAAAAAATCAGACATATAATGGAATGCCTCATTTTGCAATTGCTCCTCGGGGGATTTTACTTTTTGAGATTTCACCCAACTGTTCAAAGCCGTTTTCGGCTCCACCGTAAGGGCGTAGGAAGAGATATGAGGAATTTCTAAAGCAATGGTTTTCTGCAAATTACCTTTCCAAATTTCAAAATTAGAAGTAGGCGAGCCATAGATTAAATCAATACTAAGATTTTGAAAACCAAAATCTTGAGCCCGTTTGATGGAATCCTCTGCTTGTGAAGCATCGTGAGCTCTATTCATCAGTTTCAAATCTTCATCATAGAAACTTTGAGTTCCGATGGATAGCCTATTGATAGGCGTCTGCGAGAGTTGTTTTAAAAATCTTGAATCCAAATCATCTGGATTGGCTTCAAGGGTAATTTCTATATTTTCATCAAAGCTAAAGTATTTCAGCACCTCATCTATCAGCCTAGCAATATCTTCTCCCGAAAGCACAGAAGGCGTACCACCACCGAAATAGAGGGATTTCAAACGCTTGTCATTCAGCTCATCTTTCCTTAATTCGATTTCTTTTTTTATGGCATTTAGCATCGCATCTTTCAACTTCAGCGAAGTAGAAAAATGAAAGTTGCAATAGCTGCATTTTTGCTTACAAAACGGAATGTGAATATAAAGCATTAGATTTTAAGTTTTGAATTTTGAGTGTTGAGTTTTAAGGTTTTTTGAAGAAAGAGGAAAGAAGAAAGAGAAAAGACCACTAACTATCAACCAACTTAATAAGTGTTGAGTACTGAGTGCTGAATGTTGAGTTTTCACCATCAACCGACAACCGACGACCATCAACTAATTTTCAGTTTTGAGTGCTGAGTTTTGAAAAAAGAAGAAAGAGAAAAGACCATCAACCAACAACTATCAACCGACAACCAAATTAGTTTTGAGTTGTTTTACAATTAACCATTGACAATTAACAATTACCCCTACAGCCCTCTAATATCTAACTTCTAACATCTAATACCCAACCTATACCTAAATCCTCTTGTATTAATAAAATTCTCAAAATTATATCCAATACTCAAGGCAAAACCATTACCCAAATGCTGATGAATTTCTGACATTCCGAAACTATAAGATGCCCCAAAAGTAAACCTATTGATAGTCCCTTTGATGATAGGGGAAAGACTCAGCTGCTGCCCTCCCACTTGGTCGCGTGCTGCTCTAAAACTTACTCCCGCTGTGAAGAGATTGGTATCATTAAAGAATTTTGCCAGAAGATTTACATCTATCATTCGGGAAGAGTTGGTATTGAGATTAAGCAAAATAGAAGGTTCTACAGAGATACCTTCGGCAAACTGCCAATCATACCCCGCATTCAGAAGGTATTTGGTAGGCGTTGGCTCTATGCCATTAACAATAGCTCTATCGCTGGTAAGGGGAATATCCAATACAGAAAGTCCTCCAAAGAAATTCCTATACGAAAACTGAGCCCCGATATTATTATATGCCATAAAGACGCTATTGGTACCATCTTGAAGCAATGGGTCGCCCACTTCCTGAGGATTCAGCAAGGCTAAATCTATATTCATATTATAAAAATTGACCGCTGTACCGAATGAAAACTGGTCTTTTCTATCGCCATCATCGCTCAAAGGGATAAAATAAGACGCCCCTACCGTAATACCATTAGCAGAAATAGGCCCGTTTTGGTCTCTGAAAAAAGCAAGCCCTACGCCCAATCTATCCACTACATTGGCGTGAAGCCCTATTGTCTGCACATTAGGAGACTCCTCTGCTTTTGCAAATTGCTTATGATAAGTACCGTGGATTATCACATCATCCGTTGCTCCATAATGAGCAGGATTGAGTAAATATTGCCCTCCTAAAAGATATTGCTGATAGGTAGGCAACGACTCCTGAGCGGATAACACCCCCGCTACACAAACTAATATGAACCGAACAATAAATTTCATCTATCTAAATATTTCTAAACAAAAGTACTACTTTTTATAGGAACGCAAGCTATGGGGAATATCTAGGCTAAACGCACGGAATTATATTTTGAAGATATTTGCTAAATATATGTATTGATTATCAATGCTTTAAGATTTAGTCTTAATTGCTTTAATAGAGAATAACGAAAATGCAAATTACTAGTTATTAACGGATTATAAATTTCGTGCATTTGACCTAAATTAGAATAGAATTGGTTGATAGTTGATAGTTGTCGGTTGCTGGTTATTTGCTAAGAAGCTAGAAGGTTAGAGGTTAGAAAAAAGTCTTTTCTCTTTGTTCTTTCCTCTTTCTTCAATGACCAAAAACTAAAATTTAATTTGCTCATTTCCAAAAAAGTATTACCTTTGCTCCATTCTTATGAGACACAATATCCACATATTACAACAAAAAAATACAAAAAACCACCTCAATAATTTGGTAGTTTCGGATAATTGTGTAAACACACACACACACACACACACACACACACAGACTCACCGTCGCTATATCTTAGTATAGACGCGTGCCTGTGCGTATTTTACAAAAATAATTTTGAAATAAAAAATAAGCCCAAAAAATATTTTTTGGGCTATTCTGCTATCCAAAAGCTTTCTTCCCCCTTTCCCCCCCGAATATCCCCCTTTCCCCCGAAGGGGGAAGGATTGGTTGTCAGCTGATGGAAATAAGGGGGAATGGACAGAAGCTTTGCGAAACCCTTTGCGAACCTTGCGGTAATAGATATTTCACCGCCAAGACGCGAAGTTGGTTGATGGTTGACGGTTGTCGGTAGTTCCCCCCTTCGGGGGTTAGGGGGATAAAAACAAAAAAAATAATAATATTAGCGTCTTTGCCCCCTTCGGGGGACAGGGGGCTTGTCAGGGGGCTGTTCTTCGGGGGACAGCGGGATTAGAATAAGAAAAGCTAAGAGGCTAGCACACTGATAGAGCGTTAAAAGAAGGAAAAAATGATTTTTTCGTTCGTGTTTAAAAAGTTAATAAAGTTGTGTATTAAAAGTTTTATCAGACTAGCCTCTTTTTTTTAAATGGTCGTTGATTAATTATTAATTGTCAATGGTTAATTGTAAACTAACTCAACACCCAGCACTCAAAACTGAAAATTAGTTGATGGTTGATGGTTGTCGGTTGATGGTGAAAACTCAAAACTCAGCACTCAACACTCAAAACTTAGGAAATATAATGTTTAATATATAATTTAAAACCAATTTAAGATGAAAAAACAGTTTATTTTAGTGGGAATGTTGGCAGTAGGATATGCCAGTGCCCAAAGCAATGACCCTTATGAAGGCAGAGTAGGGATTAATACAATGACGCCAAGTGCTACACTCAACATCAAATCTTTAACAGGAACTGATGCCACTACCAAAAATTTTGAATTGGAAAATGCCAGTGGAACCAAGATGGTAACTGTATTGGATAATGGGAATGTAGGAATAGGAACTGATGCACCAGCAGAAAAACTAAATGTAGTAGGAGGTATTAGATCTACGGGAAGTAGTAACATTGGAGGTTATTTAGATTTAGAAAACACTTTAAAAACTGGAGAGACAGAAGGAGCAAGATGGAGGCTTTATAATATGACTGATAAGAATACTGCAGTTACAATATATACACCAGGTCTTCATTTTTGGAACTATTCTTACTCTACTACCCAACCTAACATAGGTTCTAAAATGCTATTGACTGATGATGGTAATTTAGGGATTGGATTAGGTTCAAGAGGAGTTCCTTCTGAAAAATTACACGTAGGAGGAGGAGCAAGAATCCAGTCTTTAGCAGGCACAGGCGATAGAGTAGTATTAGCCGATGCTACGGGGGTATTGAAGACAGGAACACTACCAACAACCTCCATCAGTGGAGCAGGCAATCTTACAGGTACAGGCATTACCGTGGGTAACGGTGCTGGCGCAACGCTGAAAAATGTGACATTGGCAATTGCCGATAACGCGATTACCAGTGCGAAGATAGCCGATGGACAGGTAGCGTTGGCAGATTTAGCAGCAAACTCAGTGGATTCTTCTAAGATTGTAGACAAGTCTATAGTAGCCGCCGACCTCAACCAAATGGGAGCTACCAATGGACAGGTATTAAAATGGAATGGAACAGCGTGGGCACCCGCAGCGGATGCTAATACGGCAGATACGAGTATTTATGCTAATAATGGCACTTTAACAGGAGCCAGAACCGTGAATCAAAATGGGAATAATCTAATGTTTACAGGAACGGGTAATGTAGGTATTGGAACGAATGTTCCAGCAGCGAAGTTAGACGTAGCAGGAAATATGAGAGTTCAGGTAGCAGGAGGGCAATGGATTACTGGTAAAACAGGTACGCAAGGGATTACTTCAGCTACGAAATTGTCTAATAGTTATCATCCATTCCTAAGACAAGAAACCCAGAATGGACATTTTGTGAGCCTTGGAGGTCTTGGAGATAATTTTGGTTTCTATGGTTATTTGGCAGATAGAACCACCAACGGTTATGACCACAGTTTTCTGATGAATTTAAGCACGGGGAATATCGGTATCAATGCTAATCCAGATGCTACTAATAAACTTTATGTAAATGGAAGCACAAGAATCCAGTCTTTAGCAGGTACAGGAGATGGAATGGTGGTAGCGGATGCTAATGGGGTGCTGAAAAGAGGAACAGGTGGTGCTGGTGTAAGTGTACCAGGTACTTCTGGAGTAAATGTAGAGGTAGGGGGTATGATTTTAGATAATATAGATTGTACTCAATCAAGATTAGGTTGGGAAATTGCAATGAATACTGGTAGGGTTATGGTTTGTGTAAGAAATCACAATGGAAAATCCGTTTGGATTAGGGCAAACTTTTCTACAAATGCTCTATATGAATGGAGTGAATGGTTAGAGATGAAAGAGGATGTTTGTGTGAATCGTTCTGATAATAATAATTGTGGGGCTTGGGTAAGAAATACTAATGTTGCATGGGGAATTAGAATTAAGTAGGAAAGATTTATTATGATATAAATGTATTAGAGCATGTTCCTCTTTTTGGGAAAAATAGAAAGAATAAATTTTTATTAAAACAAAGTATTATGAGCAAACTCAATGCGTGGTTAAGACCCAACCTCTTAACCGAAGACCAAAGTGATTTTGTGGCAACGCCCGTAGTGGTGGGTAGTGTAGGCGTTGCAGAGATAGTAGCCGCCCTCATCAAAGAGGGTATGGAGATAAAGGCAGAGACCGCTATAGATATCATCTCCCGTTTCAATCGCAAGACTGCAGAGATGGTAGCCAGTGGGTATAGCATTAATACAGGTTTGGTCTTGATGCGGCCTGCCATCAAGGGGGTGTTTCATAGCAAATCTTGGGACGCAGAGAAGCACTCGGTGTACATCAATATCAATCAAGGAGCCTTGCTAAGGAAGGAGATTGCTCAGCTCAAAGTAGAAATCCTCGGTGAGCAATCTAGCCCAATGAGTTTGTTCAGCATTACAGATAAATCTACGGGTAAGAGCGATGGTACGCTTACGGTGGGCAAAAATGCAGAGATACGAGGGACTTACATCAAGATTTCAGGCGACCACGCAGAGAATGGCATCTACTTCACCAATGTAGAAACCCAAGCCAAGGTAAAAGTAGAGGCAAGTGATATCGTGCTGAATGAGCCTTCGCGTTTGCTTATTTTGGTACCAGAGCTTTCGGCGGGCACCTATGAGCTGAGCGTTACTACGCAGAGCAGTACCAATAATACTTTGCTAAAGGAGCCACGCACAGATATTTTAGGGATTAATATTGTGATTTCATAGAGACTCAGTACTTACCTATACGGATATGCCGTATAGAGCAGTACAGACACTCCGTACAGCACTGTACGGAGTGTCTAACTTTTTGGGGGCAGTTCATCCCCCGAAGGGGAAACTACCATCAACTGACAACTGTCAACCAATTTGAGTTGGTTTACAATTAACAATTAATAATTAACCATTAACAATCAGCCATCAACTGTCAACCAAACTCAAGTTTTGAGTGCTGAGTTTTGAGTTTTGAGTTCACCATCAACTGTCAACCAATTTTAAGTGCTGAGTGCTGAGTGCTGAGTTTTTTTTTGAAAAAAGAGAAAAGAAGAAAGAGAAAAGACTTTTTTCTAACCTCTAACCTCTAACTTTCTAGCTTCTTAGCAAATAACCGACAACCATCAACTGTCAACCAATTTGAGTTAGTTTACAATTAATAATTTACAATCAACCATTAACCGACAACTATCAACTAACTTTCATATCTTTGCACTATGATACGAATTACCAAAATCTTTACTTTTGAAACAGCTCACGTGTTATATAACTACGATGGCAAATGCAAGAATATGCACGGACATTCTTATAAATTGTTTGTAACCGTAAAGGGAACCCCCATTAATGATGTGGAGCATCCCAAAAACGGAATGGTGGTGGATTTTGGCGACATCAAAAAGATTGTAAAAGAAGAAATTGTAGATGTGTGGGATCACGCGGTGCTCATCAATGCCGTGTCGCCACATAAGGCATTGGGAGAAGATTTGGAGCAAAAAGGGCATAAGGTCATCTATTGCAATTTTCAACCAACTTGCGAGAATATGCTCTACGAGATTGCACGAAAAATCCAAAGCCAACTCACAGGCGGGGTACAATTGGCCTACCTTAAACTCCACGAAACCGAGAACTCCTATGGAGAATGGTTTGCCGAGGAAAATTAAAATACCCTCACATTATAAGATTATATTTAGCAATGCTTAAAATTCAATTATCGCCAGATAAAAAAGTGTATTTCTGCTCAGACCAGCATTTTGGAGCACCCACACCCCAAGAAAGCAAAGCCAGAGAAGAGCGGTTTATCCGCTGGCTCAATGAAATAAAAACCGATGCCCAAGTCCTATTTCTGATGGGTGATTTGTTTGATTTTTGGCACGAATGGCAGTATGTGGTTCCCAAAGGCTATGTGCGGCTCTTAGGAAAACTGGCAGAGCTGAAAGATGCTGGCGTTGAGATGTATTTCTTCGTAGGCAATCACGATTTGTGGATGAAAGATTACTTTCAAGAGGAGCTGGGGATACCTGTTTTCTTTGAAAAACAATACTTTGAAATCAATGGGAAGCGGTTTCTATTGGCTCACGGTGATGGGCTAGGGCCAGGCGATAAAGGCTATAAGAGGATGAAAAAACTCTTTACCAATCCGCTAGCTCAGTGGGCGTTTCGCTGGTTGCACCCTGATATAGCAATGAAAATTGCAATGTACCTCTCTCAAAAAAATAAAATGATTTCTGGTGAAGAAGATAAAGCGTTTTTGGGAGAAGATAAGGAGTTTCTGATTCTTTATTCCAAAGAAAAACTAAAACATCAGCATATAGATTACTTTGTATTTGGGCATCGGCATTTGCCAATGGTGCTGAAACTGAACGAAACTTCCCAATACATCAACCTTGGTGATTGGATTTCTTATAACACTTTTGGCGTTTTTGAAAAAGAATTTGAACTAAAAACCTTTGAAGATAAATAGCTTATCGTGATTAATATTTTCAATATAAAAAATGCAGTAGAATTTGAGCAGGCTTGCTTAGAAACCTTTCGCTATCAGTATGATAATGTGGAGGTATATCGCAAGTTTGTAGATTTTCTCAATATCCATCCTTCGGAAGTAGCTGCGGTGGAGGGAATTCCGTTTCTGCCGATTGAAATCTTTAAAAATCACAAGGTTTTAGATGGAAATTTCAACGCAGAACATTATTTTCAAAGCTCAGGAACTACCCAGATACAGACGCGTTCCAAGCATTATATAGCAGATTTCACCCTCTATGAAACTAGTATTGCTAAGAGTTTTGAGCAGTTCATCGGCAGGGTAGAAGATTTTGTTTTCCTAGGGCTTTTGCCCAATTATTCTGAAAACCCACACTCCTCACTCATCTATATGGTAGATTTCCTGATGAAGCAATCTGCCCATCAAGAAAACGGCTATTACCTCTATAATCACGCTGAACTATTGGAAACTCTGCAGCGGCTGAAGGGTAAAAAAGTATTGCTCTTTGGGGTATCGTTTGCTCTTTTGGATTTTTTAGACTTCTTGGAAAACAAGAAATTGTTTTTATCTGAAAATCCCGATTTAACCCTGATAGAAACTGGTGGAATGAAAGGTAGAAAGGAAGAAA
Source organism: Bergeyella porcorum (assembly GCF_042427575.1). NCBI lineage: Bacteria > Pseudomonadati > Bacteroidota > Flavobacteriia > Flavobacteriales > Weeksellaceae > Bergeyella > Bergeyella porcorum. The sequence continues at coordinate 84,868 of NZ_JBHMFD010000013.1, forward strand.
TGACCAAAGATGAATTGCTGGAAATCTTGCAAACAGGCTTTGGGACTCAGCGGATTTTTTCGGAATATTCTATGACGGAACTGCTCTCTCAGGCTTATTCTCTTGGGCAAAATATCTATGAAACACCACAATGGATGCGGGTGATGATAAGAAATACAGAAAACCCCTTTGCGTATGTAGAGCAGGGGAGAACGGGAGCCATCAATATTATTGATTTGGCAAATCGCCATTCTTGTGCGTTTATTGCGACGCAAGATTTAGGAAAGATTGATGCTATAAAAGGTAAAATCAGTTGGCAACCGAGTTTTCAGGTTTTAGGCAGAATAGACCATTCAGATATTAGAGGGTGTAGTTTGTTGGTTTCATAATAAAATAATATCCACAGAATTTCTGCGGATATTGTTTATTGATGTTGTATTTTGGGGTTTACCAACTTCCAGAGGCTCCTCCACCTCCGAAACTTCCGCCTCCCCCAAAGCCCCCAAAACCGCCACTGCCAGAGCTTCCGCTACCAAAACCTCCGCCCATAGGAAATGGGAAAAATCCACCGGGGTAACTTCTTCGCCCTCTTCGCGAGATAATGACATCGTCATCATCGTTATTATTACGGGAGATAATCACCAATAGAATCACGATAACGAGGAGAATGATGAATACTTGTAGAGGGGAAAATTCATCATTGCTTTGTTTTTTTACAGGTTTAAATTTCCCTTGCACGGTTTCTATTATCGCGGTGGTGCCTCGGTCGATACCTTCGTACCAGTGGCCTTGTTTAAAATGAGGTGTTACGATATAGTCTAAAATCTGTCCTGCAACCGAGGCGGTAAGGTGTTGCTCTACGGCTCTACCTTGCTGTATGGACATCGTTCTATCCTCGGTGGCAATGAGGAAAACTACGCCATTATTAATATCTTTTTGTCCAATTTTCCAAGTTTCTCCGAACTGCCACGCTACAAAATTGACATCTTCCCCTTTGGTAGAAGGGATGATGATGACTTCAATTTCTGTGGAGGTGGAGTCCGCAAAACGAATCAGTTTTTCGTTGAGTTGTTTTTTTTCTTGCTCGGTTAGTAGGCCTACTTCATCATATACAGGATAGAGTAGGGCGGGCTTCTTTGGTACAACATATTGTGCTGGAAGCCAGATTCCAAGCAAAAAGAATAATGAAAATAAAAAAGGTTTAAGAGAATGTAATCTCATCAGATAATTCATTCACAGGGTTATCATTAGTAGGAAAAAATTGTTTTAATTCTTTCCCGGTTTTTAAGATAGCATCTTTCAGGGCGTTGAAATAGTTTCCTTTAGCAAATTCGGCAGTGAGTGTATCGTGCAGGTGGTCCCAAAACTCTTGATGCACTTTCTGGTGGATACCCTCATCTCCTATGATGGTGAGGTATTTTTTTTCAAAATTGATGTGAAATAATACGCCATTTCTTTCAGCGGTTTTATGCATACACAATGTTTTAAAAACCTCAAAGGCAACATTGGCATTATTGCACTCGGTGTTAGAATCAATATGAACTCTAATTTCCCCCGTAGTGAAACGCTCTGCCATCTGAATAGCTTCCACAAGGGAAGCTATTTCTGTATCTGTAAGGAATTTACCCATAGCATCTTTTTAGTTGGTAAACACTTCAGGAGCTTTCTCTGCACCAGCCGCTGCTTTGAAGTAAGGTTTCTCTCTAAAGTTGGTAAAATTTGCCAAGATATTGTTTGGGAATCGTTTTACCTCATTGTTATACGCTTGTACAGCACCGTTGTAATTAACGGTTTCCGCACGGATGCTATTTTCTATGGCAATATATTCTCTTTGGAAATTGATATACTGCTGGTCGGCTTTTAGGTTAGGATATTGCTCCACTACAGCCATTAGTCGACTCAATGCACCAGATAGTTCACCTTGTGCCGCTTGGAATCTTGCCATATCAGCCTCCGTCATATTGGTAGGGTCTACGGTGATGGAAGTTGCTTTAGAACGGGCTTCAATCACTTGGGTTAAAGTTTCTTTTTCAAACTGAGCGTAAGATTTCACGGTGCGTTCCAAATTAGGAATAAGATTGGCTCTTTTTTGATAAACGGTTTCCACATTAGACCATTTGCTATTGACATTTTGCTCTTGGGTAACGAAGGTATTATAACCGTTTTTTCCCCAGAAGAATAATACTGCACCGATGATTAATAGAGCGATACCAATGGTACCCGCACTCATACATCCTTTGTTTTTCATAATATAAAAGTATTTTAATTGTTTAATGATTCTCCTTCAAACTGAGTGTAAGATTTCGCGGTGCGTTCCAAATTAGGAATAAGATTGGCTCTTTTTTGATAAACGGTTTCCACATTAGACCATTTGCTATTGACATTTTGTTCTTGGGTAACGAAGGTATTATAACCGTTTTTTCCCCAGAAGAATAATACTGCACCGATGATTAATAGAGCGATACCAATGGTGCCCGCACTCATACATCCTTTCATAATATAAAAGTATTTTAATTGTTTAATGATTCCTCAAATATACAAATTATATGCTATTTTTGCGAAAAAGCAAAAAAAATGATAACAATTGTAGTAGCAATGGGGCTCAATAATGAGATAGGGAATCAAAATCAGTTGCTTTGGCATCTGCCAAAAGATTTGAAACATTTTAAGGAACTTACTTCTGGGCATCCAGTAGTAATGGGCAGAAAGACTTACGAAAGCATCGGAAAACCACTACCCAACCGAACCAATATTGTAGTTTCTAGAAAGGAAGATTGGTTTGAAGAGGGAATTCTTATTGTAGGAACTTTGAAGGAAGCCTTGAAATTTGCAAAGAAGATTGATGAGGATTTTTTCATCCTTGGAGGAGGAAATATCTATGAGCAAACCATCGGATTAGCAGATAGGTTGGAGGTTACCTTAGTAAATACCACAATGGGAGCCGATACATTTTTCCCTAAAATAGATGAAAATGAATGGATGAAAGTAGATGAAACTTTCCACGAAAAAGATGATAAGAATGCGTATGATATGTATTTTCAGACTTGGGAACGGAAGGTGAATCTGTAAGGCTTTCCCTTTCAAAATTGAAACACTTACTGTATCTTTGCAAATCAAAATTTTAAGTATGAATAAAATCGTAAAGCTTGTTATCGCTGCTATAATGATTGGTCTGGGAATTTATATGATGTTTTTCACTCGGCAAGTAGGCTGGGGCGTTGTCGTTTTTTTACTTTCAGCATTCCCTATATTGCTATATTTTAAGAACGAATATATTCTTCTTGCTTTTTGGCAATTGAGAAAACAGAAAATGAATGAAGCTGCCCAATGGCTTTCTAAAATTACCAATTATCAATCTCAGCTTCATCGCTCTCAGTATGGTTATTTTCATTATTTACAAGGGTTGACATTGGCTCAAGACCAGCCAGCAAAAATAGAACCTTTGATGAAAAAAGCATTGGAGTACGGGCTCAATATGAAGCACGATAGAGCTATGGCAAACCTAAACTTGGCGGCAGTGGCCATCTCTAAAGGAAGAAAACAAGAGGGGCAAAAGTTGCTAGAAGAGGCTAAAAGATTGGACACAGCAGGGATGATGACCGAGCAAATTAAAATGATGAAAGACCAGCTGAAAATGCCATCTATGCAAAAACATATGCACAATCCTCATATGAGACAAAGAGGAAAGTATTTTTAGATGCTAAATTGCTAGACTTTTGCGCTTAAATTCGCCAAAATCTGTTTTTTTGTTCTACAAACAAATTATCCGAATTTCCGCGCAATGTACGTTTCAGGCTGCCTGAAAAGAAATTTATTTAGTAAAATCAAAGGATAATTTATGTTAAATAAGTTAAAAATCGGCACATTATTATTGCTGACATTAACGGCTTGTTCGCCCAATTCTGTTCATTCGGTAACGTCTAATCCGCAGCCTGCTAGTGCGCCTGTGCAACAATCAGCCACACAAGCCACCTTTCAACAGACTTTGGCGAATTTGGAACAGCAGTATCAAGCCCGAATTGGCGTTTATGTATGGGATACAGAAACGGGACATTCTTTGTCTTATCGTGCAGATGAACGCTTTGCTTATGCGTCCACTTTCAAGGCGTTGTTGGCTGGGGCGGTGTTGCAATCGCTGCCTGAAAAAGATTTAAATCGTACCATTTCATATAGCCAAAAAGATTTGGTTAGTTATTCTCCCGAAACCCAAAAATACGTTGGCAAAGGCATGACGATTGCCCAATTATGTGAAGCAGCCGTGCGGTTTAGCGACAACAGCGCGACCAATTTGCTGCTCAAAGAATTGGGTGGCGTGGAACAATATCAACGTATTTTGCGACAATTAGGCGATAACGTAACCCATACCAATCGGCTAGAACCCGATTTAAATCAAGCCAAACCCAACGATATTCGTGATACGAGTACACCCAAACAAATGGCGATGAATTTAAATGCGTATTTATTGGGCAACACATTAACCGAATCGCAAAAAACGATTTTGTGGAATTGGTTGGACAATAACGCAACAGGCAATCCATTGATTCGCGCTGCTACGCCAACATCGTGGAAAGTGTACGATAAAAGCGGGGCGGGTAAATATGGTGTACGCAATGATATTGCGGTGGTTCGCATACCAAATCGCAAACCGATTGTGATGGCAATCATGAGTACGCAATTTACCGAAGAAGCCAAATTCAACAATAAATTAGTAGAAGATGCAGCAAAGCAAGTATTTCATACTTTACAGCTCAACTAACAAATTCATTTTGTTAGAAAAAGTGAAAATTTAGGGGCTGAATTTACAATCCAAGTGCAACAAAAAAAGAAGTACTCATCAACTAGAATATAATTTTGTTTCCACACAAAAACCACTTCCAAATGATGAGTACTTCCTACCGACATCTTACAATAAACGAGCGAGAAAAGATAATGATTTTACTCGCACAGGGCAAAAAACAAGCAGAAATTGCCAAAGCACTGGGACGTAGCTCCAGCACCATTTCTCGCGAGCTGAAACGACACGCTCTAGAAAGCTACAGTGCAACGAACGCACAAAACAGCTATTTGAAGCATCGTCAAAATAGCAAAGCACAGCGCAAATTAGAGCAGCCTGAATATTTCAATTTGGTGCAAGAAAAGTTTCTGACAGAAAACTGGTCGCCCGAACAAATCAGCGCACGATTAAAATTGGAAAAATCTGAATTATCCATTAGTTATTCAACCATTTATCGTGGTATTTATTCAGGGTTGTTTGATATAGGCGAACGCAAAGCCAGTCGCAAACTGCGCCACAAAGGCAAAACACGGCATACAAAAAATCATCATGAAAAACGTGGCAAAATTCAGATATCCAACCATTTGAACGACCGTCCCATTTCGGCGCAAAATCGCAGTCGCTTTGGACATTGGGAAGCCGATACCGTACTGGGTAAAGCGGGTGGAGCTTGTTTGCTGACGCTGACGGAACGCAAAAGTCGTTTTGAGTTGGTGAAGAAAATTCCTGCCAAAAAAGCCGAAGCTGTCCAAAAAGTCATGATTGAATTGCTTGATTCACATATATTACGGTCAATTACACCAGACCGTGGTAAAGAATTTGCCCAACATCGTTTGGTAACAGAAGCACTGGGCGTAGAATTTTACTTCCCCGAGCCACATCAACCATGGACACGGGGAACGAATGAAAATACAAATGGGTTACTTCGTGAATATTTCCCGAAGCAACAAGACATCAATCAGTGGAGCGAAGTTGATATTCAACAGGTGATCAATAAACTGAATTTACGACCACGTAAATGTTTAGGTTGGAAAACACCTTATGAAGTTTACTTCAAAAAATCGTTGCACTTGGTTTGACAATTCAAGATAGAAAAAAAATAGAACATCATAAAAGCATTTTGGATTTAAATCTGAGATGCTTTTTTATTTAAGTTGGTGCTAGATTATTATTAATATCCTATAGAAGCCCTTTATGATGATATAAATGACCTTTTGGGTGAAAAATACTAGTATTTTAATCTTAAAAACGACCAAAAAGGCGTAAAGAACGACTAAAATGATGCTCCGAAAGGGAGTAGAGGTGAATGGAAATCTAAATCTCAACTTTTTTATTTACTTTTACGGCGTAAAAATTTAATAGAATTAATGTCCCTTCAAATCATCAATCTTACCAAGACATTTAAAGACCAAGTGGCTTTAAATAATATCAATATCAAGATAGAACATAATGAAATCATCGGGCTATTAGGCCCTAATGGTGCAGGAAAATCTACGCTGATGAAATCCATTGCAGGAATATTGGAGATTGAAGAAGGGCAAATATTGCTGGATGGGCAATCTATTACGGAAAAACCTTTGGAAAGTAAGAAAACCATCGGTTTTTTACCAGAAAACAATCCTCTGTATCACGAGATGTATGTGAGAGAGTATCTGCAATTTGTAGCGGATATTCATAAAATTTCTTCTCATAGAGTGGAGGAGGTAATCGTCTTGGTGGGCATTACGCCAGAAAAATCTAAGAAAATAGGGCAACTATCCAAAGGGTATAAACAACGGGTAGGGCTGGCACAAGCCATATTGCACGAACCTAATTTGCTTATTTTAGATGAACCAACCAATGGGCTAGACCCTAATCAGATAGTGGAAATACGCAATGTCATCAAGGAAATAGGAAAACAAAAAACGGTAATCCTTTCCACTCATATTATGCAAGAAGTAGAGGCTCTTTGTTCCCGTGTAATCCTGATTCATCAGGGGAACATTATCCAAGATTGCCCTATAGAGGCGTTTAAAAATCAATTCCAAAGTTTGGAAGAGGCATTTCAGTTTTATACCAATTGAGAAAAAGGAGGAAAGAGCAAAGAAGAAAGAAGAATGATTTGACTTTTTTGTAGTTTGGCTTTTTGCTCTTTCTTCTTTACTCTTGTTTCAAGCTAAATTTCTTTTCGGAAAATACCGTATTCTTTATACATTCTATTACCATCAATGCGTTCTATAATGCCTCGCATTTTGGTATTTTCCTTCATTATGAGATGGCTGTCCATTACCTTAAAACCTAAGCTGATAGCAGAGCCGAGAAGTTTCAGGGCGAGCATTGCATCAAGCCCTTTGTTTTGCATTTCGTTTTGCACGGCACCCAGAAGCAGCACCAGTCGCTTAGAGGTTTTCATCGCTCGTAAAATATGAAACCAACCGAATGGAAATAGATGACCTTTGGCTTTTTGTATCCCTTCATTGACATTGGGCATCGCAATAACGAAGGCAATTACCTTTCCTTCTTGGTTGGTAACGATTTTAATTAACCTTGGATTGAGGAGTGGTAAAAATCGTTGGGCAAATTCTTCCGCCTCTTGTTCGGATACTTTTGTAAAGCCATAGATATCGGTATAAGTGGAATTAATCAGTTCAAAAACCGATTTTACATAAGGCTTCACCTCGCGTATGTGTTTAAATTCTTTGATGCTAATTTGGTGCTGTTGTAAAACCCTTTGGGCAAAAATATCATACCGATTCACCATTTCTTGCGATAGAGGGACTTCGTATTGGCAAAGTTCTATATAAGGTTTGTAGCCTTGTCTGGTGATGAAATCTACCATAAAAGGAAAACTATGGTTGGTAACGGGCATCTGAGGTTCATCAAATCCTTTTAGTAAAAAACCTTGTGGCTCTTTATCAGAAAATCCCATTGGGCCAATCATTTCGGTGCAACCTTGTTGCCTTGCCCAGTCTTCCACTTTTTGTATCAAAGCTTGGAAAACGGCTTCGTCTTCATTGGTTTCCAAATAACTGAAACGGGCAGATTTTACATTTTTTAATTGGTTGAAATCCAATGGCACAATGCCCATCACGCGGCCTACTACTTCGTTGTTTTTATAGGCAAGAAATAATGCGGTGGTGTTATGAGAAAAGGCGGGATTTTTCTTCGGGTTGAAAAACTTCTTTTCATCAATATATAGCGGAGGTACCCAATTGTAATGCTTCTGGTGCAATCGCTCAGGAAGGTAGATGAAGGTTTTTAAATCTTGTTCTGAGGTGATTTCTTTAATGATGATAGACATTCTTCAATTTTTTTAAACTAAAATTAATAATAGCATACACCGCAATAGCCGAGAGACAGCCCGCCCATACATCGGCGGCGTAATGTGCTTTGATATAGACCGTAGCGGTCATCAGTAGAATGATAAATGGAAGTAAAAACAACCATTGATTTTTTAAATTTTTCCAAACCCATATCAAAACAATCCACGAAATGCCTACGTGAGAACTTGGAAATGCTGCCGTAGGGGCTTCACCATTTTTCTGAATAAGCTTGATGGTATCTCCGAAAATTCCTTGTGAAGCAATTTCGTTTTGAGGACTTTCAAAATAAAACTGAGGCCCTACAGCGGGAACTAATATGAAAATGAAATAATAAAGTAAAAACGAACTAAGCAGATGAAAACCAAAAGATGCTATCTTATCGGGAATTTTGGTGTAAACCCAATACAATACCCAAAGTGGCATCAGATAATACCAAAAATACCCGAAGAACATCAGCTCGCTAAACCACGCCATTGGGAAAACTTCCGAAAATCGCTCGGCAGGTTGGAAACCAAATAAAAGATGGTCTAAGTGTATTAGCCAAGGGTCTATCTCTGGGCGAAAGAGTAGATTGAGTGTAGCCGTTTCCTTGTATAAAACGGTAAGTGCGGCATAAAGACTTAGAACGGAGAACAATTGGAAATGCCTAGGCAACAAAAAGGGCTTTAGCCCTTTCTGCAAAATGAATATTCCGATAAATACTAAGATGCTCAGCCCTCGTTCAGCAAAGAAAAGATGGGTGGCTCCTTTCCAAATAATGATACCACTTGTGAGGATAAAATACCCAATGAAAGGTATCCATAGTTGATGATTCTTCAAATATTTTTTCAATTATAGGTTTGAAATAAAGATAAAGAGCAGAGAGCGTGGTTTTTCTCTTCTTTTTCTGTACTTTCCTGAGAATGATATTCAGTTTAGCTGATTACCCTTACCATTGCTTTGATGCTGATGAGTTTTTGCATCAGTTCTTCGCGGGTATTGGCAAGTACATTGATGTGTCCCATCTTTCTTCCTGGTTTGGTTTCGGTTTTACCATAGAGGTGGATGTAGGTCTGGGGCAATTGGAGTACATCTTCTAAGCCTTCGTATTTCACTTTCCCTGTGAAGCCATCTTCGCCCACCAGATTGAGCATTCCCGAAAAGCCACAGAAATCGGTATCTGCCAAAGGAAGATTTTTCACGACACGGTAGAATTGCTCAAACTGAGAGTTGCTATTGCCTTCTTGGCTCTGATGTCCCGAATTGTGCAGGCGAGGAGCCGTTTCATTCACCCAAACTTTCCCTTCTTTATCCAAAAATAGTTCTATGGCAAATAACCCTGCCGACTGTGCCGCGGAGATGAATTTCTGGGCAATTTCATCTATCTGCTGTTGTACAGCGTTGGAGATTTGAGTAGGGCAGATGTTAAAGTCTAATAGGTTGAGTTTTGGGTCGGCTACCATTTCCGTTACGGGGAAGGTTTTTATATCTCCTCTGTCGTTTTTTGCGATAATCACGGAAAGTTCTTTATCAATATCCACCAAAGATTCTAAGACCGATGGAGCGTCCCAGAGGTTCTCTAAATCGGCTTCGGTTCTGATGACTTGTACGCCCTTGCCATCATAGCCTCCCGTATTGAGTTTTTGCACAAAGGGCAATGGGAAGCAGGCTTCGGATTTATTCTGAATAATCTGGAAATCGGGGCTAGGGATATGGTTTTCTGCATAGAATTGCTTCTGCAAAATCTTCTGCTGAATGGTCTTGATGATGCTGGCACTTGGCACCACGCGTACGCCCTGTGCTTCAAGGTCCGCAAGGGCATCGGCATTGATGTGTTCTATCTCTATGGTGAGTACATCTTTATCTTTTCCGAAATCTATTACGGTTTGATAATCATTGAAATCCCCTTGTGTAAAACGAGAAATATAAGCACACGAGCAATCTGCGGTGGGGTCTAAGACATAAAACTCATCATCGTATTTTAAGGCTTCTTGGATGAACATTCTTCCCAATTGCCCGCCTCCGAGTATTCCTATTTTCATTATTCAGTAGTTTTAAAAAGCGTTGAATGGCAAAGGTAATAAAAGAAATTTTAGATTTGAAATTATAAGTTTTAAATGTTTAGGGAGTATCTAATGTGTTATTAAAGGTTTTTAAAGTAGTTGGTTTCATTTTTTTTTAAAATAAAAATTAATAATAATTCTAATTACACACTAAGAAAAATATTGTACGCGTATTGTTTTATTTTTCTCACCGCAAATTCATACAAAATTTTCCAGAGAAAAAAAATATATTTTAACATAAATTTAACACTCTGCATAATCTCCTTTGCTAATATTTTGATTATTTTTCTCTAAATAGTTTTTAATCACTCTGCCACTGACTACGGCGGAGATGCCGGTGTTTTCCTTTGCAGAACGGACTATGCCACTGGGCGATGTAGAAACAGGGATTTTAATAACAGGCAAGGCTATAAGTACAGAGATAATAAACCCCAATAGCCCGATGTATATGGAACGACTATGCATATAATGACATTATAAAAAGCGTAATCTCTATGATGATGGAGATGAGAAATTGTAGCATAATCTATTTAACAAGATTTACAATCTATACCTGTGAATCCTTCCCAAAAACCTATGCAGAACCAATAGATTTCTTCCCAAAATATAATGGCTAAAATTAGTATAGCAATGTAAATGTAATGTTTTCTTTTTATTTAGTTATAAATTTGATTATTATAGGTAAAGACACTAGGATATTGTGAAATGAATGGGCGAAAATGGAGTAGCCTATTCCAAATCTTAATCTTATGTACGATAAATAATATCCAATGATTAAGGTAAAGAGTAGCATTAAGGAAGGGACAAAAGCATTGTAACTAAAATTATAATTTCCAAAATGAATTGTACAGAAAAAAAGGGATGAAAAATGAATAAGTAATAATTTGTTTTTAGTTAAAAAAGAGTATATATGATGATACCTATATGTCAATAGGTATATGGAAAATATTACGATGAAAAATATAGCAATGTAGCCTATATATTCATAGTTAATAAGATATTTTCTTGTAAAAGAATATGCAAAAAGAGCAAAAGTTGATACTGAAATTATCAAGTTAGTTTTGCTAACTACCAGTGGTAATCTAAAAATTAATTCTTCAAGTATTGGAGCGATTAGGCAGATGAAAAGAATTTTACCTATGGTAGTTGGTTTTATTCCTTTCCCAACCTCGGAAGCTGATATATTTAATAAAGAAGCAATAATAAGTATTGAAAGAAGTAAAAGCAGTATTATAAAATATTTAGAAACAATAAACTTGATGTTTCCAAAAATACTAAATGTGTGTTCTTCTATTATTCCTTTGTATAAAAAATTAGTAATATGTTTTAACATAATTAAATAATGATAACACAATCCTTTTAGAATATATAAGGATTGTTTTTTTAAAATTTTTTATTTAGTCAAACCAGCCTGTGATAGTATCCCATCCATCATTAACCATTGTTGCAATATCAATACCGACATTTTCAATGAAATTGCCAAGCTTTTTCCCAGCAGATCTACATCCACAAGGTTTTTTAGCTCCTCCTTCGATACACAATAGTTCAGTATAAGTTAAATTTGTCATAAGTATATATTTAATTAATCTGTTAAACCATCTCAAACACCAGCACAAAATTCTGTGACACAGTTCCAAGTATCTTCTAATTTTGTTTGTACTTTTTTCTAATCTACTTTTGGAAGTCTTCTTCCTCCATCAATGCTTGCTAACTCTTCGGTATTTAATGATTCCAAATTCATTTTTTTGCAAATTTAAAAATTAATAATAATTCTAATTACACACTAAGAAAACATAAACTCTACCATTAACCATTGCAGAAATAGGAATATTCTCTTGTGAGGCACGAACTATCCCACGAGCCGATGTAGAAACAGGGATTTTGATTAGAGGTAATGAAGATATTGTAGAAAAAATAAAAAAATGATAAAAATATAAATTTTACTTTTCACAGAAGTGTTTTAATTAAGTTTTTTATGTGTTCAAAAAAAATATCTATATCAAAATGAAGAAACTTTGCAATAATGATACATCCTATAAAAACTACTAAATATTTGAAAATTATTTTTAGATTATTTTTTAAATTCATAAACATTACGATTATTTTTTAATTTAATACTATCTTTTTTAGTTCATTATACATATCACAATGATTAGTTATGTCATTAATGGATATTACTTGTTCCCCTAATATAAGTCCTTTTTTGCTTGCTTCTGAATTATCAATAATATACTTTATTAAAATTTTATCTTTTTCTTGGGTCAAATTAAATCCATATTTATTGAACTTAAAGTTTTTTCTATGATTGTTGCTTATATTTAAAATGTTAGATTTCCAATCCAAAAATATGATGTTCCCCAAATTTAGACCACAGTTAAGTGGATTTAAGTTGATAATTGGGTTCAAATTTAATTAAATCTTTTGGTTTTTGATAGTTAATTCTTTGATGTTTTCGGTTGTTGTATCCTGCAATAAAATCTCTAATCCCTTCGTACAGTTCCAAGCCTGATTCCGCAGGATTGAGATAGATGTAATCGAGCTTTATCGTCCTGAAAAACCGTTCGATATAGATATTGTCCGTAGCCCTGCCTTTGCCATCCATACTGACTTTTATATTGTGATTTTCCATAAAATCTAACCAATGGCTAGAGGTATATTAGCTCCCCTTGATTAGATTGATTATTAATGCACAATAAGTTACACTGCCTACTAAGGCTCAAGCAATGCCCTTTGTCTATCATTTTTTTTCCGTTCTTTTATTCCTCTAGCGTTCCTAATTTTTTTTAAGAAATCAATCTCTATCTGCAATTGACCGATTTTTTGATAGAGTTTTTCCTCTTTACCAGCTGATTCTTGATGTTACCAATACCACGCTTTCTGTAGCAGATTATAGTACTAAAGATAACCTTACGCTTTATCCTAATCCTGCTTCTACAGAAATCAACCTAAGCAACACTAAAGATTTTATCTCTTATGAAATCTACGATGCCTCTGGGCGATTGATAAAAGAAGGCTTCTTCGATGGAAAACCTATCCAAATCAACCATCTTAGCAATGGGGTCTATACTCTAAGTGCTAAGAATAAACAAGGACAAACAACATCTGCTAGATTTATCAAAAAGAAATAATTTCACTTTGATAAGTACCATAAAAAATCCTCTCACAAGATTGCGAGAGGATTTTTATTTCTAAAATAAATGGTAAACCATTACATTCTATTCACTACACCGATGCCTAAAAGATTAAGCCCCTTTTTAATGGTTTTTGCGGTAAGATGAGATAGTGTTAGTCGGAAGTTTTTCACCGCCTCATCATCTTGATTCAAAATAGGATTGTTTTGATAGAACGAATTATAAGCTTTCACCAAATCATAAATATAATTTGCTAATTGTGCTGGGCTTAATGTTTCTGCTGCCTTTACAATCACTTCTTTGAACTCCGCCAAGCGAGTAATCAATTCTTTTTCAGACTCATTTACTTCTATTGCTGTAACCGCCGTAGGCTGATAATTTGCCTTATCTAATAACGACTGAATTCTGGCGTAAGTATATTGTATGAAAGGTCCAGTATTGCCGTTAAAATCAATACTTTCTGCTGGATTGAAAAGCATTTTTTTCTTAGGATCTACTTTCAGCATAAAGTATTTCAAGGCACCCATTCCTACTATTTCGTAAGATTTTTCCTTTTCCTCATCATTCAGCCCTTCTAATTTTCCTAACTCTTGAGCCTTTTCCTTCGCTGTAAGATACATTTCCTGCATCAAGTCATCGGCATCTACCACTGTTCCTTCTCTGGATTTCATTTTTCCGTGAGGAAGTTCCACCATTCCATAAGAAAGGTGATACAACTGATCTGCCCATTCATAGCCCAATTTTTTCAAGATTTTAAACAAAACTTGGAAATGATAATCTTGCTCATTCCCTACCGTATAGATAAGCTTCTGAATATCATTTTGCTTAAAACGCTCTACAGCCGTTCCCAAATCCTGAGTCATATACACCGAAGTACCATCGCCACGGAGAAGGAGTTTTTCATCTAACCCTTCTGCTGTAAGGTCGCACCAAACGGAATTGTCTTCCTTCTTGTAAAGCACACCTTGGGCAAGTCCCTCCGAAATTAAATCTTTCCCCAGAATATAGGTATTGCTTTCGTATTGAATTTGGTCAAAATCCACCCCAAGACGCTTATAAGTTTCGTTAAAACCAGCATACACCCACTCATTCATCATTTCCCAAAGCTCACGCACTTTTGGGTCTTCTTTTTCCCAATCTACGAGCATCTTCTGAGCTTCAAGGAAAATAGGAGCTTTCTTTTTGGCCTCCTCTTCGCTCATTCCTTCAGCGACCAATTCTTGGATTTGTTTTTTATACTCTTGGTCAAATTTCACATAATAGTTTCCTACCAATTTATCGCCTTTCAGTCCGTTGGTTTCAGGAGTTTCTCCGTTTCCAAACTGCTCCCACGCCAACATAGATTTGCAAATATGGATTCCTCTATCATTCACAATCTGGGTTTTAATCACCTCATATCCTGCTTCTTTCAAAATCTGTGATACAGAATAGCCCAAAAGAATATTTCTAATATGCCCCAGATGCAAAGGCTTATTGGTATTAGGGGAAGAGTATTCTACCATCACGGATTGATTCTGTGGCGAAATAACATCAAACTGCTCTTGTGTCGCCTTCAAGGCTTCTATAAAAAACTGATTGTTCACCGACAAATTCAGAAAGCCTTTTACCACATTGAAACCTTGCACAAAATCGACTTGCTGAGCTAAAGCTTCTCCTATTTCATTTCCCAAAACATCTGGGCTTTTTTTCAATTGTTTTACCAAAGGGAAAATCACCACGGTAAAATCTCCCTCAAAGTCGGTTTTATTTTCTTGCACTTCCAAGGTAATATTTTGCAACTGATAAAGATGCTCTACTACTTTAGAAATTTCGTTTTGTATATGTCCTTTGATATTCATTTCTTAGAAATTTGAGACTGCAAATATACGGAAATAAAAAAACCGCCCGAAAGCGGTTTTTTATGGTAAGAAGAATTAATTAACATCCCACCACATTCTTGTGGCCATTCCTGTAAATACGACTGGAATACCTGGACCTTCTGCCAAATTAACGCCATTTACATTAATCTCTACTTGAGGATATGGCAATCTTCTTGGTGTAAAATTACTTGTTCTTACCACGGCTGGTAGTTGCAATTCTGGATATCCTGTTCTTCTCCAATCTACCCAAGCTTCATAAGGAGCCTGATACATTGTAATCCACTTTTGTTCTATTATTCTCTTAAGTGTACCATCATATGCAACATCAGTCTGAGCAAGATAAGTAGCTGCTGAGCTTGACAATCCTAAAGCTGTGAAATCCTGAGTAATTGCTGTTTCGTAAGCCGTTTGTGAATCAGATGTATTGCCCGCTCTAAAGTAAACTTCTGATTTGATAAAATTAACCTCTGCAGCAGACATCAATACCACTGGAGAATTGATAGACGCATAAGCAGATCCTACTCTTGAGTACTTTGATTCACCTGAGTCATCTTCACTTCCTCCTGGAGTATTTCCTACAATTTGCCCTGCCAATGTACCATTTGCAATAGGCTTAAAGTACAGATCTACTCTTGGATCATTTAAGGATTTCATTTTATCAACAATGGTACTCGCAACCGCTTGATCTTTTCTACCCGATAATTCATCAAATTGATAGATAGGATTCGCATTGGCATTAGTGGTACCAAACGTCACTTTAGCATCGTTTCCAGAAACTTCTATCAAGCTAGGATTGGTAGCCAAAAAATCTGCTGCTTTTCCGCTGTTTCTTTTACTTAAGTGATTGTATATTCTTAGCTTTAAAGAATTGGCAAAACGCTCCCATTTCGCAACATCACCGCTATAGATAACATCATCTGTAGATGGTGCCAAAGTCCCTTGCCCTGATTTCACATTGGCAATCCCTTTATCTATCTGTACAATTAAATCTGCATAGATTGTTTCTTGCGTATCATATTTAGGTGTGATATTATTCCTACCTTGTAGAGCTTCAGAATATGGAACATCTCCAAATAAATCTGTAAGTACGCTGAATGTATATGCTTTTAAAATTTGAGCAACACCTACATAAACCAAATCACCTGAAGCAGTTCCTTTTTTCTCGATTTCATTGAAATCCATTGCTACGTTATACAAATAAGTCCAAGTACCATCAGTAGATGCGGGAGTAATATTATACGTAGCATAATCCAATGGCTGACCTCTGTGCCCTGCATAATACTGTACAATACTAGCAGGCATCCTTGTCCCTTCTCCTCCTATAGCATATCCTAAGCCTACCTGTGAAGCTGTAAGTAAAGTTCTCAACGGTACCTCCGCAGGATTGTTAGGATCTACATTAATGTCCAATTCGCTGGTACACGACTGCATTGTAAACCCAGTAGTGGTTACTACCCCTAATAACAATGCATATTTTAAAATATTTAATTTAATAACTTTCATTTTTTCTTAAGATTTAAAATTGAATTTTGAAATTAACTCCAAAACTTCTTGTTGTTGGGAAGGCAAATCTAGAAACACCTTGTGCATTACCTGTACCAAATGAACTTGACTCTGGATCGATGTGAGGTATTTTAGTCCATAAGAATAAATTTCTACCATACAATCCTAGCTCCATTTGTCTTATTGCAGGGAATCCTGATGGCTTAAATCTATATCCTAATGCCAATTCTCTTAGCTTAACCCAATTATTTTTATACACATACATTTCGTTATTTTGAGAGAAATAATACCAAGCGAAATCTTGTGAATTTGCTACGGTATTAGCTTGCCCTGTTGTTTCATTAATACCATTGAAAACAGCGGAAGTCCCTCTATTGGCGGTCTTTGCAGAAACACCGTAATAGTCTAACAGCTCTTCTGTTCCATTATACAGATATCCTCCCATTCTCATATCCAATGCTGCATTCAGGTAAATTCCTTTGTAAGAGAATGAAGTAGAAACTCCACCAGTCCAATCTGGTTCTACGTGTCCTAGATTAACACCATCTTGATACAATGGAATCCCATTATCATCTACCAAGATTTGCCCTTGATCATTTCTTACATATCCACTACCAATGATGGAGCCAAAACGCTCTCCTTTCACTGCATAGATAGCAGGATTTCCCGAAAATCCTCCCAGATAGATTTTATCTACACCTTCATAAGTTTCTAATACTTTAGATCTTATTCTACTGAAATTAAAATTCAAATCCCATCTGAAATCAGAAGTTCTTATTGGAGTAAGTCTAAGAGCAGCTTCAATACCTCTAGACTCTGTAACTCCACTATTAATAACAGAAGATACAGCCCCTGATGCTGGTGAAATATCCAAAGGAATAATACCGTCTGTATTCTTGTTGTAGAAATAAGATACATCTAAACCAATTCTATCATTTAAGAATCTAAGGTCTGCACCTACTTCATATTCTGTAGTAAACTCTGGCTTTAGATTAGCGTTATTGATTGTATTAGCAACCGTGTATCCTGGTAAAGCACCGAATGGGAAAGTAATACCATCTGTAAATCCATCGGCATACTCAGCTTTTCTATAAGTGTCAATCGTGAGATAAGGGTTTGCATCTCTTGCAGTTCTAGAAGCTCCCAATCTTATCTTACCATAGTTCATCACATTTTTACTGATTCCAAAAGCATCTGTAAAGACAAATGACAAGTTAGCCCCTGGATAGAAATAACTTCTATTGTTAGCTGGCAAAGTAGAAGACCATTCATTTCTTCCCACCAAGTTCAAGAACAAGTAGTTGTTATAGCTTAATGAAACATCTGCAAATACACCAAACAATGTTCTTCTTGATTCATAATTGTATCCTGGATTAAAGGCTGCTATGTTATTAGTATTTGCAATCCCTGGTAATACTAATGCACTACCTGAAATTTCACTTTGTCTAAATCTTCTTTCGTTGTAATCTTGCCCCAAGTTAGCTGTTAAATTGAATCGATCCCCAAGGCTTGTATTGATATTAGCCATAAATGTTGATGTAATCTCATTTCTTGAGATATCACTATACAAAAGACTACCATTAGGAGAACCTCCAGAGTACATATCTCTAAAGAGTGTTCTATTATCTATCAATTTATCATTACCTACTCTATATGACAAATTCAACCAATTGGTCATCTTATAATTAAGATTTAACCCTAAAATAAATCTGTCACTGTTTGTATTAGCAAAGTTTTTGTACACAGACCAATATGGGTTATCAAAAGAACCTCCACGGAAGTTAATCTGTCTTCCATTAGGTCTTTCATAGCCATATCCTGCTAAATCCCAGCTCACTGGCACGTGAAATAATGCAAAAATTGGGTTGTTGCCATCCTGCCCTGTAAAAGGAACATCTCCCCAAGACTTGTTGTAAGAAGCATTTACCCCTGCACTAAATTTATCCGTAAACTGCGTGTTTCCGTTAAATCTAAAATTGAATTTTTTATACCCTTGATTTGGAATAATAGAAGACTGATTAGAGTATCCTGCAGAAACAAAATAGTTAGATTTCCCTATACTTTGCTGAGCCGAGATGTTATTAGTCGTTGTAAACCCTGTTCTTAGATATTGTTTTCTTGGGTCATAAGCTCTCAAAGTAATACTCTGAGCCCCTAGGCCGTATCTTGCTCCTGCTCCTGCACTCATTACTGTTTGCCCTGTAATTTCAGGACCCCAAGATAATGAAGTTCCTTCCACATAGTTTCCATTACTACCTTGTGCATATTTTGTTTGATAATCTGGTAATACCAATGCATTATCAAATGAAGTTTGAGAAGAATACTCAAACACGGCTTTTCCTCCAGAGCTTCTTCCAGATTTCGTTGTAATCAAAACCACCCCATTAGACCCTCTATTACCATAGAGAACAGCTCCTGCTGCACCTTTTAGCACGGTTACACTTTCTATATCATCTGGGTTGATATCCGCCACCCTATTAGGAGAAGCCATCCCCGCTACGGTATCAGCATTACCATCATTAGCGTTACTCACAGGAATTCCATCGATAACATATAAAGGTTCATTACTGTTAGTAAGAGATTTAGCACCACCACGAATTACCATTCTGGAAGCCTGTCCTGGTGCACCGCCCGAAGCCACTACTTGCACCCCAGCAACTTTTCCACTCAATGAATTTACCAAGTTCTGAGAAGGAGTAGTTTTTAACGCGTCACCTCCAACATTTGTAGCTGAATATCCAAGCGCTTTTTCGCTTTTCTTTATCCCTAATGCAGTTACCACTACACCTTCGATGTCCTTAGTCTTAGTAGTGGTATCTTTTTTTACCTGAGCATCCATCATTGCAAATGAGGAAGTCAGCACCACGGCTAAAACACTCGTCGTTAGTTTTTTCATATTCAATTAATTTTTCAATAATTCAAATATATGAAATTTATCATATCAACATCATTTTATATTAAAAAAAACTTAATACTATGTTAATACCAAAGATAATCAACTGATTTTCAATGATATTAATTCAATCAAAATATGACCAAAATCATATCGAAAACTCAAATTTTAACATTTAATCACCCTATTAATCTTCCCAAAACACCTCTCGTCCTCTCAACCTCTTCAGTATTTTCATTTTCAATACCTTAAAATCCTATCTGTCTTATACCACATTTTTTCGTAAATTGCCCCGATTAATTTCATTCTATATTCAACATCTAAACAATGCAAATACTACATTCAAAAATATATGGTGAGGAGCAGCTAGGTACACCACTTTTGGTGTTCCACGGCTTATTTGGTATGCTCGATAATTGGGGCAGCTTCGGAAGAGAGTTTGGAGCATTATTCCCCGTACACCTTTTAGACCTCAGAAACCACGGCAAAAGTTTTCACTCTGAGAATATGTCGCACGATGATTTAGCTCAAGATATACTTAATTATATGGAAGCCCATCGGCTGGAAAAAGTCAATCTCTTAGGGCATTCTTTAGGAGGAAAGGCGGTAATGCAATTCGCCATCAAATTTCCTGAGCGAGTGGAAAAACTCATCGTTGCTGACATCTCCCCCAAAGCCTATCCTCCACATCATCAAGGTATTATCAAAGCTTTACAATCTGTAGATTTCAACGCCATCCAATCTAGGAATGAAGTGGAGGCTATTCTTTCTCAATACATTCCAGAGGCTTCGGTTATTCAATTTCTGACCAAAAACTTGTATTGGACAGAAGATAAAAAACTCAACTGGCGTTTTAACCTCAACACTTTAGCCGAGAAGTATAATGAGTTTGTAAGCAACGCCATTAGATTCGGAGTGTTTTCTGGGAATACGCTATTCATCGCTGGGGAAAAATCCAACTATATCTTGCCTCAAGATGGCTTTCTCATCAAGCAACAGTTTCCTAATGCTAAAATCATTCAAATCCCTAATGCTGGACATTGGGTTCAGGCTGAAAATCCCAAGGATTTTAACAATGCCGTGAAAGCGTTTCTGCTGGAAGATTAAGAATCTTCACGGAATAATTGGTGATTGCTGGTATTATAACTATTTTTGCGACATCTATGATTTTAGTAACAGGTGCTACAGGTATTCTTGGAAGGGTCATTGTTTTAGAACTGCTAAAGCAAGGAAAACGCGTGCGTGCCACCAAGAGACCCAACAGCAATCTCCAAGAAGTAAAGCATTCTTTAGCGTTCTACACCGAAAATCACAATGCGTATTTTGAGCAAATCCAATGGGTGGATGTAGATTTTGAAGATATTCATTCTCTACAAAATGCTTTAACTGATGTAAAGGAAGTTTACCACTGTGCGGCTAAGGTTAGCTTTCATCCCAAGGATAGAAAGACACTCTTCCGTACCAACATCCGAGGAACCAAAAACCTACTCTACGCCTGCGAAAATTCTACGGTGGAAAAATTCTGCTACATCAGCTCCATTGCCGTCCTCGATGGCTATAATGAGCAAGGCGAGATGGATGAAAATTCTGATTTCAATACCAAACTCAACCACTCCGATTATGCCATCTCCAAGCACCTTGCCGAGATGGAAGTATGGCGTGCCAATGCCGAGGGACTTCGCACGGTAATCCTAAATCCTGGGGTGATTATTGGTTCCGGAAACTGGTCGCAAAGCAGTGGCGAGCTATTTTCTACTTCAGAGAAAAGCCCCTACACCTTTGCAGGAGGCACCTCTTATGTAGATGTAAGGGATGTGGCAAAAATTGCCCTTGCCCTAATGGAACGCAACCACTTTTCAGAACGCTTCATTGTGGTTTCAGAAAACTATCGCTATACCGATTTTATGTCTGCCGTGAGAAAAAAGTTGGGACTTTCCAAACCTAAAATCATTTCGAAATCGGTTTTAAATCTGGGTAGAGTTCTCAATTTTCTACTCGGCTGGCTATTCCCCATCCTGAGAATGGCAACCAAAACCAATATAGAAGCGGTAACATCATTCAACACCATTTCCAATAAAAAAATCAAAGAAACGCTCCACTATGAGTTTATCCCCATATCAGAGAGCATTGCGTTTCACCTCAATCATTATATCAACGATAAAAGAGCTAAATAAACATTCTGAGAATGAACATCACCCAATTTCTAAACACCAATACCGAACAATCGCCTACCAAAGCTGCCATTTCCTTCAAAAAAGATAATGAATGGAAAGACCTGAGCTGGAAAGATTTCCGAAGAATGGTTTTTAAAACCGCCAATGCCCTAAAAGGTATCGGCATCAAGGAAAATGACAAAGTAGCGATTTATTCTGACAACTCTGCAGAATGGATGGTGTTTGACCTCGCCATTTTATCCATTGGTGCCATTACCGTGCCCATCTATTCTACGAATAATCTGGAGCAAGCGGAATACATCATCAATGATGCTGAAGCCAAAGCCATCTTGGTAGGCAACCAAGAGCAGTATGATGCCATCTATTCTCTGATGCCGCACGCTTCCTTGCAGAAGATTATTGTTTCTAAAAAGAAAGTCTGGATAAAACCCGAGTACTCCGAATTTTTGGAAGATTTTATCAAAACAGCTGATGAACATTCTGAAATTGTTCCTAAAAACGAAGAAGATTTAGCCACGCTTATCTACACCTCTGGAACTACGGGAATCCCCAAAGGGGTAATGATTACACACGGTAACTTCCAAAAATGCTTTGACGCTCATTTTGATTTTTTCAAATTTAAAAACTTTAAAAACGAACATTCCTTAGCGTTTTTACCTCTTACCCACGTCTTTGAAAGAAGCTGGTCTCTGCTCTGTCTCTACGGTGGAGCCAAAGTCTCTTTCCTAGAAAACACCAAGCTTATTGCCTCTGCACTTACGGAAGTAAAACCTACAATGATGTGTGCCGTACCAAGGTTTTACCAAAAAATCTACGCGGGAGTTAATGAAATGGTTGCCAATGGCTCTAATGCTAAGAAGAACATTTTCAATTGGGCAATGGACATCGGCTCACAGGTGGCAGAGAGAAAAAGAAAAAGGCAATCTATTCCGCTACTTCTCAACATCAAAAACAATATTGCCAATCGACTGGTATTTCAAAAAATTAAAAATAAAATGGGAGGTAAACTATGGTTTATGCCTTGTGGAGGTGCCTCTCTCTCGCCCGAAGTAACTCAGTTTTTTGATACAATGGGCATCCACATTACCGTGGGCTATGGCCTTACCGAAACTACTGCTACGCTTACCGCTTTCCCATTTCAGAATTACCTACACGGTTCAGCGGGAATTACTTTGGGAGACACACAGGTTAAAATTGGCGAAAACAATGAAATCCTTGCCAAAGGCAGTGGCATTATGAAAGGCTACTACAATAAGCCCGAGGAAACCGCCGCTACCTTTACAGAAGATGGCTGGTTCAAAACAGGTGATGCTGGCTATATGGATGAGAACGGCAACCTCTTCATTACCGATAGAATCAAAGACCTGATGAAAACTTCCAACGGAAAATACATCACCCCACAGCCTATTGAAAATCTGTTGTCTAACAACCAATACATCCAGCAGGCAATGGTGGTAGCAGAGGGCAGACCCTTCGTTACAGCACTGATTATCCCCAACTTTGAGGCACTACAAGAACAGCTCAAAAAGATGAATATCACCTTTACCAATTGGCAAGATATCGTTTCTATGGAACGCATCAAAGAGTTTTACCACCACAAAATAGAAGAGATACAGCAGACGCTTTCAGGTTTTGAAAAGGTAAAAAAATTTACACTGATGCCTGCGGAGTTTGAAATCGGTACTGGAGAAATCACCCCTACGCTAAAAGTAAAACGCAATGTGGTGCTTGCTAAATACGCCGACCTGATAGAGCAAATGTATCATCATTAGAGTTGGATATTAGAAGTTGGATATTAGAGATTAGAGATTAGAGGTTAGATGGTCTTTTATTAATTATTAATTATTAATGGTTAATTGATGAAAACTCAAAATTCAACACTCAAAACTAAGAATATGGTTGTTGGTCTTTTCTCTTTCTTCTTTCTTCAAAAAAAAACTAAACACTCAACACTAAAAAAAATAATAGTATTAGAGCTTCTTCCCCCTTCGGGGGCTAGGGGGCTGACTTAAAACTCAACACTTAAAACTATGTCTGAACAATTTTTAGGAAATCCTCATTTCACGATAAAAGATATTGAAGTATCTGTCAGTTGCCCCAGCAATATTGCATTGATAAAATATTGGGGTAAGTATGCCAATCAGATTCCTGCCAATCCCAGCATCAGCTATACCCTAAACCATTGTAAAACCAATACTACGATGGTTTTCAAAGCCGATGCACCTTTTGAAGTAAAAACCTTTTTGGCAGGAAAAGAGGAAATTCAATTTGCAGAAAAAATAAAGCGTTATTTCCAAAATATAGAGCCTTACCTACCTTGGATATTAAAGGGCAGCTATACCATCTCTACTGAAAATACTTTCCCCCACAGTTCAGGCATTGCCAGTTCGGCTTCGGGGTTTGGTGCCATTGCAAAATGTTTGGTAGAAATAGAGCAGGCTTTTACCACCAGCCATCAGCCAACTGCCATCAATCAAAAAGCCTCTTTTTTGGCTCGTTTGGGTAGTGGTAGTGCGTGTAGAAGTCTTTATAACGGATTGGTAGTTTGGGGCGAAACACCTGAAGTAGAAGGCAGTTCAGACCTCTTTGCGGTGCCGTATCCCAATGATGATATTCACCCTATTTTCAAGAATTTTAATGACTGGGTACTCCTCATTCACGAGGGACAAAAGTCTGTAAGCTCTACTGTAGGACACGGACTAATGAACACCAATCCCTATGCTGAAAGGCGTTTCCAAGAAGCAAGAGATAATTTTGTTCCGCTGAAAGACATTCTAAAATCTGGAGATATGGCACGCTTCATCACGCTGGTAGAGCACGAGGCGCTTACCCTCCACGCTATGATGATGATGAGCGAGCCTGCATTTATCCTAATGAAAACTGGAACAATGGAGGTGATTAATAAAGTTTGGAACTTCCGAAACGAAACAGGCTTACCCTTGTTCTTCACCTTAGATGCTGGGGCTAATGTCCACCTTCTATTCCCGAATAATGGTGAGGAAGATCAAATCAAAAGCTTTATTGAAAGCGAGCTCCTTCAGCATACCCAGAAAGGCGGCGTAGTGAAAGATGAGATGAAGTTTTGAGTTAGCCCCCTCACCCCCGAAGGGAGAAGATGCTCTAATACTATTTCTCTTTAGTTTTTTTGAAGAAAGAAGAAAGAAACAAGACTTCTTAGCTTTATAGATTTCTAACCTCTAACTTTCTAGCTTCTAACCTCTAATATCTAACTTCTAACCTCCAATATCTAACTTCTAACCTCCAATAGCTAACTTCTAACCTCTAACCAAAAAAAAATGACCATCCACCACATTGCCATCATCTGTTCAGACTACGAGGTGTCCAAAAGATTTTATACTGAAATTTTGGGACTTAATATTTTGCGAGAAGTTTATCGTGCAGAGCGACAGTCGTACAAATTAGATTTAGCCATTGGCAGCCACTATGTGATAGAGCTGTTTTCCTTTCCTCATCCTCCCCAAAGACCTTCGCATCCCGAAGCCTGTGGACTGCGGCATTTGGCTTTTTCGGTGGAAGATGTAGAAGCTACCCGAAATCAGCTCATCGCCAAAGGATTGCCCTGCGAAGCCATACGCACCGATGAATTTACCCTGAAATCCTTTTTCTTCACCCAAGACCCCGATGGACTCCCTTTGGAATTTTATGAAAGAGATTAAAAAGTTTTGAGTTTTTTTGAAGAAAGAGGAAAGACTTCTTGACTTGTATAATTCAATTTTTAGTTTTATCTTAGCAACGGATAGAAAACACAAAAATTATGATACAGATTTTAATAGAAATAGTGATAGAAGTTTCAGATTTTCTGATGCGTCTTTTTAGATAGGTAGTTTTTCATAGTACATATGTTTTAGAATCCCCGTAGAGCGTAATGCTTTACGGGGATTTATATTGCTTTAAATCATTTTATAAAGCGTTTAAATACCAAAGGGCTCCAATGGCAAACATTCCGTATTGGGTATTAGGCGTAGTTGCTTTTAGTTTATCAGCATAGTTGGTATTAAAATGAGCATAGTATCCGAAAATTTTGAAATCTTGCTTTTCAAAAGGTTTGTATTCTAATGCAATCTGATTGACATAATGCTTGGTAATATGCTTCAAATCCGAATTATTCTTTGCATAGATACTTTCAAAAACGGTTTTGCCGTTGATATGCCATTTTGGCGTGATGGCATAGTTAAGCCTCATTACCGCAGATTGAAATTGTAAATCTTGTGCAAATCCTTTGGTATAATTAGGATTAATGGTTGTATGGTAAGTATTGAGAGCAGGAGAGGCCATATTCACATAATCTACCGCCATATCCGTATGATGTAAATCTAAATATCCACTGAATTTATCCAATACGAGTTTATGACCCAATGATACTTGGAAGTTGGTTTTATCCTTTGCTATTTTGGAGGAAGTAACGGTATAGATGGTACGGAATTTATTATCCCACATTTTCCCTTCCCAAGTTAGATTGACTCCATAAGGTAGTTTTGCCATTTCCAGCCCATTGGTTGTATAGCCTGTGTTTTCGTGCAATTCATCAAAACTATATTCTGATGGATTAAAAGCTTGGAGATGGAAAGTATGATGAGGATTAAGTTTATATGAGAACTCAACACTTACAGGGAAAAGGTTCTGCTGCTTATTGATGTAATTAGAATATTGATATTCAAAAATGGGATTATCAAAGAATTCCCAGCTTCCGAAATTATTCATCTGCTTACCCACCGTAAGGGCATACTTTTTATCCTCGCCAAACTTATAGCTGAGATAAGCGTAGTCTAAAGAACCTGGAGCATTACTAATAGTGGATGTCTCCACTTGCCTATTCATACGCCATCTGGAACGAAACGAAAGGTCTTCTGTGATGTTTCCCATAATTTCCATACGCGCTTCATTCAATTTAAAGGCATTGGCTTTAGCATCGTTATCCGAAACTTCATAGGAGCTTCGTAGGTAAAAATTAATATCAAAATTTTCTTTCAATTCGTTAATGTTATCACTAAGCGACTGGGCGTTCAGCGAATAAGCCCCTAAAAGAGCCAAACTCAAAAGATACTTTTTCATTATTAGCTTCATTTTTATTTCAAAGATTAACCCCCTCGCTTTTTAGCCAATTGCTTTTTCAGCCACTCACACCACTCGTCTAGCCCATCGCCTTTTAGGGTGCTGATAGGGATAACTTCCAAATCTGGATTGACTTCTCTTGCATCTTTGGCAGCTGCTTCTACAGAAAACGGCACATACGGCAATAGGTCAGCTTTGGATACCAGCATCAGCTCACTGGTGAGGAACATTCTAGGATATTTTTTCGGCTTATCATCGCCCTCCGTTGATGCCAAAAGGGTTACTCTGGCATCCTCACCCAAATCAAATGCCGATGGACAAAGCAAATTACCCACATTCTCGATAAATAAAATGTCGGTTCCTTCTAGGTTGATATGGTCTAAGGCTTGGAGAATCATCTGTGCTTCGATATGGCACATTCCTCCCGTTACGATTTGCAAGGCATTCAGCCCTGCCTCTTTTAGTCTTACTGCATCTCGTTCTGTTTCTGGGTCGCCCACCAATACGGCAAGGTTCAGCTCTTTGCCCAATCTTCTTCCTGTTTCTTGGAGCAAAGTGGTCTTGCCACTACCTGGTGATGAGCAGATATTAACCACCAGTAGATGGGGTAATCTTTCTCTGATGGCTTTTGCCACAAAATCGTTGGCTTTCAATAGATTTAGCGTTGTATTATCGCATTGCACAGAGCCTACGGGCATCTGATTACTTTTAGGTTTTGTATTCATTTTTTTATAGATTTAAAAATTTAATAATTAAAGGATTAAAAGATTATTCTTGTGCTTTCTATTTTTTAATTCTTCAATTTTTCAAAAAAACTCTACTTGGCTAATTCTCAATTCTTCTCCCTGCACAATGTTGCGTGAAGGCGTTTCGCAGTTGGGACATACAAAACGATGCCGTTTCACTTCAAAATCTTCTTCACAACTTTTGCAATGGGCAATGATGGGAAGTAATACCACTTGCAGGTCTATATTTTCTAGCCTTGGATCTTCTAAAACCAAGGCTTCAAAAGCATTTTGAATCAAAATAGGCTGAACATTGCAGAGCAATCCCGCCTCTATTTTCACCGAAGAAATTTCGGAAAATCGGTTGCCATAGTGTTCTTCCAAATTGTGGATAATATCTCTTACGATGGATACTTCGTGCATTATTTCTCCGTTTTTTTCTTAGCAGATGGTTTAGATTTCGCTGTGGTCTTGGGCTTTTTCGCTGTGGGAGTTTTTGCTTTTGCTGTTACCTTTTTTTTAGGTTTAGGCTCTTGCTTTTTCACTGCGATTTCTTTGATTTCTGCCTTGGTTTGTTTCGCTTCCGATGCTTCTTTTTCTTGATACTCAAAGAAACTCCACGCCATATTTCCGATATTGAATAGCCAATCGTGCAACGCCTCGCCACTATACCCCATTATCCTTACCATTATTGCATTTTCTGCACACATTGTAAAACCATAGCTGCTATCGGTAAATTGCTCCAAGAGTATTTCATCCAATTCTCTTTTAAATGCTTCTGCATAGGGACTTATCAAGAGTAAAGTTCCCTGATGGGTATAGCCTTCAAAAAACAAAAGGTCTTCCACAGGCTGGGTAGAAGGTTCTATCAATTGATTATCAAATAAAATCAACCGTTCATCTCTATATACTTTGGTCTTGGTATGGTATTTTTTCAGTTCAAATCGCTCTCCAGAGTGGATGCGTCCTCCGCTGATGATGTCGCCCCAAATAAGATGCGAAGAAGATGTCATTTTGATGGTATTCAACGCTTCAAAAGAGGAATCTCTATACGGAATGGTAGGATGCGGCACATAGAGAAACTTGGCTCCTGCTTCTAAGGTAAAGTTGCAAATCTGCTTTGAACCTTCGCTTTTATGGGCAGGATGCACCTTGTTAAACGATTGGGTAAAATATTTAAACGCTGCATTTTCCTCACAAATGATATCTTGCTGTAGGGTATCGCCTCCCATAATGCCTGGAGAAGAACTCATCAGAATCATTTCCAGATGGTCGGTATCCCTTACATTGCCATAGTGGGTAAGCTTGTAAGGAATATCAAAATAGCGTTCTCCTAAAACGGTTTTTTCTTCGCTTCTATGGCAAGAAAGGAAGATTTTGCTGCTTAGGGAATTGTCTTTATTAATATTCATTTTTGTTTTTAAAAAAAAGAGTTTAATTCTCTAGAAGTGCATATTTCTTAATCCAATCAATCACTTCATCGAGTCCTTCTTTGGTTTTCAGATTGGTCTTTAAGAATGGTTTTTCACCACGCATTCTCTTAGCATCAGCTTCCATTACTTCTAGGCTTGCCCCTACATACGGTGCCAAATCTATTTTATTAATCAACAATAAATCCGAACGCGTAATGCCTGGTCCTCCTTTTCTTGGGATTTTTTCCCCTTCGGCTACATCGATAACGAAGATGGTTAAATCTGCTAAGTCTGGACTGAAAGTTGCCGCCAAATTATCACCTCCACTTTCTATGAATACCAACTCTATATCTGGGTGCTGCATTACCAAATCTTCCACCGCTTCGAGGTTCATAGAAGCA
Organism: Bergeyella porcorum; assembly: GCF_042427575.1. Classification (NCBI taxonomy): domain Bacteria; kingdom Pseudomonadati; phylum Bacteroidota; class Flavobacteriia; order Flavobacteriales; family Weeksellaceae; genus Bergeyella; species Bergeyella porcorum. The sequence goes on from NZ_JBHMFD010000013.1 coordinate 114,136, forward strand.
TCTTCTCGAATGGCAGTATGTGGGCAACCTCCCGTTTCTACCCCTCTAATTCTACTTTCGGGTAGCTTGGAGTTTTTTATCATAAACTGAGCATCTTCCTTGGTATAGATATCATTGGTAACAACGCCTATGCTATACTCTTCGCTCATTATCCTTGTAAGTGCTTCAATGAGTGCGGTTTTACCAGAACCTACTGGCCCTGCAATTCCTAATTTTATATATGTTTTTTCCATTTTGTTCTATTTAATATTTTTATTTATTGTAAAATCAAGGATTAAATTTTAAAATCTCTTAAATCATTAAACCTTTTAGCTTTACGAAATATAAATCCTTGTATAGAGTTTCTCGTGTTGCATACATTTGATTTCCTGCCCAATGCAGCACAAGCCAATCATTTCTTCATCCAAGCCATCTTGCTGTGCTACCAGCTCCTCTATGGTGCTTTGCAAATCAAAAAGGATTTTCTGTCCGTGCATCTGGCTTATAGGAACCGCTTTGGCACAGTTGGTTACAATACCATTGAGGGTATTATAATAAAACGCCGTAAGGGCATCTTTCTTCTCAATCCCAGAGAGCATTGCATATAGACCAAAAGCAATGGCATAATGCCCCGAAACTTCTTTCTTCTGTATCAAATCCAAATATTTTTGACAGAAAGTGTGTGGTTTTAGTTCTTGGGCGGTTTTCAGAAAACGAATGGCGAGTTTTCTACTGGCTTCTCGTATCTCGTAAGGGGCTTTCAGTGCGGTAACAAAATCATCTAATTCTATCAGTTTTTTGATGACTTTTCGCCCAGAAAATTCTTGATAGGTTTTATTCAGAAAAGCGGCATCATTGTAAAACACATTGTACCTGAGCATATTTTCTGCATATTTTTTTGCCGTGGGTGTATCTTTTACCAAATCGGCAGCAATATAAGATTCTAACCCATAGGAGTGCGTAAACCCTCCGATGGGAAACATAGAATCATTGATTTGTAATAATGTGAGAAGTTGCTGCATAGCTTATCGTTTTATCTGGTGGATATTGAGCATCTGGTTCTGCAAAAGTTTTTTATGTTCTATGAAGCAAGGATAATTTTTCCGTTGCAAAAAATCATAAAGTGGAGCTTCGTAGGCTACATTAATCTGCTCTGCTTCGTCTATGAAAATAGGCAAGTGCATATTTCCTATTTCAAAACAAACGATGCCCATCTCGGTAATGGTTCTGGGTTGTATCACAATACAGTCGCAAGGTTTTATTTCTACTTTGATGTGGACTTCCTCATCTGCATAGAGGACATCACCATCTTGCAGGGGTATTCTATTGTTTTTCTTTAGACCAATCTCTCTGTTGCCCAGTGTTTTTCTTCTCAGAACGGATTTTGAAGTTTCATACCATTCTATTTGCAAAACATCTTCTTTCTGATGAGGGGCGGGAACAAAATCTTTTAATACAGAATCTACAAGAATCATATTAGGTTTTGATTTATGAAACAAATGGTGATATTGCTATCACCATTTATTCTTTTTATCTCTATTGTCATTATTTTAGAATAATAAGTAACGCTGAGCCATTGGCAATTCGCTCAATGGTTCGCAAGTCGCCACTTTACCATCTACTTTTACTTCGTATGTTTCTGGGTCTATATCAATGGTAGGTGTAGCATTGTTATGGATAAGGTCTGCTTTTCTTACCGTTCTACATCCTTTCACTGGAAGACAAGTTTTCTCCAATCCGTAAGATGCGATAACACCTTCATCTATAGAAGCTTTTGATACGAAGTTGAAAGAAGTTTTTGCTACTGCTTTACCTAATGAACCAAACATTTTTCTATAAATAATAGGCTGTGGTGTAGGGATAGACGCATTAGGGTCTCCCATTTTAGCACCTGCAATCATCCCTGCCTTGTAGATTAACTCTGGTTTTACGCCAAACATTTCTGGTTTCCACACGATAAGGTCTGCAATTTTACCTTTTTCAATAGAACCTACATATTCAGAAATACCGTGAGCCAAAGCGGGGTTGATGGTATATTTAGACACATAGCGTTTTACTCTATAGTTGTCGTTATTTTTACCTTTCTCCTCTGGCAATGCTCCACGCTGGATTTTCATCTTGTGAGCCGTTTGCCAAGTTCTGGTAACCACTTCTCCTACACGCCCCATTGCTTGTGAGTCTGAACTCATAATGGACAATGCCCCCATATCTTGCAAAATATCTTCTGCTGCAATAGTGGAAGGACGGATTCTAGAATCTGCAAACGCTAAGTCTGTTTTAGAATTAGGGTCCAAGTGGTGACACACAATTAACATATCCAAGTGCTCTGCCGCAGTATTCACGGTATAAGGCTTGGTAGGGTTGGTAGATGCTGGTAAGATATTTGGATACTGAGCAATTTTCATAATATCAGGGGCGTGTCCACCGCCTGCACCTTCCGTGTGGAAAGAGTGGATTACTCTATCGCCAATAGCCTTTACGGTATCTTCCAAATAGCCAGCTTCATTCAATGTATCAGAGTGGATAGCCACCTGCACATCATATTTATCTGCCACCTGAAGTGCCATATCTATCGTAGCTGGTGTTGTTCCCCAGTCTTCGTGGATTTTAGTACCGCAAGCACCTGCTTTTATCATTTCTGCCTGAGCTTCAAAATTGGTTGCATTTCCTTTCCCGAAGAACCCTGTGTTGATAGGCATTTCTTCGGAAGATTCTAGCATTTTTCTGATATGGTGCTTACCTCCCGTAACGGTAGTAGCATTGGTACCATCGTTAGGTCCTGTTCCTCCACCAATGAGGGTAGTAACCCCACTGTATAATGCCGTATCTACAATCTCTGGACAAATGTAGTGGATGTGGGTATCAATCCCTCCTGCTGTAACGATATAGCCCCACGCACCGTGTACTTCCGTTGCTGGTCCTATAATCATACCTTCTGTTACACCATCTTGAGTATCGGGATTTCCTGCCTTACCGATGCCTACAATTTTACCATCTTTGATACCGATATCCGCTTTTACTATTCCCCAGTGGTCTATAATGGTAGCACCAAGAAGGCACATATCCAAAGCGTCTTTATCTAAAACAGATGCAGACTGCCCCATACCGTCACGAATGGTTTTACCACCACCGAATTTATTTTCCTCCCCGTAAGTTTGGAAATCTTTTTCAATTTCGATGAAAAGTTCGGTATCTGCCAATCGGATTTTGTCTCCTGTGGTAGCTCCAAAAAGGCTAGCGTAGAGCTCTCTTTTCACATAGAGGTTTCCGTTTTCTATTCTTACATCATTGGAGTTCGCCGCCAAAAGTGGGCTTAATCCCATAAGGGAAACCCCTGCTGTAGCCACACCTACCACCTTAATAAAATCTCTTCGAGACCATCCGCCTTCTTCCTTTTGATTTTCTGTAGAAAGAGGCTTGTTGTTTTCTTTATTATCTTGATTTGACATTTTTAGTTCCTTTAATGGTTAATTTATGGAATAAATCCCAATTCTTTTGCTTTTTCTAGTGCTTTAGCTTTAGAAGCTTCATCTACGCTACCATTCACGAGGTTATTGTGTCCGAAGACTTTTTTATTACCTCCAATTTCTACAAGATTTACTTGTTTCGCTTCTCCCGGTTCAAAACGCACTGCCGTACTTGCAGGGATATTAAGACGCATTCCAAAAGCTTTTTCTCTATCAAATGTCAATTTCTTATTCACTTCAAAAAAATGAAAGTGAGAACCTACTTGTATTGGTCTATCACCAGAGTTTTTCACCTCTATGGCAATGGTCTTTTTCCCAGCATTACACGCTACATCCTCCTTTCTAAGGATGATTTGCCCTGGAATCATAGCTCCAGATTTTCCTGATGAGGCTTTGCCTTCTACTTTTTTAAACTTATCCATTACTTAATTGGGTCGTGAACGGTTACTAATTTATTTCCATCTGGGAAAAGACATTCAATCTGTACATCGTGGATCATTTCTGGAACACCTTCCATTACTTGATCTCTTCTGAGTAATTTGGTTCCCCATTCCATCATCTCAGAAACAGACATTTTTCCATCTCTTGCGGCTTCCATCAGTTCGCTAGAAATGTAAGCAATACACTCAGGGTAGTTTAGTTTCACCCCTCGTTTCAGTCTTTTTGCTGCCAATTCACCCGCTTGGTGTAGCAACAACTTTTCTACTTCTCTTGGTGTAAGTCTCATATTGTTTCTATATTTTCTTTTTCTATTTTTTTATCTCGTGATAAAGATACTTATTTTTATTTGATTTACAAATACTTTCGCTTTCAGCTACCTCTTTTCTATTCTGATTTTTATCACCAAAGGCTTCTCCAAAGCATTCCTCCATCCATCATCCTCTATTTAGCATCTAAAATATTTTAAAATTCACTCATTTACAATCAATTAAAGTGAAATCGTTTACTTTAGATATGAAACGCCAAAATACAAACAAAGGAGAATTGTGCCTTATAAAAGTAGAGTCAAAATGTTTTATTTAACACTTTTTAACATATTAAATCACAAATACTTCTGAAAACCCTTTAAAACCGCTGATAAAGAAAATGAAATTTCTTAAAGAGGATTAACAAATTTACTGGAACATAAAAAAAAACAACCGCTAAGAATCGCTAAGCTTTTTGTACAGAAGTAAGAGGAACAACAAACAATCTCTTTCCTTCTCGGGTTTCAATCAGCTCAAAGTCCATTTCGTAAACTTGTTGTAAAAAATCAAGATGAGGTACTGTGGAAAGTGTAGAACCTAATATTTTTTGGTCTTTTAAGTAAAATACCTCATCGGCATATTGATGTGCCAAAACAGGGTCGTGCATAATAGCAATCACCGTATAACCTTGCTCTTTGAGGGTTTTTAGACGATGTAAAAGATGATGCTGATGCGGTAAATCCAAATGATTGGTAGGCTCGTCCAAAAGAATGATGCGAGGATTCTGCACCAAAATCCTTCCAATGAGCACCATCTGCTGTTGCCCTCCCGAAAGGTGATGAAACGGCCGCTCAAGCAAATGCTCTATCTCCAGTTGCTGTGCAACTTGCTGTACTTTTTCCCAATCCTTAGCTGAAGACGAAAATCGTGAATAAGATGCTCTGCCCGTAAGCATTATTTCTTTGGCGGTAAACGGAAATATCGAGCTAAAGCTCTGGGTAAGGAATCCTAAAAGTGAGGTATTTTCATTTTTCTGGTATTGTTTCAATATTTCAGATTTTGCCTTTCCGAAAAATTTTATTTCACCACCATCTGCCTTTAATAATCCTGAAAGAATTTTAAAGAGTGTAGATTTTCCACTGCCATTAGCCCCTAGCAAAACGGAAAATTTCCCCGAAGGGAAAGCGACTTCCACTTCGGATAAAACTTTCACATCTCCATACGATGCCGAAAGCTGATGCACTTCTATGGCGTTTTCTGATTCTTTCATCTTAAAACCAATTGAGTTTATTTTTTTTCATCAGATAAATAAAAAACACACCTCCTAAAATCATTGTAAAAATCCCTATAGGAACTTCAAACTCAAAAAGAGTTCGTGAAACATTATCTATTATCAATAAAAAAGTACCACCAAACAATATACTGCCAGGGATTGTAATGTTGTGATTAGCCCCCGCTACCATTCTCACAATATGAGGCAAAAACAGTCCATACATACTGATAATCCCCACAGCAGAAACCGAAGCCGCCGTCATTACCGTAACAGCAATAAAGAGCAAAACTTTATCCACAAGAGGATTTACGCCCACTGCTTTTGCAGTATCATCACCCAAAGCAAGGAGGTTCATCCGTTCGCGTAGTGCAAAAACCACCAGCATCGCAATGCCTATCGGAAACAAAGCGGTATTAAGCTCCTTCCACGAGGCAGCGTGTAGATTCCCCAAAGTCCATTGTACGATAGCGGAAAGTTTAAACGGGTTTACGATATATTGTATCGCACTAAGTAATGCCGTGAAAATCCCAGAAACTATCATCCCCGAAAGCACCACAGATACGATACTGTGAACGCCCTTGTTATTACTAATGAGAAAAGTAAATAATACCGATAAAACAGCGAATGCAAATGCCGTAACATTGGTGTTTAAAAAACCAAATGCCAACGACAAAGAGGCTCCAAATGCTGATGCTGAAGATATGCCTAAAATATAGGAATCTACCAACGGATTTTTGAGAATTCCTTGCAATACCGTGCCCGAAACGCCCAATGCTGCCCCGATGATAAAGGTGAGCAATACCCTTGGCAAACGAATATTCCAAAGGATATTATTAGCGGTTTGCCAATATTGCAATTCTGCTTGATGCAAGGGGGCGCCCGAAAGTTTTTTCAGGACAATGGGGATATATTCGCTCAAAGCAGCCTGCTCGCTGGAACCTACAAACAAGGATATAACCACCACAGGCAACGGCAAAAGATAGAATAATATGAAGACCAGTGTTTTGTTCATTGTTTAAAAATGAAATTTCTCGCCTCTTTCTTTTCCATAAAGCTTTTGCAAATAAGATTGCTCCATTTGCTTCACTTCCTCTTCGGTTTTTAATTGGTATGCCCAGTTTTGAATCCTAAGCGTAGTCAGTAAAGCCTTTAAAGTATGAGGATTGTAGAAAAACATCGGCAATAGATTGTACGCTTGGCGGTTTTTCACCGCTTGAACCGATTGTAATTGCGGGTGTTTGTAAAACAACTCTGGACTATCATTCCACATATAAATCACATCAGGATTCCAAGATACCAAAGTCTCTGGGTTGATATTCGGTACATCAATCTTTGACGCTACTACATTCTTCACGCCAGCAAATTCTAAACATTGCCCCATCATACTTCCCGTACCTGCGGTGGTAAAAATTCTGCCGTTTGCCCAAGAAAAATAAGCCTTTTTGGGTGTTATATTTTTCGTGTTGTTTTGTAGCTTTTTAAATTCCTCTTTTGCAAAGTCCAGCAGCTCTTGGCTTCGTTTTTCCTTTCCTAAAAGTTTTCCCAAATCTTGAATTTCCTTTTCAGTATCGGCATAGGTCTCCGAACGCCCAATGTAAACCGCTATCCCCATATCTTGCAAACTGCTCACCACAGATTCTGGGATATTGTAGCCCACCACCAAATCTGGGTTCAGAGCCACCACGCTTTCTATATTGAGGCTTTCTTCATCGCCTGGTGTTGCCAGCGTTTTATTGTTCACCCTATCATCTATCAAGCGAAGCTGATGAAAGGTATCTTCATTAAGATACAATTTAGACGAAATGCCCACCAAAGCGTCTTCCGACTGCAACATATACACCGCATCTAGCAATGGCTCAAAAAGCACCACCACCCTTTGGGCAGGTTGATTCAGCTGAACAGCATTCCCTTTGGCATCGGTTACAGAAATGGCGGCGGAATGCGTAGCCTGAGTGTCTTTTTGCCCACAAGCTGATAAAAGTATAATCGCAAATAATAGATTTAATATTAATTTCATTTTCATCATTTAATGGTTTTAATTATGCAGATAAGCATTGGATTTTTAGTTAATGTTGCTCGTGAGATTACAAACAACCTTGTTTTTCCTTTCCGTAGTCCTTCTTTTATTTCAAACACAATGCGGAAAATTAAAGTATAAATTTTCAATATAATTTTAATCTTGTTTTAAATAAATTAACTATTAAATTAATTCATTTGAATTATTTAAAAATCCAAAATCAATTGGTGCGTCATCTTGCTTCAAAACAAAATGAAAGACCTCCGTTTTGTTCAACTTAAAATACCGCCTACTGCTTTTCTGTTGTAGTTGCAATATTAATAAAATATTCTTTAACTTTGTAGCACTAATTATAAAAATCGTAACACGATGTCAAAAGTAAGATTCGGTGTGAGTTTGGATGAAGAGGTGCTCAATACCTTAGACAATTTTGTTGTAGAGCATCAGTTTCCCAATCGCTCACAAGCCATCAGGCACTTGATAGAAAGCAATTCTATTGAAAATAATTGGAACAAAAACAAATTGGTTTCAGGGGCTATCATCCTTTTATTTGACCATCATAAATCGGATATAGGTGTAAAAATGACGCACATTCAGCATCATTTTTTTGAGGAAATTCTTTCATCTCAGCATTTTCATCTAGACCACGATAATTGTTTAGAAATCATTGCTGTGAAAGGCAAAGCGGAAAGGCTTACCGACCTCGCCAAGCAACTCATCAGCCTAAAAGGCATTATCCACGGGAAACTGGTAACCAGCAAACTTATTTAAAACTTAAAAAGTGGTTGATAGTTGTCAGTTCTCGGTTGATGATCCTCTATTAATTTTTAGTGGTTAATTGTCAATTGTTAATTAGTGAAAACTCAAAATTTAGAAAAAAAATAATATAAACACTTCTTCCCCCTTCGGGGGTGAGGGGGATAACTCAAAACTTTTTTTTAAAAAAAACTACAATTTATGAACAAAATACTTATTCCTATTCTATTGTTATCCGCTTCTGCAACGGCACAACATATCGAAACCCAAAAAGATTCTGTACAAACCATTGCAGAAATCATCATCAATGCAGAAAAGAAACTACAAGTGAATCATTTGGATATCTCTGGGCTAAAAGCACCAATGTCCATCAATGTGATGCCTCATAGCTTCATTGAAGAACAAAATATTACCAAAATGGAAGATGTGGTACAAAACATTCCAGGGGTTCATTCGGTGAATCAATACGGAGGATTTCAGTTTTTCAATGTTCGTGGGTTTGATAATTTTGTGATTCTCAATAACGGTGTGAGAGATGAAAGGCATAACATTACCCAAAGTGCCCCATCTACCAACCTTGCCAATGTAGAGCGAATAGAGTTTCTAAAAGGCCCTAGTGGAGATATCTTTGGGCATTCTGCATTGGGTGGCATCATCAATATCGTGAGAAAAAAACCTTCGGCAAGCCTTAAAGGAAATGCTGCGGTTACCTACGGAAGTTATGATACTTATTACTCTACTTTTGGAGTGGGTGGCCCTATTTCTAATAAACTGAGATATCGCATAGATGCTGGTTTTAACAAATCTAATGGCTGGCGAAATGTCCCAGAAAATACCAATAATATCTCGGCAACCTTTCAATATCTTGCTTCGCCAAGAACGGAATTTGAACTTTATGTACAATACAACAAAGACCATTATGGCGGCGATGCAGGAATCCCTACAGACAATCACGGTGATGTCATTTCGGGGATTGATTATCAAAAAAACTACACCAGCCCGTTTGACTATATCAAAAACAAAAGAACCGAAATTCAGGGGAAATTCACCCACCGTTTCAATAACAATAGCAAACTCACAAATGTTCTCTCGCATTACAGAGACAACATTGATTATATGATGGATGAAGTGCTGTTTTTCAACCCGAATCAACAAACCATTTCGTTTTATAATGGGGAATACCATTTCAACCACCTTACGCGTCCTACCAGCAATCAGTTGCACTATCATTTCAATTTTGATTTAGGGAGAACCAAACATCAGTTCCTTGTGGGCAATACCATATCTTATCTGGACAGAAAAACCATTTACAGAGATGTGCACACCTCAGTAGCTAACACAGATATCCCCGTGGACAATTTCCATACTATGGGAAACAAATACCTTGGTGATGCGTGGGGTATTTTGAAAATCAATGAATTGATGATTGGAACTTATTTCAGCGATTGGATACAGTTTTCGGAAAGATTACAAGCCTTGGTAAGTCTTCGGTACGATTATTTTTCAGGGAAATATATGCCGAGACAAGCTCCTTCAGCTCCAGAGCAATTCAACAGAGATGAGTTTAATAATTTAACTTACCGATTAGGCATTTCTTACCAGCCCATCCCTGAATTATTGAGCGTTTATGCTTCTACATCCAATTATTTTAAGCCAATGCGTTCGCACAACCATAGAACTAATGAACCTTTCAAACCAGAACGAGGCTATCAGGTGGAAGCTGGTGCAAAATGGTCTAAGCCTAAGCAATACAACATCCATCTGGCGGGGTTCTACATAGAGAAAAACAATGTTTTGGTAGGGCATAATATCATCTCCCAAGTGGGCGGTGCTGCGTCTAAAGGATTTGAACTCGATGCCGATTGGTCGCCAACCCGCCAAGTGTATTTAAAATTAGGCTACGCCTTTACCGATGCTAAATTCATCTCCAAAGGACAAAGCACCGAAAGCCAAGACATCATTGGCAACCGCACTCCGTGGACACCAAAACATACCTTCAACTCGTGGCTGAATTATGAATTTGACCACCAACTAAAAGGTTTCGGTGTGGGTATTGGCGTGTACTATGCGGATAAAACTTATCAAAACCAGTTCAACACCCAGACTTTGCCTTCCTATGTTTTAACCAACGGAACAGTGTATTACCAAACGAAAAGTAAAGTTCGTTTTGGTTTGAATGTAGAAAATATTTTCAATCAATTGTACTTCCGAAGTGCATTGTCTAATAACGATTTGTACAGCAACGACCCTGCTCACGAAGTGTATCAATCTGCAATGCAAGCCTACCTAGGACGCGGACGCAATGTGAGAGCAACCATTAGTTATCAGTTTTAAGCAACAATGGCTTCCTAAAAATTGGAAGCCATTACTATACATATTTGTACTACTTTTTTTTTACATCGGGTTATAATAATGATTTAATATACCCTTTCTATCAATGCCATATAGAAGCCATCATAGCCTTCACTTGGCATTATTTTTTCGTCTTTCACTAATTTAAAATCAGGGTTTCTTTCTAAAAAGATGGTGACTTGCTCATTATTTTCAGAAGGTAAAATGGAACAAGTGGCGTAAATCATCTTTCCTCCTTTTTTCAATATTTTAGAGTAATCTTGCAAGATGCTTTGTTGCTCTTCCTTGATGCGATTGATAAAATCTTGGTCTATTTTCCATTTGCTATCAGGATTTCTCTTTAGAACACCTAAGCCAGAACAAGGTGCGTCTATCAGAAGCCTATCAGCTTTTTCGTGAAGGCGTTTGATGACTTTATTATCAGAGATAAGGCGTGTTTCTATATTGTGAGCCCCTGCACGCTTTGCTCTACGCTTTAGCTCGGCGAGTTTCCAATCAAAAATATCCAAGGCTATGATTTGCCCTTTGTTTTTCATCAAAGCAGCAAGATGAAGGGTTTTCCCTCCTGCTCCTGCACAGGCATCTACTACGCGCATTCCTTCTTTTACATCTAAAAGGTGGGCAATTTTCTGCGAACTGGCATCTTGCACTTCAAACCAACCATCTTTGAAAGCGGAAGTGAGGAATACATTTTTCTTTTCAGCCAATTGCACCGCATCTGGATAGTGGCTTAGTGGCATAGCTTCTACATTTTCTTCTTTCAGCTCTTGGACGAGGTCTTTCACCGTAATTTTGAGTGTATTGGCACGCAATACCGTAGGAGCCTGCTCATTGAGGGCTTTCATTTCTTTTTCCCAATGATTGCCCAACTCTTTCTCTAAGGTCTCTGCCAGCCAATCTGGAATAGAGTGCTCTATCGCTTTGGAAGGGAAGGTATTTTTGTCTAATTTTTTCAGAATATCTGCGATTTTAATCCCTTCAAATTCTTCAAATTTTTTATATTTGGTTTTACTCCACAGAAGATACGCCAAGATTAGCTTGTAGATATTGCCAGGCTTTACCCCTTCGCCCATATAGTATTCTAAGCGTTTTTTCCAACGGATGATGTTGTAGAAAATTTCAGAAACGGTTTTTCTATCTTCGCTTCCCCATTTTTTATGAGCTTTCAGCAATCGTTCTATAACTTTGTCTGCGTATTTATTTTTTTCAAAAAAGGTTTCTTTCAGAGCATCGTGAATACCGATGAGAAGATTGCGATGTATTAGTTCCATAAAAATTGTTTCTTTTTGTTGCGTTTTAGCATTGTGCTAAATCATTTTGCAAAAGTACGGTTTATTTTTAGAAGAAAAAGGCAGGATTTTCCATTGAATCCTACCTCTTTTATTAGTCTTTTTTATTTTCCCGTTCTGCTGCGTATTTCTTCGTTGGCATTTTCACTTTTCCTTATGGATTTCAGTTTTTGATTTCCAAAGTTGTAGGTGATGGAGAGGGCATAGCTTCTCATATTAGAATTTTGCCAAACATTATTAAAGTGTCCATTTTGGAAATTGCGAATGGTGATTTTCCCCATACTATTGAATATATCATTTACGCTGGCTTTGAAGGTCCAATCTTTCCAATTTTTCCTTAATGAAATATCTAATCCTTGTATAGGTTTTAGTTTTCCAAGCTCCATATTCTGGGAAGAAACATAGACATAATTCATCCCCAGCCAAAGGGTTTTGTTTTTATCTAAACCAACCTGATTATTGGTACTGATGACAAAGAAAGAGGAAGTCCTATCTAAAACATAAGGCGTAAATTTCTCTTGAGTAATAGGGTCTGTATCTACTTTTCCTTTGAAAATATCGTGTACTATAGTAAAGGTATAGTTGGCAACCCATCTATTTTTGAAGAATGTTTTTTGCATTCCCAGCGTGGCAGTCATCTGTTGTTTAGAGCCATAATTGGTACGGATATAGCGTATGGTATTATCTCTTTGCAAGGGAATCTGGGTGCTCTCATCATCATAATAGCCGTATCCCAAAGAAAGGAAATAAGCCTGTCGGTACATATAGGTCAGCTCTTGGATGTAACTTTTGATAGGCAGTAGAAAAGGGCTGTTCTGAATATAGTTGGTATTAGTAACATAGGTTCTCACAGGGTTAATTTCCCAGAAAGATGGTCTTCCCACTCTGCTACTGAAGTTATAAGACAGATTGTGCTGGTCACTGATGTTATATGCCAAGTTCAAGAAAGGAAGAAGATTGCCGTACTGATTTTTAAAGTGATAAAAATCTCCCACCTTGCCCAGTACATCGCCTTTGGTATGGGTCAATTCATAGCGTAGCCCTATTTTGGAACTGATTTTCTCGCTCAACATTCTTTCATAGTTGGCATAGAGGGCTCCTACATTTTCTTGATAGGTAAAGTGATTACTTTGCTCATCATCTTTTACAAAGTGGATGCCATCTCCTTTTTCAAAATAAGTGTTATTATCAGTTTTGGTAAAGTTATAATTTCCGCCGATGGACAGTGTAGATTCATCTTTAAATTTCTTAATCCAATCGGTTTTGAAAGAAACATTATCAATAATTTGTGGCAAAGATTGATTGAACCCATACAGCAATGCCATAGAAGACGCTTGGTAATTTCTATTCTGCTGATGTTGCTGGTTCTCATAGTGCATATAGGCAGCTTTCAGCATCAGTTTACTCCCTTTGTCGTCTAGTTTCAAATCATAATTGAGCCCTATGGAAAAGTTTTTAGTATTTTTCGTGGAGCGGTTTTCCATTAAAGTAGATTCTTGAAAAAGACTATTAACAAAGGTTTCATTGTAAAACTTCATGATATCATTATTAGAATCGGAGAAGTAGCTATTGAGCGTCCAGTTGAGGTAGCTTTTATCCGTTAAATCATAATCCAAAGAAGCATTAAGGCTGAGGTCCTTTTTAGGAGTGATGCTTTCTCCAACGCTCTTGGTGCTGATGCTGCTGGAGCCGCTTTCCAAGACCATATCTTGTTTGTTTGTAAAATCACTATAGCCTATATTAAAGTTTCCTGCCAGTTTATTCTTTCGGAAGTTGAGGTTTACATTAGAATTACTGTTATTATAGACTCTTTGGGTGTTTTCCAGCTTCAGAGTGCCATTGTAGCCATCGGTGGTTTTCTTTTTCATCAGAATATTCACGATGCCCATTCCAGAAGGGATATCATATTCGCTACCAGGGGTAGAGATGACTTCTATCTTGGAGATGTTTTCCGCAGGGGTGCTTTTTAGAAGTTGAAGAATAGCATCGCTATTCATATTACTTGGACGCCCATTGATGTAAAACACCACGCTGTTTTTACCTAATATTTTAAAATCTTTATCATCGGTAGTGCTTACGGTAGGGGTTTGTTTTAGCACTTCAAAAGCGGAGTTCCCTTTGGTAGAGGGCGTTGCAGAAACATCAAACACCAGACGGTCGCTTTTATGCTGCACCACCTTTTTAGTAATGGTAACGCTTTCTATTTTCTTGGTAGATAGGCTATCTTTCTTAGGCTGTTCTTGTGCCGTTAGGATTACAAATGATAGCATTGCGGTAGTGATGATTAGTTTTTTCATAATTTTGATTTAATGTTTAATAAGGTATTTAAGTTTTCTTTCTTCTTTCTTCCTTAATTAAGACAACTGAACGAGCCGTTTCATTACATCTTGAATGATATTTTTTCAGTAAAAGAATGGGCGTCAATAATGAATATTTCAAATTTTAATCTTATCTATTGAATAGTGTATCTCTCCTGAGGTTTAGTATAGATAGACTTTTTAATAGTAAATGATGTTTTTTGAATTTTAATCTCTGCCGTTTCTCCGCAGAGGTCTGCCATTCTTCGGGAGAGCTCTACTATTGTTTGGGAGACCTTCACTATTCTTCGGGGGAGCTGTGCTAAGGTTTGGGAAATCTGCACTATGGTATAGGAAAAGTGGCAGAAGATGTGGCAGATGTTCACCGTATGGGTGGGGATAGGCAAGAGAAAAGCCAGATGGTTAGTTTCGTTAATGGTTATCAGTAGTTAGTTTAATATGGATAATCATCTGACTTTTTTCTCTTCTATTTGCTGGATAAGCTATAAAATCTGCTGTTAAAACTCTTTAGAAAGCTCTTTTAAGTCTTGTTCTAAGTCTTTCATATCTTTTTCCAGATTTTTCATTTCGGTTTCCACTTCTTTTTTAATGTTATCTACATCTTTCCCAATGATTTTTTCAGCCTCTTTTTTAGAGTATTTTTTATTATCTATAATAACGCTGTCTTTATCACTAAAGGAAAGTGTTTTGCCATTGATGGTAATTTTTCCGTTGTCTATGGAGATAGAACTAGAGCTACTGCTATTATCCTGTGCATTAGGGTTGCTAAAATTTTCATCATCATCGATGTCAATTTTATCCGAGAGTGAAATGACCGAAGTATTTTCAGGAACCACCAATTCATAATCTACATTATAATCTCTGAAACGGTGCTGGTATGGATACTTTATAAAGTTAGGAAGCAATATTTTATTACCGATAATCTCTACAGGGATATTCATTTCCATTGGCACATTATACCCTTTAGCATTTTTCTTCACGATGAGGTAAGGGGTTTTTACATCAGCCTTTTGGGTAATTTCTATATCGGGATGATCACCTTCGAATACTATCTTTTTATCCGAGAATAAATCCGAATCGTAAGCGGTCAATTTCTGAGGAATTTCTACTTTTTTCAAATCTACATAGAGGGTATCTCTATCGGTATTGATGGCAATCTCCTCCGTGTCTTCCTTGTAGCCTTTGTAGAGCATATCGTTCTTGGCAATGGCAACCCCGAAATAAGTTCCCAAGCCTAAAAGTACCACAAATAGTCCCCCCAATACAAAACCTAAGTTTCGGATTTTAGTCTTTGGCGAAAGAAGTTTGATGGACAGTAATCCAAACAATAAAGTAGGGATTAAAATGCCTATGGTCATCAATATTTTGAGAAGGAAAGAGGTTTGGTCTTCAAAGATATAATCTAATTGATTGAACCCTTCCATATTATCAATACCGAAAAGTCCGAAGATGGCAAAGATGCCCAAGAAACAAGATATTGCCATAAAGGCGAGAGTACCTCCCAACACATAGCGAACTACATTCCAGATGCCTTGCCCTGCGGAATTGATGTAGGGTTTGTTTTCGTTATACAGTTCACCTACTTTTTGGGAAGAATCGTTGGCAAATTTTAGCAGTTTATTGGATTCCTCTTTCAGAGTGTCAAAATTCACGGGTTGTCCTTTCATTTTCAGAAAGTCTGATGCTGTTTTAGCCGTTGGCAATACAATCCAAAGGATGATATAAACAATGATAATGAGTGTGGTAGAAACCGCTGCAGTAAAGATACCCAAGAATGCCATTCCTAGCCAGATGGCACGCATTAGGCTGACATCTAAGCCCACATACTGAGCCAAGCCAGCACATACCCCTGCAATTTTTTGCTGAGAAGGGTCGCGGAAGAGTTGTTTTTGCGCTGTGGTGGCGTTGGTTTTAGTTTGTTGAGAAGAGTATTCAGAGAAATAAGCATCTTCTTGCTCTTCTATTTGCTCTGGTTTTCCTATTTGGGCGATAACGCGTTCTACATCTTCTGTATTGAGGACTTCTCTCTTGCCCAGATGTTCTTTAAAAATTTCCACCATTCGGATTTCGATATCGTGCATTACTTCATCGGCTTCGTTGGCATCCAAAGTATTTCTGAGGGCAGCGAGATAATCGCTCAACTTGATATAGGCGTGTTCTTCTATGATGAAAGAGAAACCTGCGAGTGCTATGGAAAGTGTCTTGTTCATAATGGTAATGTTTTTAGTTTGGGTTTTGAGTGATTTGATTGACGGAGCTGGTAAGTTCGTTCCAAGTATTCTGAAGTTCTTGCAAGAATATTTTACCTTTATCGGTAATTTGATAGTATTTTCTTGGAGGACCTCCCGTGGATTCCTCCCATCTGTAAGAGAGAAATTCTCCATTTTTCAATCTGGTGAGTAAAGGGTAGAGTGTGCCTTCCACAACGTCCAATTGTCCTTTTTTCAATTCATCTATCAGGTCAGAAACATACATTTCCTTTCTATTGATAAGCGAAAGAATGCAGAACTCCAAAATACCCTTTCGCATCTGTGCTTTCGTATTTTCGGTATTCATATTTTTTAGGTTTGTTAAATTTTAATTGTTCTTCTTCTCTTAATTACATCGCAAAGATATAAAAATAAAATAGTAACTTGCAATACAAAGTAGTATATTTATTTTTAATCAATTGAAAATCAAAGCTAATATTTTTTACAAGGTAGTGTATAAAGTGGTTTTTATTGAGGGTAAAGAGGAATCTAAAACAAAGTAAATCTTCTTAATCCTCCAATTTCCAATCTCTAACCTCTAATTTCTAACCTCCAACATCTAATTTCTAACATCTATAATCAAAAAAACTTTATTTTTGCGATATGAAAATAAGTCAATTAAAACACGCTATACTTATTCTTTCGGTGGCTGTACTCGGAGGATGTGCTACACAGAAGAAAACAACTGTTAAAAAAACAACACCTGTTGTAGCTCAACAAAAGCCTATTACAAAACCTGCCGAAAAACCCAGAGCAGAGAAACCTAAAGCTGTGAAGCAATATCAATTGCCTTCGGTGAATAGAGAGTTTCGTGCCGCTTGGATTGCTACGGTGGCTAATATCAACTGGCCATCTAAAGGCAACTATAATACAGAATTGCAAAAAGCGGAAGCCATAAGAATCTTAGATATGCTGCAAGAAGCCAATTTCAATGCGGTGGTATTTCAGGCAAGACCTTCGGGAGACGCTTTGTATAAAAGTGATTTAGAGCCTTGGTCTTATTTTCTTACAGGGCAGATAGGGAAATCGCCTTCGCCGTTTTATGACCCACTAGAATTTTGGATTTCAGAAGCACACAAACGCGGAATGGAACTTCACGTATGGCTGAATCCTTATCGTGCTCACCATTCTTCGGGAGGAGCAGTTACAAGTAAAAGCATTGTGCATCAGATGCCTGAATCTATCCATCGTTTACAAAATGGGATGTATTGGATGGACCCGTCTGATCAACAAGTGCAAAATCATACTTCCAGAGTGATAAAAGATTTGGTAAAACGCTATGATATAGATGCCATTCATATTGATGATTATTTCTATCCTTATAGAGATTATAACGGTGGTAAGGATTTCCCCGATGCTAAAACTTGGAAAGCTTATCAGAATGAAGGAGGAACACTGTCCCGAGCAGATTGGAGAAGGGCTAATGTCAATAAATTTATCAAAAGGATTCACGATGAAATCAAAGCAGAAAAGCCATTTGTAAAATTTGGTATCTCGCCATTTGGAATTTGGAAACCTGGCTATCCTAAAGGAATTACGGGGTCATCTCAGTATGATGAATTGTTTGCTGATGCCAAATTGTGGCTCAATGAAGGCTGGTGTGATTATTTTGCTCCACAGTTGTATTGGAAAGAAGGGGGAGCCCAGAGTTTCTCCGCACTTCTAAAATGGTGGAATGATGAAAACTATAAAAACATCCATCTTTGGGCAGGGCTTAATACTATTGGTGTAAAATCTAGCGATCGCCCAGCGGAAATTGTAGGGCAAATCCGTACCACTCGCTCGCTACTAGGGAAGAAAGCGGGGGAAATCCATTATAGTATGGATGGGATTTCTAAAAGCCCAGCGATGCTCTCTGCTCTGAAAGACGCTTATAAAGAAAAAGCCCTAGTGCCCGTTAGTCCTTGGCTGAAAGCGGAGGCTATCGTAAAGCCAGAACTCACAGCTAGAAAAATAGGGAATAATCTGGAAACGAGATGGCTATCCCGAAACGAAAAGCAGGTAAGAGCTTGGATTTTATACGCCAAATATGGCAACCAATGGGAAACCGAAATTTTGACTGCAAAGGAGCAAAACAAACTATTGCCAATGCAAAAATATGGACGAAATCTAACGGATGTTGCCATCAAAGCAGTGGATAGATTGGGCAACGAAAGCGACTATGATGCAGTGGAAGTGCAGTGATTTTTTTTAAATTTTGAGTTTTGAGTTTTGAGTTGGTTGACAGCTAACAATTTATCATTAACAATTAACATCTTCGCGTTTCTTGGCGTCTTAGCGGTGTTTTTTTTACCACAAAGGACACAAAGGGCTTATGCAGAGGACAGAATCAGCCTTCGACTTCGTTCAGGCGGATCGACTTCGCTCAGGCTGACAATTTGTTCTTTGAACTGTTTCAAAGCTTATGACTTACGGCTTAAAGCCTATTGCATAATTTAAGATGAACTTCATAAAAAAAAATAAAGCCAGCTCACAATTAGTGAAAGCAGGCTTTTTATCTCCTAATACGCTTGAGCTTTGCCTAGAAGAATCTCAATATGTGACAGATTATGTTTACAATTCCAATTTTCCATCGGTGTAGAACTGAAGTAGCTTCAGATTAAACATAAAATTGTATTTCGTTTGGGCTACAGTGCCTTGGGCATTGGCAAAGTTATTTCTGGCAATATTAAGGTCATAGATGGTAGAACGCCCCGCTAGATAGCTTTTTTCTGTAAATTCTAATGCCAACTTAGAGCTTTTTTCGGCTTCTAAGGCGGCTAGGTGATTTTCATAATTGGCTTCTAAATCAAAGAAAACTTTTTGGATGCTTTGCAGTAATTCTTGCTTCTGTAATGCTAAATTGTTTTTGGCGATGGCTTCATTTATTTTAGCCTGTTCTACTTGCAGCTTGGTATTTCCTTTATTGAAAATTGGGATGTTAATGGATAACCCCAGTTGCTGGGAAAAATTGTTTTTATACTGCTCAAAAAAGTTTTTCTCTTTGATGATATTCCCGAAAGCATCCATCCCCGTGATATCGGTGACCAAAGAATTGAAGTAGAAAGAGCCCAATCCTGCATTTGCCGTTACAGTAGGTAGGAAATTGGTCTTAGCAATTTCGGTTTCGGTTTCCGCTATTTTAATTTTTTGCTCAGCAGATTTTATTTCAGGTTGCTGGGTATAGGCATTGTTCAGTACTGTTTCTAATGACTGTTGCTGTGCAGGGTCTAGCTGGTCTTGCAGGAGAATATCTTCCACATCAAAATCTTGATAATCCTTCAACTGAAGCAGTTGGGCTAAGGCAAAAAGATTCCGCTTGATGTCTATTTCTGCGGTTTTATAGTTTTGTTTTTCTCTTGCTAATGCTGCCTCTGCTTCTGCCAATACCGTCTGTGCTGTGGTGCCTACTTCTGTAGTGATTTTGGCTCTGTCATAGAGTTTCTGAGCGTTTTCTAAGGCACTGGTATTGATTTTTAGAATTTCCTTATTGAGTAGAACAGCCAAATATTGCTGTACAATTTGTAAGGAAATATTATTCTTCACGGTTTCCAAATCGTGTAGAGCCACTTCTACATTAAACTGACTTCTTCGGACTTGCTTCTCCAATCTTTTACCATTGTAGAGCAATACATTGGCGGAGATATTAGCGCTATTGTTAAAGTTATCATTTCGTCCAATGCTGCCTTGGAAGCCTTGGGTCTGTCCAAAGCTTACAGAGTTGTTCACATTAGCACCTACTGAGGGCAAGTATTCATTTTCTGCTATTGCCAGATTTTTGTCTTGGATTTGTTTCTGATATTGGTTGGAAATAATCTGAAGGTTGTTGTTTAGTGCATAATCCACGCACTCTTTCAGAGACCATTTCTTTTGAGAAAATGCCCAGAAGGAGGATAAGGAGAATAGTATAACGAATGTTTTTTTCATTGGAAGTTGGGGGTTAGAGGTTAGAAATTAGAGGGTTAGAGGTTAGATTTTAGATTTTTACTTTTTCTCTTTTAGGGCTTCTTTGTCTTTATCGCTAGGGTTCCATACTTTCACCTCAGAATCTTTGGTTAAGCCAGAAAGAATTTGAACATTGATACCATCGCTACCGCCTAGTTTTACGAATACTTTTTTAAACTTACCATCGGCTTGTTTCACTTCTACGAATGGAACATCTTTTCCATCTTTTTTCTCATACTGTACCAAACTTTCGTCTAAAAGCAAGGCATCTTTATGAGAACTAAGCACCACCTCTCCATTGGCAGAAAAGCCAGCACGGATATACTCGTTATCAGGGTTGAAAACATCACCTTCCACAGGAAATTTGATGGTGCCACTTTCTTCCTTTCCTTTAGGGGCAATCATCGTAAGTCGCCCAGAGAATTTTTTGTTTTGAAGAGCCCCGATGATGATGTTCATAGGCATTCCTTCTTTCAGTTTTCCTGCTTGGGCTTCGTCTATATTGCCTTCAAAAATCAAGGAATTGAGATTGGCTACAGAAGCAATGGTAGTCCCAGCATTGAAGGAATTGGCTTCTATCACCTGCTCACCCACCTTTACGGGTACTTCTAGTACGGTGCCCGATGCCTTGGAACGAATTTGCGTAGTGGCAAGGTTTTGAAGCTCTGGCGTAACGCCTGTTCTGGCAATTTGCAAACTTTTCTGTGCTGTGGTCAGTTGCTGATGGGCATTTTTCAGTTGGATTTGAGCCGACTGCAATTGTTGTTGGGAAGTGAGGTATTCTTGTTTCGAGATAACGCCCTGCTGATACAGTTTTTGTTGCATTTCAAATTGTTTCTGCTGATTGCTTAGGTTCAGATTAGCATTGCTGATTTGTAGATTGGCGTTGTTCACCTCCTGCTGAGCGGCATTAACACTTTGTACATTCGGTACGATTCTAAGGGTTGCAATGAGCTGACCAGCCGTTACCACATCGCCTTCTTTCACCAAGATTTTATCCAAAATACCTGGCATATTGGGTTTTATTTCAATTTCCTCTCTCGGAACAATTTTCCCCGTTGCCATCACTTTGTCTTCTAGGGTTTGTACAAAAGGTTTTTTGGTAAGAAACTCTTCTTGCTTTTCAGAATTGGAGCTGATGAAATAGTTCAGTACGGCACCCAAAACTCCAAGTCCTACAATACCTAGCACAATGTATAGTGCTTTTTTAAATTTGGATTTTTTATTCATTTTTTTTAATTGTTAATGGTTAATTATTAATGGTTAATTGATTTCAATCAACCTTGTTTGTGATTTCCTAATACTGTATTTTATTTAAAACAACTTTGTTTTTCCTTTCCTTCCGTTGCATTTGGTTATAATCAACCTTGTTTGTCCTTTCCTGCGGTTGAATTTGGTTATAAACAACCTTATTTCTCCTTTCCTGCGATTGCATTTGGTTACAAACAACCTTGTTTGTCCTCTCCTGCAATTACATTTTATTTCAAACACATTGCGGGAAATCAAATGCAAAATTATTTTTATTAATTCAAAGTTTTTTCTATTTATATTTTTTGTTTTTGCATAAATCTATTGTGATTATTCACTTCTCAATGCTTCTATCGGTCTTATTTTGATGGCTCTTTGTGCCGGTATCATCCCCACCACCAAGCCTAAGGTGAGCATTACTGCCATTGCAGAGAATACATTGGTGTAATCTACGCTCGGGTTGTAAAACGGAAATTCCGTTTGTCCCTGTGTGAGTGTGTCCAAAAGCATCAGCAGGAGCATTCCCATCATAAATCCTAATAAACCTGAGGAAAGTGTAATGACGATGCTTTCTAGTAAAATCTGATTGCGTACCTCCGATGGCTTGGCACCCAAAGCACGGCGGATACCGATTTCCTTGGTTCTTTCTTTCACGGTGATGAGCAAGATATTGGAAATGGCAATAACTCCCGCTAAGATAGTGAGTGTCCCTACAATGATGGTGAGCAGCTGCATTCCTTGTAGAAAGCCTGTAAGCTTGGCAAATTCTTTCCCTAGGTTAAAACTTCCAAAAGCGTTGGCGTCCTCTGGCGAGGCATTGTATTTATTTTTCAGTTCATTTTTTGCCCGTTCTTCTATGGCGGTAATATCGGCATCGGGTTTTCCTACGATGGCAAAATGCCCTACATTATCCCCTTCATTAAACATCTGTGTAAAGGTGGATAGTGGGATATATACCGTTTGGTCATTTTCCATTCCCACGCCTTTGGTTCTAAAAACGCCAATCACATTGAAGAAAGTTCCTCTGATATTGATGGATTTTCCAATGGGATTTTCGTTCTTCTTATGGTCGAAAAAGTTTTTATAAATTTCCTCGCCTATTACGGCTACATTTTTTCTTTCGGCAACATCGGCATCGTTCAGATAACGCCCAAAAATCAATGCTTTTTCTGATATTTTATTCCCGATGGGATAGTCACCATTCAGGGTATAGGTAGCTTTCTTTTCGTTGCGATACATCTGGACACCTTCGGAACCAAAATTTCCTTTGGAGGTTTGAGGAGAGATATAATCAATTTCTGGAATTTTACTTTTGAGATAGTCCATATCCCCTATTTTGAGCTCCATTATTCGTCCTTTGGGAAAACCAGCATAAGGAATGTTGGTACTCTGTGGCCAAAGGAAAATCGTATTGGTAGCAAAGCCAGAAAACAATTTATCAAAACCATTTTCCATACCTTTGGCAGCACCCAAAAGCGAAACATAGAGGAACATTCCCCACGCTACCCCTATCATTGTAAGGAAAGTACGCAGTTTGTTATTCTGAAGGGAATAATAAATCTCTTGCCAAGTATCGTATTTCAATAATATTTTCATTTTTTTATTTTTTTTAGAAGAAAGAAGAAAGAGGAAAGAGAAAAGACTTTCTTAAGAGTTTTAAGTGTTGAGTGCTGAGTTTTGAGTTGGTTTACAATTAACAATTGACAATTAACAATTATCTCTACAGCTTTCTAACCTTCTAACCTTCTAACATCTAACATCTCACATCTAACATCTAACATCTCACAATCACTCACTTCTCAACGCTTCTATCGGTTTTATTTTACTGGCTCTGTATGCGGGGATAAACCCTGCTAGCAACCCAGAAAGGACCAAACAAAAGAACGCCGCAATGATGAGCCCTATCCCTACATTAGGGTCTTTGATGAAATATTTCTCTAAGCTATTGCCAATCATTTTTAAGGTCAAAACCCCTGCACCAACTCCTACAAATCCTGAAATCACAGTAATAAAAACACTTTCCTGAAGAATCAATGCGATAATGCTATTCGGTTTGGCTCCGATGGCTTTTCTTACGCCAATCTCTTGGGTGCGTTCTTTCACAATGTACACCATAATATTGCTGATGCCAATAATCCCAGCCAAAAGCGTCCCCAAACCAATAAACCCTACAATGATGGTAAGCACAAACATAAATAAAAAAGTGTCTTCTAGGTTTTTAGCGTTGTTTCTTACCCAGATGCCATTTTCATCATCAGGGGAAACTTTATGTTTTGCTTTCAGGTGTTTTTCTATCCTATCACTGTATTCCAAAGCCTCTTTTGGGGTAAGCTCTGGATGGTAGGTAAGCCGAATATTGCTAAGGGTATCGGAGTTTTTCTTCATCTTTTGTAAGGTACTGATGGGTACAGAGATGGCACGCTCTTCCCAATCGCCTCCCTCATCAGCAAATACGCCAATCACTTTGAACATCGTTCCATTGATATTGATATCTTTTCCTATGGGATTGCTCTTTTTGATTAAATCTTTCTGAACCAATCGCCCAATAACCGCCACATATTGTCCTCTAGCAATATCCCCTTCGTTGATGTAGCGTCCCTCTACCAGCGTTCTGTTTTCGATGTTTTTTTCATCACCATTGGAACCAGAAATACGGTAAACACCGCCTTCATTATCGTACTTTACCATCAGTCCTGCACTGTATTGTGGTGAGGCATATTCTATTTTTTCAGGTTCCTGGTCAATGATATCTTGGTAATCCTCATTTTTCAAAACAATGAGCCTATCAGATTGCATTCCCCCATAGGCAATGGTGGTACGGTCGGTAAAAATCTGAATCAAGTTTTTGGCATCTCTTGCAAATCCATCGGTAAACGCGTTTTGCAATCCTGTACCGATGCCAAACAAAACAATGAAAATAAACAATCCCAAAGCTACCGTAAACCCCGAAAGTACGGTACGCAAGACATTACTGCGAATGGAGCTGAATATCTCTTGCCAACGATCTATATCAAACATTTTTTCTTTTTTTTGGCTGGTTATACTTCTGTAAATTTCCTCTATACAGACGCTGAATATTCTCCTAATACCTGCTGTGTGATGATTTCATCGGTCTCTATCACGCCGTCTTTTAGGAAGACATTTCTTTTGGTTTGTGCAGCTACATCGGGCTCGTGGGTAACGATGATGATGGTTTTGCCCTCATTGTTGATGTCTTGTAAAAGTTTCATAATATCGTGGGTGGTCTTACTGTCTAATGCTCCCGTAGGTTCATCGGCAAGAATCACTTTCGGATTGGTAATAAGAGCTCTGGCAATGGCAACCCTTTGTTTTTGTCCTCCTGAAAGCTCATTTGGATAGTGATTCGCCCACTGAGCCAAGCCTACTTTTTCCAAATATTCTAAGGCTTTTTGGTTTCTTTCTTTTCGGGGAACATTTTGATAGTATAGAGGTAACGCCACATTTTCTAATGCCGTTTTATAACCTATCAAATTGAATGACTGAAAGACAAATCCTAAAAACCGACTGCGGTATTCAGCGGCTTTAGTTTCATTGAGATGCTCTATGGGAATGCCGTCTAGCTCGTAAGTTCCGCTATCTTTCTCGTCCAAAATTCCGATGATATTCAGTAGTGTAGATTTTCCAGAGCCAGAACTCCCCATAATGGAAACAAATTCTCCCTCTGATATTTCCAGATTAATTCCTTTAAGAACGTGGAGTTGGCTTTGTCCAATATCGTAAGATTTGTGGAGATTTTCTATCTTCAGCATTGCGGTTGTTTTTCTTATATAAGTAACAATTTTGGACGGATTGTTACAACAGTACCACTTTTTAATAAAAAAAATGAATAAGTTGTCTTTTGGAGGTGGAGCTAAATTTATACCCTATATGGTATCCCCTATACTGTATCCAAAATTTAAGCGAATTTAAGTTGATAATCGGGTTCAAATTTAATTATTTTTTGTTTTTTTGAGGGTTAACTCCAATAATACTTCTCCTTCTTTCAGTTCTTCAAGGGGCGAGGTGGAACTATTTTTTTTCATCTTCTATGAATCAAGATTAATACTTTTTTTAGATACCTCAGCAAACAAATACGCTGAGGCTTTTTGTTTTGTTGGCGAAAATCGGTAAAATGTCGGCAAAATCAGTTATAAAAAGAAATAACCCGCTGAAAATCAACGAGTTATTGGAGTGTGATTGTAGACCCACAGGGATTCGAACCCCGACAAACAGAACCAAAATCTGGTGTGCTACCGTTACACTATGGGTCTTTGTTTTTCGTGGTGCAAATATACAACTTTTTTTATTCAATGCAAGAGGATTGCAGTATTTTTTTTATTTTTACCTAAAATTTTTACTCTACTATGCGTGGTGATTTTTTTAATGATTTGAAAATAAATTATTTATCAGAAGATAAAAAATATGAGGAAGAAGTAACTTTTTTTATTGAAGAATGGTTTTCTACTTCGGATAAGGTATCTGTGCAGACTTCTGGCTCTACAGGAATACCAAAAATTTTTGAGATTGAGAAAGAAAAAATGCGCAATTCTGCTAAAATGACTTGTGATTTTTTGGATTTGAAGGAGAATCAAACGGCATTGCTCTGCTTGCCTACGCAGTATATCTCTGGAAAAATGATGGTAGTGAGAGCTTTGGAAAGAAATTTGCAACTCATCGCTTCGTCGCCATCACTTACGCCTCTAAAAAATGTAGTGAAAGCAGTAGATTTCTGTGCGATGACGCCACTCCAAGTGGAACATTCGCTGGACAAATTACACTTGATAAAAAAACTCATCATTGGCGGAGCTGCTGTTTCTGAGCAACTTAAAAAGAAAATCTATCAGGCTTTGGAAGCTAAAACTTTAGAAGATGACCATCATCAAACTACGATTTATGAAACCTATGGAATGAGCGAAACTCTTTCTCACATTGCTTTGAGGCAAATTTTTCCCAAAGAAGAAAAGGTTTTTACCATTTTGGAAGGGGTAGGTATTTCTACAAATGAAAGGGATTGTTTAAGGATTTTTGCACCGAAACTTAATGCCGAAGTATTGCAAACCAATGATATGGTGGAACTTAAAAATGAAAAACAATTTAGGTTTTTAGGTAGGGTAGATAATATCATCAACTCTGGTGGTGCGAAAATAGTTCCCGAAGCATTAGAAGCTTTGGCTAAAAAAGAAATCCAGAATGAAGTGGTGTTTTTAGGGATTCCTGATGAGATATTGGGACAGAGATTGATTGCTGTGATTGAAGGAGACCCCTCTGAGCAGCTGAAGCAATTGGTGCAAAACCTTGCGTTTGAAAAAAAATATCACCGTCCTAAGGATGTTATTTTCATTGAAGAAATCCCCCGAACCCCAAATGGAAAAGTGGAGCGAAAAAAACTTCTAAACCAAATAGAAAATGAAAGACTTTAGCAACGAGATAAAATATAAAACCACGCGGAGTAGTGGAGCAGGAGGGCAGAATGTGAACAAGGTGGAAACGGCGGTGACGGCTCTTTGGAATGTGGAAGAAACTGAATGTTTTTCCGAGCTTGAAATTGAAAGGATTAGAGTAAAGCTGAAAAATAAAATCAGTGCGGAGGGCTTATTACAAGTTTCTGCATCGGAATACCGTACTCAGCTTCAGAATAAGAAATTGGCAACGGAGAAAATCCTCATATTGGTCAATCAAGCGTTGATTATTCCGAAAAAACGACTGAAAACCAAGCCTTCAAAATCTCAAATTGAAAAACGCTTGCAGGCTAAGAAAAAAATGTCTGAAAAGAAGGAGCAACGGAAATTCCGATACTAAAAAATGCCCAGCAAGCTGAGCATTTTTTTTCTATTGTTAAAGATTGTTGATGATTAAGAGTTTTCCAAAATATATTGGAACATCAGTGGTGCACAGATGGTAGCATCAGATTCCACAATGAACTTAGGTGTGTTAATGTCCAGCTTGCCCCAAGTGATTTTCTCGTTTGGCACCGCTCCAGAGTATGAACCGTAAGAAGTGGTAGAGTCTGAAATTTGGCAGAAATAAGACCAAAACGGAATATCGTGCATTTCCATATCTTGGTAAAGCATTGGCACTACGCAGATTGGGAAATCCCCTGCAATACCTCCACCGATTTGGAAGAAGCCTACACCTTTCCCTCCAGAGTTTTTAGGATACCAATCTGCAAGGTAAGTCATATATTCAATACCAGATTTCATTGTAGATGGTTTTAAATCTCCTTTGATGCAGTAGCTTGCAAAGATGTTCCCCATTGTGGAGTCTTCCCAACCTGGCACTACAATCGGTAGATTTTTCTCTGCTGCGGCAAGCATCCAAGAGTTTTCTTTTGGAATTTCATAATATTGCTCTAATACGCCAGAAAGCAACATTTTGTACATATATTCGTGTGGGAAGTAACGCTCTCCTTTGTTATCCGCATCTTTCCAAATTTCGTAGATGTGTTTTTGCAATCTTCTGAAAGCTTCTTCCTCTGGGATGCAAGTATCGGTAACGCGGTTGAGTCCTTTTTCTAAAAGCTCCCACTCTTGCTCTGGGGTCAAATCTCTATAGTTGGGTACTCTTTTATAATGGGTATGTGCCACGAGGTTCATTAGGTCTTCCTCCAAATTGGCTCCTGTACAAGAGATGAATTGTACTTTATCCTGACGAATCATCTCGGCTAAGATTTTTCCCAACTCAGCTGTGGACATAGCACCTGCAAGGGTAATCATCATTTTTCCACCTTCTTTCAGGTGGGCAACATAAGCTTTGGAAGCGTCCACCAATGCAGCGGCATTAAAGTGTAGGTAATATTTCTCGATAAATTCTGTAATGGGTTTATTGCTCATATTTTTTGATTTTCGCAAAGATAGAAATAATTAAATTGTTAGTTTCAGTGAAACGATTATTTGTTTAGAATCATTTCTTTTACTTGATTTTCCAGTTCCTCTGCCAGTTCAGGGTTGTCTTTAATGATGTCTTTCACGGCATCTCTACCTTGTCCCAGTTTGGTATCTCCATAGCTGAACCAAGAGCCGCTCTTCTTTACAATACCTAAATCCACAGCAGTGTCTAGAATCTCTCCGGTTTTAGAAACCCCTTCACCATACATAATATCAAATTCTGCTTGCTTGAAAGGCGGTGCTACTTTATTTTTTACCACTTTCACTTTTACGCGACTTCCGATGGCTTCATCACCTTGCTTGATGGGAGCACTCGCTTTTCTGATATCGATTCTTACCGAAGCATAGAATTTCAAGGCATTACCTCCAGTAGTGGTTTCAGGATTTCCAAACATTACGCCTATTTTCTCTCTTAATTGGTTGATGAAAATCACAGTACATTTGGTTCTAGAAATGGTAGCGGTAAGTTTTCTCAATGCCTGAGACATTAGCCTTGCGTGAAGCCCCATTTTAGAATCACCCATATCGCCATCTATTTCGGCTTTTGGGGTAAGGGCAGCTACGGAGTCTATCACCACAATGTCTATGGCTCCTGAACGGATGAGGTTATCTGCAATCTCCAATGCTTGTTCTCCGTTATCTGGCTGAGAAATAATCAGATTGTCTAAGTCGATGCCTAATTTTTTAGCATAGATGCTATCAAAAGCGTGCTCTGCATCTATGAAGGCAGCAATGCCCCCTTGTTTTTGAGCCTCGGCAATGGCGTGTAGGGTAAGGGTGGTTTTACCAGAAGATTCTGGACCATAGATTTCTATAATTCTTCCTTTAGGATAACCACCAACGCCCAAAGCAAGGTCTAAGCCTAATGAACCCGATGGAATCACCTCTATAGAGTCGTCTATATTGGCATCGCCCATTCTCATTACGGTACCTTTTCCGTAGGTTTTGTCTAGTTTTTCAAGGGCTAATGCTAAGGCTTTTTTCTTGTCTTCTATAGTTCCGCTTTTCTTGCCTTCTGCTGTGCTGTTTTTTTTATCTTCAGATGTGCTCATATTGTCTATAAATTTTTTCAAAAGTACGGAAAATTTTAGATTTTAGATGATAATATTTTAGTCATTAGGTTAAAAGCACTAAAAATCACGGATGATTTCTTTTAGAAAATTAATTGCTATGGGTTTCTCAGAATATAATGCTTCCCAAAACAAGTTTAAAATGCTAACTTTAACCTGTAGGAAATGAAAAACCTCTACACAAGCCTAAAATAGCTGGTTTCATATCAGAATACTCTTTAGAACAGAAAAAAATACCCTTCGGGAGGGTATTTAATGCATTAATGAAGGGTATTTAATAGGGTTTGGTTAGGTATTTTATCCCCTTCGGAAGGGTATTTAATACATTAATAAAGGGTATTTAATGGGGTTTGGTTAGGTATTTTATCCCCTGCGGAAGGGTATTTAATGTATTAATAAAGGGTATTTAATAGGGTTGGGTTAGGTATTTTATCCCCTTCGGGAGGGTATTTAATACATTAATGAAGGGTATTTAATAGGTAGTAAAAGGGTATTTGTATTTTAACTCAGATTAAACCATAGATTTTAAGCGTTAAACTGAATCTTTAATCCAACAAAAAAAAGAAACCTCCATCGCTGGAAGTTCCTTTTTATGAAATATCAATATAACAATCTTCTTACAAAGAAGCAGAGTGTACCAATAGGTCAACCAATTTATTAGAATATCCCATTTCGTTATCATACCAAGATACAAGTTTCACGAAGGTAGGAGATAGCATAATACCTGCATCTTTATCGAAAACAGAAGTTCTCTTTTCACCTACGAAGTCTTGAGAAACTACTGCATCTTCTGTATAACCCAAGATGCCTTTCAATTCACCTTCAGAAGCAGCTTTCATTGCTTTGCAGATTTCTTCGTAAGTTGTTTCTTTTTCCAATCTTACAGTAAGGTCCACTACAGAAACATCTACTGTAGGTACTCTGAAAGACATCCCTGTAAGTTTTCCGTTAAGAGAAGGGATTACTTTTCCTACTGCTTTAGCAGCACCTGTAGAAGAAGGGATGATGTTGTTAAGAGCAGAACGCCCACCTCTCCAGTCTTTAGCAGAAGGACCATCTACAGTTTTTTGAGTCGCTGTAGTAGCGTGTACCGTGGTCATCAAACCTTCTACGATTCCGAAGTTATCGTGTACCACTTTTGCTAAAGGAGCAAGACAGTTGGTAGTACAAGAAGCGTTAGAGAAGATTTTGATATCATCTGTCAGCGTAGTGTGGTTTACACCCATTACAAACATTGGAGTATCATCTTTAGAAGGAGCAGAAAGCACTACTTTTTTAGCACCAGCATTGATGTGAGCTTGTGCAGCTTCTTTGGTAAGGAAAAGACCTGTAGATTCTACGATGTACTCAGCACCTACTTCGTTCCATTTAAGGTTGTTAGGGTCTTTTTCTGCAGTTACACGGATTTTTTTTCCGTTCACTACAAGGTCGCTACCTTCTACAGAAACCTCTCCTTTAAACTCCCCGTGTACAGAGTCGTATTTTAGCATATAAGCCATATACTCAGCATCGATAAGGTCGTTGATACCTACTACTTCGATGTTGTCTCTCTCCGTCATTGCTCTGAAAACAAGACGCCCAATTCTACCAAATCCGTTAATACCTACTTTGATTTTTGACATAATAATTGATTTTTATTAGATTAATAAATTATTTTTTTAATGATTTTAAAGTGCTAAAATTTCAGAAATTGTTAATAATTCTTGGTTGATTTCATTATGCTTTCTAATGGCATCTTCTATTGGCGTGTACACAATATGGTTAGAACGCACCCCTGCCATTACATTAGTCAGTCCTTTCATAAGTCCTGTTACGGCACCATAGCCTAGCTTAGAAGCTAAAACGCGGTCGGCACAGCTTGGGGCTCCTCCTCTCTGGATGTGTCCTAAGATGGTAACGCGGATGTCTGCTTCTGGGAATTGTTCTTTGGTTTTTTTGGCTAATTCATAAGTCGTGGCAAGTGTTTCTCCCTCTGCTACTACTACAATGCTGGAATTTTTTCCTCTCTTTTTCGCTTTTTCAAAGGTATTGAACATCTCTTCCAGGCTATCTGTTTCTTCTGGAATTAGGATGTCTATAGCCCCCGTAGCAATACCACTATTTAGGGCGATAAAGCCAGCATCACGCCCCATCACTTCAATGAAGAAAATTCTATTGTGCGAGGTGGCAGTATCTCTAATCTTATCGATGGCTTCCATTGCGGTATTCAGAGCGGTATCGTAGCCAATGGTATTATCTGTCCCGAAGATATCGTTATCAATGGTTCCAGGTACGCCAATGACTTTGATGCCAAACTCTTCCCCGAAAATCTGAGCTCCCGTAAAAGTACCATCACCACCAATGCATACCAAAGCATCTATACCGTGGGCAACGCAATTGTCATACGCTTTCTGTCTTCCTTCTTTGGTTTTAAACTCAAGAGACCTAGCGGACTTCAAGATAGTTCCCCCCATATTGATGATATTACTCACAGAACGAGCCCCTAATTTGGTAAAGTTACCTTGTATTAAACCATTATACCCCTCTCTAATGCCTACAACTTCTATATCGTAGTAGATGGCGGTTCTCACTACTGCACGGATGGCAGCATTCATCCCAGGAGAATCTCCTCCCGAGGTAAGAACACCTATTTTTTTTACTCTGGAATTTGTCGTCATAATCTACTTTTCTATTGACTTAGCAAATTTACAAAATAAAAACAATGAAAACGATATGAAGACTGAAAAAAATAAATGAATTTTTGGTTAATAATCAAGGTGAATGGTCAAGGTTTTGTGAGGGGATGGTTTTAATAATCAGAGGGTTGATGGGGCTTGTGTCGCTGGGAAGAAAATGGATTTAGGATATTTGCTGATATGTATCAGTTGAGGTTTAAAATATTTATTGATTACTTTTGCGAAGTTCTGTAATATGAAGGTTGCTCATTATTTCATATCACTTTTATTGGCACTCCTATTGGGGGTTCAAAGTATGATACTCTTGGTAGATTATCATATCAATAGAGCTTTCTACGAGCAATATTGTATCAATCAAGCAGAGCCACAGTTGGACTGCCACGGGAAGTGTCAGGTGAGAAAAAATACCGAAAATAAAACGCTGCCTTATGGTATGGCAACTTTAAAATTTGATTTTTATGCGTCTTCCACGCCTTTTAAGATAGAACCTCTCAAAAAAATAGAGCAATACGCACCACAACTTATTTTTCATCGATTACAGTCGGAGAGTGTTGGTTTTTTATGCCGTTTATTACGCCCTCCCATTTCTTGATTTTTTTTAAGGATTTGAAATTATTACAGTACACCGAAATTAATAGCGATGAGCAGAAAGTCGCTACATTTTGCTGTGTATTGTATCGTTTGTTATGAACAAAAAATCAAGAATTATGAATCAAAAAACCATAAAGATTACAATTTTAAATTTATCCGTAATATGCCTTTTAGGGCAAAATGTGTACGGACAACAAGATAGAGATAGCTTATTGCACAATATCAAAGTGATAGAGCTTTTGAAACTTTCACCAAAGGGAAATCAAAAAAGAGTGGAAGTGTTGTCTTCTGATTTTCTAGGGCACGATGCAGGTCAGTTTCTTAATCATACGCCTGAGATGAGTGGTATCCGAAAGGCGGGAAACTACGCTACAGACCCAGTGTTGAGAGGGTTTAAATATGAACAGCTCAGCATAGTGGTAGATGGGGCGGCTAATGCCATCAATGCTTGTCCTAGTAGAATGGACCCCGCCATTAGTCAGGTGAATATGAATGCAATGCAAAGTGTGGAGATTTATAAAGGGCCATACCAGTTGCGGTATGGTACAGCACTTGGAGGAAGCATCAATTTCGTGACTAAAATGGCATCTTTTTCTGAAAAACCTACTTTAGGAGGAAGATTATCCACAGGATATGAAAGCAATGGCAATATTCTAAGAAATGAGTTTTCTGCTACTCTCGCTTCACCTCGGCTGGTGTGGGATATTTTGGGAACATATCAATCGGGGGAAGCGTATAAAGATGGTAATGGTAATGAAGTTCGGTCAGCGTTTCTTAGATATAGCGGTGGCACGAAGGGAACTTTTAAGTGGAATGAGAATAATGTTTCATCTTTACACATCAATACCAACCAGAGTAGAGATGTGGAGTTTGCTGCCCTTCATATGGATTTAATCTACGATAAAACTTGGATGATTCAAGCAAAACATTTGGCTAAGTTTAGAAACGCTATTGTGAAGCATCTGGATGTGAATGCCTACTATACCAATGTAAAACATTCTATGGGAAATACCAGCCGTACAATGGTTTCTGATGTAGCATCTCAGACCTATGGAGCACGCACAGAGCTTAAACTATCCCATCGGGATAATACCCTATACACGGGATTGGATTATAAATACGAACACGCTGAAAATATCAGTATGATAATGCCAATGATGATGCCTGCTAGAGATGGTTCTGCTTGGCAAAATTCAAGCATCTTCCAGATGGGTTGGTTCAATGAATATCAACGAAAATTGAATCAAGGAAGTCTTACATTAGCCTACCGAATGGATTATAGTAATGCAAATGCAGAGGAAGTATCCCAATTGTTCAGAGCGTTATATGGAGATGTGGAGAGTCAGCAGCTCAATCATAGCGTTAGTGTAGATTATACACAGCAGTTGGGCAAAGGCTTTACATTATCCCTTTTGGCAGGGAGAGGGCAGAGAAGTGCGAGCCTTACCGAGCGGTTTATCAATAGATTTGTAGTAGGTTTAGATGCTTATGAAATGGTGGGGAATCCCAAACTAAAGCCTGAAACCAATCATCAGGCAGATATGGTATTAAGTTTTAGAAAGCCGAATATTTATTTTCAAATAGATGGTTTTGTATCCTATATGCGAAACTATATATCGGGGATTATCAATCCTAATATCACAAAATACGGAATGTCTAGCCCAGGTGTAAGGCAGTATATGAATATAGACAAGGCTCTGAAAGCAGGTGTGGAAGCCAGTCTTAGTTGGCAGGTAATACCCAAGCTGAGAACCCATTGGGCAATGGCATATACCTATGCAGAGGATATAGAAACCCAACAGCCTCTGCCCGAAATAGCACCATTGGATTTTAGATGGAATCTATTGGCAGATTTTAGCCCCATTACTATAGAGGCTAAGCTGAGGTATGTAGCTCCTCAAAACCGAATAAACCAAGGATTTGGAGAGATGAAAACCCCCGATTTCTACACCATAGATATAGACACTCGGTACGAAATCTTTAAAAACGCTTCCATCACAGCCAAGGTTTACAATCTGCTTAATAGAGCCTATGCAGAACATCTAAGCAGAACGCTATCAATGGATAAGAACCAAAGGATTTTAGCCCCTGGGCGAAATTTTGCATTAAGCTTTTCTTATACATTCTAAATAATGAGAAACCAAGAAAACCACTTCAATATCTGAGGTGGTTTTCTCTTATTGTATAGAGCATCATCTATAACGGCTGCGATAGCCCATCAGAAGCGGGATTTAAAATCTCCCGAGAGTTTTCTTCAAAACATACTGAAGTTTTCTCCAAAACATACTGAAGTTTTTTCCAAAACATACGGGAGTTTTTCTCAAAACATACGGAAGAGTTTTCCATAAGGTAGGGAGCAATGCTATTTTTGGTAAAAAAAATTAATCATTATCTTTGCCCCAATGTTTAAAAATGAAACTTTACGAAAACTAAGTGCAGCACTGATGGTATCGGTGTATCTCTTTGTAGCATTAGGTTCTGCAAAGTTTCATCATCATTCTCACGGCTTTTCGGGGAAGAGCGGTTTTGAAAAGCAATACACACCATCAGCAGATTGGGCAGATGCACAGGACTGTTTGGTGTGTCATTTTGTTTCCATCAAAGCACTTACCTTGCCTTCATCGTTTGAGTTCAAAGCCCTGATGTTACAAGGGCAAAGCGAAGAAAAAACGCCGTATCTTTCAAAGAAATCATCATCAGAGAAAACTTATTTCAGGCTCAGAGGCCCGCCTCAGGTAGCTTAGTTTTCGCTTTGATAGAGACGTTTCCCTATGGCTTTGCACAAGGGGAAGTAGGGCTATCAAAGCTAAAGGAGGGTATTATACCTCACTATTAATCCATCATTCTGAATTTTTCTTTTTCAGAATAATTTCTGTTATTAATTATATTAAATGAAATTAACGCTCAATTTCCTATTCTTAATATTAGGAATTACCATCTTGTCTGCACAAAATACCTTTAAAATCTATGGGGTGGTTCAGGATTTTCACGATAAAACATTGCTGAAAAATGCAAAAGTAAAATTAGGAAACCGTACTACGCTATCAGATGAAAAAGGGCAATTTGTATTGCCATCTGTGGAAGCGGGGCAGTACACGCTGGTGGTGTCTCACTCGGCGTGCGATGATTTTTCCCAAGAGTTAAAAGTGGACAAAGACCTTTATCTGAACATCTCATTGGAGCATCATATAGAGGAAATAGAAACGGTTGCTTTGCGAGGAACTAAAAAGCCTTCGGGAAGTGTGGTTATTATCACTTTGGATAGAAAATGGATGGATAGAAATGCAACGGAAAACTTGGGCAATTTTTTGTCCAACGCCTCTGGAGTATCTTCTATGAAGACAGGGAATAACATCACCAAGCCCATTATCCACGGACTATACGGCAGCAGGGTTTCCATCATCAATGATGGGGTGAAGATGGCGGAGCAAGAATGGGGAGTAGAACACGCACCTAGTGTAGAACCTACGGCTTTTGAACGCATTAGCGTTATCAAAGGTTCGGGGGTGCTGAAGTACAGTGGCGATGCTGTGGGCGGCGTTATTGTTTTAGAACCGAAGCTGTTCCCAGCACGAGATTCCCTTGTGGGAGGCATCTCTCTTTCTGAGATTTCCAATGGACGAGGAGCTAAACTGGGGGTAAATCTCGCTAAAACTTGGGAGAACCGTTGGTTTGTAAAAACAATGGGAACTTATCAGAAGTTGGGCGATTTGGCAATTCCAAAACATACCTTGCAAAATACAGGGGCAGAGGAAAATTCGTTTCATTTTTCCTTTGGGCATCGTGCATTTACTCAGGGATTTGAAGTGAGTTATAGCGGTGTTAATCAGAATTTTGGAATTTTCACGGGCTCGCATCTGGGAGGTCCAGAGGACTTTTACAATGCTATGATGGGAGGTGCTTCGGCTTATTGGGATAATTTTTCGTATAAAATCAATAATCCTAAACAAGAGGTAAGCCATCATCTGGCAAAAATAGAAGCCTATAAGCGTTTCTTCAGCTTGGGGAAACTGTCGTTCCAATATGCGTTTCAGGATAACCACCGTAAAGAGTACGATATCAGAAGAGGGGAACTCAATGGTAAAGCCTCAATGGATTTAAGGCTTACCACGCATCAGGCAAAGCTAGAACACCTTATAGAACGGGAACAATGGCAATTGGAAAGTGGTATTTTGGGAACATTTCAGAATAATTTTCCCAATCCCGCTACCGAAGTACGGCGTTTGATTCCCGACTATAAGCGGTATGATGCTGGGGTTTATTCCGTATTGAGCTATCAGCCCAATGCTCGTTGGAAAACCGAAGCTGGCATACGCTATGATTTTAATCGTTACGATGCGTATAAATATTATGATAACACCGATTGGGAAAGGCGTTATGCTACCATATTTCCTCAGTTTGAGGTGAGTAGAAGTGGTAGTAGAATCCTCACCAGACCCGTGTTCAATTTTCATAATATTTCCCTCAATGCAGGGGTTGCCTATCAGCCCTCTCAGCATTGGAATGTGAAACTCAATCTTTCGCGTGCCAGTAGGACACCCAATGCAGCGGAGCTCTTTGCAGATGGCTTGCATCATTCGGCTTCCATCATAGAGCAAGGCGACCTTAGCCTAAGAAAGGAAGAGGTTTACCAAGCAACATTGTCGGTAAAGGCAGAGCTAGATGTTTTAGCAGGATTGCAATGGGAGGTGAATCCTTATATAATGTTTTCGGATAATTTCATCAATCAATTGCCTGTGGGGGTAGAGAATACCAACCGAGGGGTTTTTATGATATGGAATTATCAGCAGACCAGAGCAAGGATTTGGGGATTAGATGCAGATGTAGAACTGAAAATCCATCAGAATATGAAATGGAACTCGCGGTTTAGCACTTTGCGAGGTGATGATGTAAAACATCACGAACCATTGATTTTAATGATGCCTGCTCAGTTTAAAAATGCAATAGAATGGACAGTGATTCCTAAGTCTAAGTTGTATATAAGATTAGAAAATGAAACCGTGCTGAAACAAAACCGCTATCCGATACGAAACATCGGACTCACGATGATAGAAAATGGAAGCGTGGTTACCAAGACCTTAGATGTCAGTACGCCGCCAGCAGGGTATAGTGTTTTTCACGCAGGTGCTGGGGTAGATTTGCTCCAAAACCTGAGTGTTAATTTCAAAATCAATAATATTTTTAATACAGAATACCGCGATTATCTCAACCGATTGAGGTTTTTCGCACCAGAATTAGGTAGAAATTTAATTCTAACTTTTAATTACAAATTTTAATCATTAACAAAAAAATCTTTAAAACAATGAAAAATTTATTTAAACTATTCTTAGTGTTGTTCGCTTCGTTATTGGTATTCTCTTGTAGAGATAATGATACGCCAGAGGATATCCACGAGCACGAAGGTGTTGAAAAAATGACAGTAAGATTGGTAGAGCAGGGCTCAGGTGCAGAGCAAGTTATCAGCTATATCGGCGGGGTAGCAGATGGAGACATCGTTTTAGAAAACGGAAAAATCTACAATGTGTCTTTGGATTTTTTCCACGCTCACGATGACCATTATGATAGCATACTTAGTGAAATAGTAGCGGATAAAGATGAACATTTTATCACCTACGAATTTGCAGGGGTAGAGGTCAATGTAACCCGAGCTGCTACAGATGAAGTAAGAACAGATGGTAACAAACTGGGAGTGAAAACCGTTTGGACAGTGGCAACAGCTCCGTCAAGTGCAAAAGTGAACATTAAGCTTTATCATAAGCCAACTACGGTGAATCAAAATAGTCCTTCAGAAACCAATCAACAAGGAAGTGTAACAGGTGGAGAGACAGACCTCAATGCTCTAATCACCATAGAATAATTCCTAATGAATGATTATAATAGAAGAGATGTCCATTTTGGGCATCTCTTTTTGGTGTAGCAGGTTTACTTCTTTTGAGTTTCAAAATATTCCCAATAAAGTAAAGCAGATTTGAAAAAAAAATCTTAAATTCGCACCAATTAAAATTTTAATTAAAACAAAACAGATATGTCAGTATTAGTAAACAAAGATTCTAAAGTAATCGTACAAGGTTTTACAGGTAACGAAGGAACTTTCCACGCAGGGCAAATGATTGAATATGGTACCAATGTAGTGGGAGGTGTAACTCCAGGTAAAGGTGGAACAGAGCATCTTGGGAAGCCTGTATTCAATACTGTGGCAGACGCAGTAGAGAAAGCAGGAGCTAATGTTTCTATTATTTTCGTACCGCCAGCGTTTGCAGCAGATGCTATTATGGAAGCAGCAGACGCGGGAATTAAGGTAATTGTGGCCATTACGGAAGGAATCCCAGTTGCTGATATGGTGAAAGTAAAAGATTATATCGCAGATAAAGACTGCCGTTTGATTGGGCCAAACTGCCCAGGAATCATCACTTCTGAGGAAGCGAAAATTGGTATTATGCCAGGATTTGTATTCAAAAAAGGAAAAGTAGGGATCGTTTCTAAATCTGGAACTTTAACTTACGAAGCAGCAGACCAAGTGGTGAGAGCAGGATATGGTGTATCTACGGCTATTGGTATTGGTGGAGACCCAATCATTGGAACGACTACCAAAGAAGCTTTGGAATTATTCATCAACGACCCAGAGACTGATGCAGTAGTGATGATTGGAGAAATCGGTGGTTCCTTAGAAGCAGAAGCAGCAAGATGGTATAAGGCAAGTGGCTCTACAAAACCAGTAGTAGGATTCATCGCTGGGCAAACCGCTCCAAAAGGGAGAACAATGGGACACGCTGGGGCTATTGTAGGTGGTGCTGAAGATACCGCACAAGCTAAAATGGCTATTATGAGAGAGAATGGAATCAATGTAGTAGATTCTCCAGCAGATATAGGTGCTACTGTTGCTAAAATTCTAGGATAATTAATAAACACAAGTAATACAAGAATGAAAAAAATACTATTAGGAGTTTCAATATTAGCCTCATTATCGCTATCTGCACAGGTGGATTTTAGCTCTACGCGTTTCGGGGTATTAGGAGGATACAATTATTCCCGAGTGCAAAATGCTCACAATCCATCAGGGCCTAGACATACATTCCAAGCGGGGGTAATGGCTTTGATTCCTGTGGATAGAAATGACCAATTTTACATCCAGCCAGAGGTGGTTTACTATGGTGGAGGAGAATCTGGGAAAGAAAAAGGTTTAGCTCCTACGAGTAGAGGATACAATGCAATGTATGTTGATAACTACATCAGTGTACCTATCTATTTCAAAGGTTACTTCTCTGAAGCAGAGTCTGAATTCTTCGGTATGGTAGGGCCAAGGTTTAATTTCTTGGTTAATCAAAAAGTAACCAACCCTTCCAGAGATGTTTATAAAATAGAAGGCGATGCCGCAAGACCAGGGCTCAATGGAAAGGCTGCAGGCTTTAATTTTGGTGTAGGAATAGGCTTGGGATATAGCTATAAGAGAAAACTAGAACTTACTGCAAGATATGATTTAGGCATCTCTAATACTTATCCTAATATGGCGGAGTCTTATACAGGAGATCCGAATGCAGAGAAAAAGAAATCTACACAGGTAATGGGTGTAGGTCTTACTTATATCTTTGATTAAAACTAAGATTAGATATAAAAACTAAATAAAAACGAGAAGTACTTCGGTGCTTCTCGTTTTTTTTTATGATTTATGCGTTGCCTTCCACTGCTTTGATGAAAACCTCGTTCATACTTGGGATTTTCTCATTAAAGGTGCGGATATTGCCCAGTTCCAAAAGCTCTTGGAGCAGAGTTTTTTGGTCGTTGTCGTTTTGAATTTCAAAGGAGAGCAATCCGTTTTGATATTGGAATGTGCTGATGCCCTTCCTCGCCTTAAAGTTTTCAAACATCGCCATATCGGTATTCGCCAAAGTGATGGAGAAAATATTTTTCTTAAACTGCTCTCGCACCTCAAAGACTTTGCCGTCTAATACCTTCTTAGCGTTGTTGATAAGTGCCACATAGTCACACATTTCCTCCACACTTTCCATCCTATGGGTAGAGAGGATGATGGTGGTGCCTTCATTTTTCAGACGGATGATTTGGTCTTTGATGAGGTTGGCATTCACGGGGTCAAAGCCAGAGAACGGTTCATCTAAAATCAGCAGTTTGGGGCGGTGCAATACCGTTACTACAAACTGAATCTTCTGTGCCATTCCTTTGGAGAGCTCAGAGATTTTCTTTTTCCACCATTGGTCTATGTTCAACTGCTCAAACCAATATTTCGCCTGCTGCAAGGCATCGTTATGGCTCATACCTTTCAGTTCTCCGAAGTAAAGGAGCTGGTCGCCCACCGTCATATTTTTATACAAGCCTCGTTCTTCGGGCATATAGCCTATGGTTTTGATGTGATGCGGACTTAGTTTTTCCCCATTGATGAAGATTTCTCCAGCATCAGGCTTGGTGATTTGGTTAATAATCCTAATAAACGAGGTTTTCCCAGCACCATTAGGGCCTAATAGCCCATAGATAGAGCCTTGGGGTACTTCTATACTAAAATCTTGCAGGGCAATTTTCTTCCCAGCATTATAGGTTTTCTGTATATGTTCAGCTTTTAGCATTTTATTCACTATTTTGGGGTCTAAATTACAAATTTTTAGGTTTACTGGCTCTGTTTTTGGGTTTGAAATTAAGATTTTAAGTCCAAACACTAAAATAGTTTGCCTTTTGGTTATTTTTTATTTCCGTGCGGGGCAAGGTCTTCTTTTTAGGGGAGAGATAAATGGATAAAAGCCATATTTTTAAGATAAAAGGTCGGTGATTTTTCTTCTCAATGCCAATTTTCTTGATATTCCCGTTAAATGATTTTTATTATTTGCATAATTAAATTGATAAACCATTCGTAGAAATGAAGCAACAGCACAATTAATTGATTTCTGCACGCCTGAATGCCATTTCTACACGACCAAATATCATTTTTATATGCCCGAATGCCATTTTTTTATGTCCGAATGCCATTTCTGTACGCCCGAATATCATTTCTGCACGCCCGAATGTTATTTCTGTACGCCTGAATATCATTTCTAAATGCCCAAATATCATTTTTATATACCCAAATATGATTACTTTTTGCCTGAATATCATTTCCATTAGGCAAAATAAGATTTCTATGGGACAGAGGTGGGGTACTTCTTACCGCAATAGGAGTTCTGATAACTCTGATAAGAAGTCTAAGCGTTAAAAATTAAAATCTGCAGACTTTATTTTGTCGATAAGGGCATCCATCTCCTCCAAAGTGAAGATTTCTAAGAATTGTTTTCGGTATTCCTTGAAATGAGGCACTCCACGGAAGTAGTTGCTATAATGCTGTCGCATTTCTATAAGCCCTACACGCTCACCTTTCCATTCGGTACTCCATTCTGCGTGCTGGCGTACGGCATTTAGGCGGTCTTCTAGTGTAGGTTTGGGCAGTAGTTCTCCTGTTTGGAAAAAATGTTTTATTTCATTGAAGACCCAAGGATATCCTATGGCTCCTCTGCCTATCATAATGCCATCGCATTGGTATTTTTGGCGGTATTCTAAGGCTTTTTCTGGAGAATCTACATCGCCATTGCCAAAGATAGGGATTTCTATATTCGGATTGCTCTTAACTCTGGAGATATGTTCCCAATCTGCTTCCCCTTTATACATTTGTGAGCGGGTTCTAGCGTGTATAGTAAGGGCTTTGATGCCTACTTCTTGCAGGCGTTCTGCTACTTCGTCTATATTAATGCTATCGGTATCCCAGCCAAGGCGGGTTTTTACCGTTACAGGGAGATGTGTAGATTGCACCACGGCTTTGGTAAGGAGTACCATTAGGTCTATATCTTTTAGGACGCCAGCACCAGCCCCTTTGCAAACGACTTTCTTCACGGGGCATCCAAAATTGATGTCTACCAAGTCGGGTTCTACCGTTTCTACGATTTTTGCAGACATTGCCATTGCTTCTTCATCCCCGCCAAAGATTTGAATCCCCACGGGTCTTTCATAATCAAAGATGTCTAGCTTTTTTCGGGATTTGATGGCGTCTCGTATCAGTCCTTCGGACGAGATAAACTCCGAGTACATTAGGTCTGCCCCGTGCATCTTGCACAATCGGCGAAAGGGTGGGTCGCTCACATCTTCCATAGGTGCTAGTAACAGCGGAAAATCTGGCAATTCTATGTTTCCAATTTTTACCATACGGCAAAGATATTGAAAGATTAAAGAATTAGAGGATTTTAGGATTGAAAATGTGAGGTATCAATGGCGTTGAAAGAGATAAAAAAGTGGATATAGAAAAGATAATTTTAGATATTTGAAATCATTTCAAGGGATTTTGAATGATACCTCTAAAAACTAGCTTTTAATTGAACGGAACCGATGTGTATGGTGCGTTCGCCCGAGTTTCTGCCCTCGTAGTTGATGTTCAAGATGAGGAATGAGCTTAGGTTTTGCTGTAAAAATAAGCTCCACACTTGGTTTTTCCCTGGTCTTAGCCCGTCCAGCATTTGATTGCCCACGATGGAGAAATTATTTCCAGTAAACTGATTGTTGATAAAGGAAAAACTACCCCTAATGGAGGTTTTTTGTCTTTCCCATTGCAGGTTGCCTGTGAGTTCTAAGGCTTGGAGCTGTTCCTCGCCATCGGTTCTATTCTTATTGCGGAACGCTGATGAAAACTCCGCTTGTATGGCGGGGCTTAGCTGATAAGTTACTTTCGGGCGGGTCTCAAAGATGCTCAGGTGATAGTTTCTGGTGGTAAACATTTGGGAGGAATTTTTCACCTCCGAGAGGGTGTTTTGCCAATCGGTGCGTAAGGCAGAGGTCATTCGGTAGCCGATGTTGATAAAATGAGCTTTTCTGGAGCTTTCCTCATTGCTGAAATTGGCATTGATGAGGTTGTCCGTAGCTGTGAAGCGGTAATTGCCATTCCATCCCGATTGCTCTGAGGCATTGAACTGAGCGGAAGCCAAAATGGATTGGTTTTTCAAAATCTGATGTTCGTTTTTTTCAAAAGGGTTGAAGGCTAAAACTTTTTCGCCTTTCAGATATGAGTTTTGCGAGAGTAGGGAGAGGTTAAAATTCCATCGTTTCAGAAAACCATTGTCTGAGCTCAGTACAACGGAAGGATTGATGAATAATGCCAGCTGAAGTTTGTTTTTATTAGAAGGGAGGTAGCGTACCGTATTGGTATATACTCTGATGTATTGGGCTAAGTCCATATATTCGGCAACTTCAAACTCGTCCAATTGCTGGATGCCGTCACCATTGTAGTCTGTCCATTTATAGACGCCTTGTCCATCGGTTACGCGTAGGTACTGAAACTCTCGCTGAGCTTCTTGCCCGTTTCCGAGTTCATAAAACCCTTGGAAACGCAGCCCATTACGAAATAATTGCTGCTGATATACGAGATTTCCCACCACAAAATCCTGATTGTTTTGCGTTTCTTGGTTTTCGTAGAAAAATTTACGATAATGAAGCAAGGCACTGAGCTGTGTTTTTTCGGTTTTAATCATTTGGCTTTGAGCTACGAAACCTAAGATGTGGTTCATATTCGCCATTTGATTATTGCGGATGGAATCATTATCACGATAGTATAGTTTAGTCATCAGTTGGGTTCGGGTGGAGTCGCCAATGGTTTTCTGTACAAACATTTCCTTCCAACTAAAGCTAGAAACATCATACTGCTGAGTGCTATTGTAGAGTCTTTCATTGTGTTCCATACTTCCGCCTATTGCCCAGCTGCCTTTAGGTCTTTGCCATTCGTTGGTAAGGTTTCCGCGGATAAATTTGGTGTCTTCGGTATTGCCTTTGGTATTAAGGTAAGATAGTTTCCCAGAGGTGTTTAGTTTTCCTTTTTTCCAGCCAAAGTCTAAATCGTTTTTAAAACCTTTGTAGAACTGCTCTTCGCTGAGAAAATTCAGTTTGTAATTGAGAAATGCCCGTTCGCTCCACTGATTTAAAAAACTAAAAG
This sequence comes from Bergeyella porcorum, assembly GCF_042427575.1. NCBI lineage: Bacteria > Pseudomonadati > Bacteroidota > Flavobacteriia > Flavobacteriales > Weeksellaceae > Bergeyella > Bergeyella porcorum. Next base: position 158,864 of record NZ_JBHMFD010000013.1, read on the forward strand.
TGAAACGATTTTGCGTTCGATGGTTAAATTCCTGAAGTAAATTAAAATCTCTGGCAAATTCTACATCATTAATTCTGTCCAAAATATGAAACTGGCGGTGGATGTACTGATATTCAAAACTTGGCGTGCCTTTCCATTGGTGGTTTTTGAAAGTTTTAGTTCCGAAAATCCGCCCTGCATAGCCGATGTTTTGGGCATTGTCTTTGGATGAAAAAAGGTTGATGTCGTAGTTGCTCAGGGAAATATCCGCCCCTATTTTGCCTTCGTTTAGGCGGTATTCTATGTTGGAAGATATCACTTGCGATTTCTGAGGAGAAGACAGTTTCCTCAATGGGGAATAGTCTCCCAAGCCACTGCCTACATATTCAAATACTCGTCCATTGTTGGTAGATTGCGTTAGTCTGTAATCGCCTTGCCCTTGTCCTAGGTAGGTAAAACTTACTTGGTATAGCGTTTCATTTTGGTCTGTGGAAAATTCATAGAAATCGCCATTGGGCGAAGTTACTTTTCGGTACAGAATCTTATTGACATCGTACGCTGTAAGAATTTCTGATGGTGCCAGCATTAGATTAGGATTATTGCCAGCATTCGCCAATATTTGCTCATCTTCTTTGCTGAGGTTGATGGCAATGGGCATATTTTTATTATCACTTTCTAAAAACCAATTTAGCCCGATATTCAGACGCTCGCGGCGATGTTGCAGGTTGCCCGTTACCAAAAATCGGGAATAGTTTCGGTTGGTATAGTTATACGAAATGGTAATAAAATTCTGCTTGTAAATAGGTCTAAAACTGGTGAATGAAATCTCTCCCGTGTTGTAATTGATGGTGTAATCTAGGTTTTCGCCCCGTTTCATCAGAACGCCATCGATAAACACCTGCTCCGAACCTGATAGAATGGTGATAAACTGTTCACCATTTTTACCATTGAGGCGGTAAGGGCCTTGGTTGCCTTCCACCCCTTGGAATCTTATCCTATGAAATTCACTGCGTGCCACCCCTGCTGAAACATCTACAAAGGTGGTGTTTTTCTCTCCCAGAGTGGTCTGAAACTGCAGCCCCATACTTCGCCTTTGGAACCTTCCGAAGTAGGTTTTATCATCGTTTAAATCCAGATGCCCAGCTCGGAGAATTGAATGTTTTTTGATGTTGAGTTGAATGTAGATTTTGTCAAACTCTTCCAATGTTTGGGTATAACCATCGGCTTGAATGGGCAGATTGTGATCTGATATAGAAGCTAAAATACTGATGTCTGGCGATAGCTTTCCAGAGATTTGCATATCCATAGAACTGCGAACGGCAGAGCCTTGCTGGTTGCCGAAGGTAACGCCTCGGATGATGGAACCTTTAGAATGCAGGTCGCCCAGCATTTTTTGTTTATCGTTTTTAGCTAAAACCCGTTCGTCTGTAATGGGCTTATTATGCAAACTGATGAAATCCAAGGTGTCTCTTAGAAAAACCGCTTTATTGATTTTAGAAGCGATAAGGCTGTCTTTATCTAAGGAGTCTTTGGAGAGATGAGGGTTTTTCCACGAAAATATCTGTGCTTTTCCCAAAAGAGAAAGCAAGAGCGTAAGAATAAACCAACCTTTGAACCAATAAAATTTCACCTCAAAAAAAATGTGTCGCAAAGTTACATAACGAAAATTAACAAAACTTAATATATCTCATATTATATAAACTTGTGAAAAAAAATAAGAGTTCTTATCTTTGTAAGCGAAATAAGTTTAACAATTAAAATTTAAGATTATGAAGAAATTTTATTCTTTGGTGGCGGCAATCGCTCTTGGTTTGACTGCAAATGCACAAGAACTCCTTACTAACCCAGGTTTTGAGAGTGGATTAGCTCCTTGGGCTGCTGGAACAACTTCTAGTTATACAGCACCAACTATTGCCACAGATGGAGCGCAGTCTGGTGCTAACTATGCTACTTATGACACGCCTTCTGCTACTACTGGATTTTATCAGAATGTACCTGTTACAGAAGGAAAGACTTATGTGATTTCTTTTTGGTATAAGGCGGGTTCTGATAGTAGTACTAGACTTTGGAGTGTTTACAAAAACAATGCTGGAAACGCTGTTTATACTACGCCTAAGGCTGATACGGACCCTTTCAGAACGAATAATAAATATTTACCTTTAGCTTCAGAATGGACTTTTCATACTGTAGAAATGCCAGCAGGTACAGGTGCTACATCATTAGATGTAGCAGTAAGGGCTTATAGAACAGGGGTGTCATCATTTGATAGTTTCTCTGTTTATGAAAAAGGAACTTTAAGTGTAGCAGATGCTAAAACATTAGAAAACACAGTAAAATTTAATACTGTGGTGGATGATGTTCTTAGAGTACAAACCTCTGAAAGAGTGACATTGAATGTATATTCTGCTGAAGGGAAATTGGTATCTTCTAACAGAGTTTCAAACAATGATACTGTCAATATGCAAGGTCTAGTAAAAGGCGTGTATATTGTAGTGGTAGATAACGGTGGTGCTAAATTTAGCAAGAAAGTTGTTAAAAAATAATTTGAAGCCATAATATAACTATTGAAAAGACTTTCGGAGTGAAAAACTTTGAAGGTCTTTTTTTATTTACTACCTTTGAAGGGAATTTTAAGAGTTTTTAATTAACATTTTTATGAGAAAAAATATCGTAGCAGGAAACTGGAAAATGAACAAAGATGCCCAGTCTGCAAAAGCTTTAGTAGAAGAACTGAAAAATTATCTTGATGCCAATACTACCAATTGCGAGGTATACATTGCTCCACCAGCACTATTTACCGCATCAGCTGTAGAGATGGCTAAAGGAAGTAAAATAGAAATTTATACCCAAGATGTAAGCGAGCATCAGAGTGGTGCCTACACGGGGGAAATTTCTGTGGATATGATTGCTTCTGTAGGTGCTAATGGTGCTATCATCGGGCATTCTGAGAGAAGACAATACCACGGAGAAACGGATTCTCATTGCAACAGAAAAGTAAAAGCAGCATTAGATAAAGGATTGACGCCTATCTACTGCAACGGAGAAACATTGGAACAAAGAAAAGCCAATCAACATCTGGAAGTGGTGAAAAACCAAACGGAAACGGCTCTTTTTACGCTTTCTGCGGAGGAGATAAAAAAAGTAGTGATTGCTTATGAGCCAGTTTGGGCGATTGGAACAGGAGAGACAGCTACGCCAGAGCAAGCCCAGGAAATCCACGCTCATATCCGCGGACTTATCGCAGCGAAATACGGCAAAGAGGTGGCAGATGAGGTCTCCATTCTCTATGGTGGCTCTGTGAAGCCAGAAAATGCAAAAGAGATTTTTTCTCAACCTGACATTGATGGCGGTCTCATAGGAGGTGCAGCCTTAAAGGTGGAAGACTTCTCTAAGATTATTGAAGCGTTTAATTAAGCTATCATAACAACCCAAAAGCGAGCGAAATTTTGCTCGCTTTTTTTTGATGGATTTTTTTCCTCAATTCTAAATCTTGACTTGAAAAAACTTACCTTTGCCCTATGCAAAATTATTTAGAATTCAGTTTTAAAATCAATCCGGTACAGCCTTGGAGCGAAATCCTAATGGCAGAGCTGATAGAGGTAGGATTTGATAGTTTTACGGAAGAACACGATGGGATTTTAGGCTATATCCAAAAGGAACTCTTTGATGAAGAGGCTATGAAGTCGCTTTATGTTTTTAATAACGAGGAAGTTCAGATTGCGTATTCTTACCAAGAGATGCCTAATATCAACTGGAATGAAGAGTGGGAAAAAAACTTCTCGCCCATTAATGTAGAAGATAAAGTGCTGATAAGAGCCGAGTTTCACGAGGCACAGCCCCACTTGCACGAGATTATCATTCAGCCTAAGATGTCTTTTGGGACGGGGCATCATCCTACTACGCATCTGATGATACAGCAAATGCTGGAGATGGATTTTCAGGATAAAACGGTTTTGGATATGGGATGTGGCACTTCAGTTTTGGCAATTTTTGCTAAACAAAGAGGTGCGGGGCGTACTGTGGCGATAGATATTGATGAGTGGTCGGTGGAAAATTCCCAAGAAAATGCTGTCAGAAATGGCGTAGAGCTGGATATTGCCCAGGGGACTGCGGAGAATTTAGGTTCTGAAAAGTTTGATATTATTTTGGCGAATATCAATCGTAATATTCTTATTTCTGATATTCCAACTTATGTTTCGGTGCTGAATAAAGGTGGGCAGTTGTTGCTTTCAGGGTTGTGTTTCTTTGATGTGGAGGATATTTTGGAGGTTTGCCACAAGCACGGATTAACCCTTAAAAACAAGCAACAACGCGAAGAATGGATGAGTTTGCTTTTGGAGTAAGAAGGTTGTTTATTTGAGAGGTCTTCTTGCTCATTTGAGTTGTCTTCTTACTCATTTAAGTTGTCTTCTTGCTCATTTGAGTTGTCTTCTCGTTCATTTGAGTTGTCTTCTTACTCATTTAAGTTGTCTTCTTGCTCATTTGAGTTGTCTTCTCGTTCATTTGAGTTGTCTTCTTGTTTATTTGAGAGGTCTTCTTGTTCATTTGAGTTGTCTTCTTGCTCATTTGAGTTGTCTTCTCGTTCATTTGAGTTGTCTTCTTGCTCATTTGAGTTGTCTTCTCGTTCATTTGAGTTGTCTTCTTACTCATTTGAGTTGTCTTCCTGTTCATTTGAGAGGTCTTCTTGTTTATTTTAGATGTAAGGATTTCATTTTAGGAGGATTTGAAGTTATTTTTTATTCTTTTCTTCAATCCATTTTCCCATATATTTGGAGCTTTGCAGGGTATGATGCTGCAATATTTGTCCCCAAAAGTTGTTTAACCGATGGGCGGGCAGTTGGTTTCTCAAATGATAGATTTTCTCTGAAAAAGACTTACTAAAATTGTCTTTTAGGAAACGCTTTTTGATGATGCTAAAGCCTTTACTCTGTGCGGTGTTCCATAGATTTTCATCGGAATAGAGTAAGATGGCTTTTTCGGTGAAATTGGGCATTTCATCTTCTATATAGCCATTCCAGTTTAGCTGGTTGTGCATTCCTTCTGCCCCAATGGTAGAGGTTACGCTGGGAAGCCCATATTGCATAGCATCTAATAGTTTTCCCTTGATGCCAGCACCAAACGGGATAGGAGCAAGGAGGACTCTCGCCTTGGAGAAAACCTCTTCCACGCTTTCGGCTCTTCCCTTGATGAGGAATTTCTCCCTCTCATTGTGCAGTTGTAGGGCTTTCGGTGGAGGATAGGCACCGTAGATGTGCAGCTCGGCTTGTGGAAGGGCTTTGTGAATGCTTTGCCACAGCTCTTTCAGTTTTAATACCGTTTGCCAATTGGGTTCGTGGAGGAAATTGCCGATGCTGATGAAATGTTTTCTTTCAGCGAAGGGAAGTTTGGAGGAGGAATTTTCTGAAAATAAGGGGAGATAAAACAGAATATCGGGATTGATTTTAAATTGTGATGTGAGAAGGTTCATTTCATACTCGGAAATGATGAGGGAAAGGTCACAACGGTGGATGGATGCCAATTCTCGTTTGAACACCTCGGAAATCAAATCGGTAGGGATTAATTCTCTTCGTTGTTTATAGGCGTTTTCCCTTGCCTTCCGCAGAAAGTGCAAATCTTCGGTGTCTAAAATGGTGATGGCATCGGGGCAAGCCTTGGAAACCCTCCATCCAAATTGTTCTTCGATGGTGAATCGGTCAAAAATCACCAATTGGGGATTGATATTTTGGATATCCTTATCAAAGGAAGCGTCATTGAGCAGTGTATGCTTCATCTGAACATTAAGCGTAGCTAAGTCAAAACTGAAATCAGATGGATTGGCTGTGGAGAAAAAGGTAATCTGATAGTGATGGTCTTGCAGAAGCTTGATGAGCTGGAGCATTCTGGTGCCCGCAGCGGTGGAGTTGGGTTCTGGAAACACAGTTCCAATGATAATGGCGTGATTCATACCACAAAAATAAACTTTTCCGAAGATATGCAGATGAACGCTTCTCTCGGGATAATGAAAAAAACTTTACCAAAGTTGTCTTTCCTTGGTAAAGTTTTGCTGATGTTTTTTTGGGAATTATTTGATGGTTTTCGGCATTCTTTCTTCGTAGAGTTTCAGGTACATTTTAGAAATTCGGGTAAGTACCGCTTGGATGTCCCTACTTTGCAAGAATACATTGGTCTGCAATACGCCTTCTTTGGTACTTGGTTTCTCTTTATTGATGTTGAAAATTTGTAAATCCAAATTGTCATTAATGAAACTTCTCACCTTATTGCGTTCTTTGCGAATGTTTTCAAAATCCTCGTGTTCTGTCTGTTCTAGGGAAACCAATATCAGATTGAAGAAATACTCCATTTTATGATTGAGTTTTTCCAAATCTTTCAAAAAATCCTTATCGGTAATGGTGTGAAGGTTTTTGATGTAGAACAATGCCTCATCACTTAGGAACTTTGTAGATTGGGTAAGGTCTTGGATGAAATCACTACTCAAAACGATTGCCTGTGCCGTTTGCTTATCATTCATTTGTAGAGATTTCAGATATCGGATGCTGTTGTTTCTGAGGTTATAGCTATGCTCTTCCAAATCTAAAAGGGTTTTGTTTGCCAATTCCAATTTTGCAATATCCCCACTGATGAGTCCATTCAGAATCATATTATAGCTTGTAGCTATTTCGGATACGGCACCACTTACCAGAGATTGGTATTTTTGTACGGTATTCATATCTTCGTTTTCCAAGACTTTCAGACGGTCTTTATTCTTTTTAGATTTCTTTTCCTTTTGGCTAAATCTAATGTGAGAAACAATGAGATACGCAAAAACTATTGTGGTAAGGATAATAGTACCCGTTTGCCCTCCTTTGTAAAGAATTAAAGCAAAAATGGAAGATACCGAAAAGGCTATCAATGCGGTGATGAACCATCCACCAATTACCGAAAGTACCCCAGCAACACGATACACGGCACTCTCTCTGCCCCACGCCTTATCTGCTAGGGAGCTACCCATTGCCACCATAAATGACACATAAGTAGTAGAAAGAGGTAGTTTATTGGAGGTTGCCCAAGCGATGATAATAGATGCAATAACCAAATTAACCGAAGCTCTCAGCAAATCAAAAGCGGGAGCGTCTTGCGTAATGGTAGCTTCTTTCAGTTTTTTCTTTTCAAAACTCGTATTGTATCGCTGGGTAAGCGATGTAGGAATGATAATACCAAATATTTTACTAAAAGTAAGAGAAGAGTTGACAATGCTTCGGGAAACAGCATTGGGTTTAAAACGCTCATCGCCCTCATCTTGTCTTCCAAGGCTTACTTCGGTTTCGGTTACTTTTTTGGCTTTTGCACTGAACCAAATCGTAAGTCCCATAATAACCCCAGAAATCAGAAGCATATAGTTGGGTACTATCACATCATTTCCCACCAGATAATCCATATAATATTCATTAGCTGGAATCCCCGATGCCGACCAGTTTTGATAAGCCAATAACCCCGTAATAGGCACACCGATGAAATTGACCAAGTCGTTCCCAGCAAATGCCATTGCCAAAGAGAAGGTCCCCGCCAATACCACTATTTTCATTGGGTTTACTTTCATCGTTCTTTGCAGCACCAGTAAGATGAGGGTAGAAACCACAAAAATAGCACATAGAATTGCCCAAGTATTGTCCACAATCCATTGAGAAGTTTCTTTGGTGAGAATGGTAGTACCTTTCAGCCCTTTAATCAATAGGAAATAAACAATAGAGGTAATCCCCGCTCCAGAAAATGGTGCTCCTATTTTGTTTAGTTTATCTTCGATTTGAAAGGTAAACAATAATCTGCAAAAATACTGCACCATTGCCCCTGCCGTAAAGGCGATAAGCACGGAGAGGAATATCCCCGAAACAATATTATGGGTGCTTTCAAAATTGATGTATTTCCAAATATCATTGATGCTTTCATTTTTTGCGATGGAAAAAAGAATTCCCGCCATTAGAGAAGACCCTAAAAGCTCAAAAATAATGGAAACGGTGGTAGAGGTGGGCAATCCCAAACTATTGAATATGTCCAAAAGAACAATATCCGTGAGCATTACCGCAAGAAAAACAATGAGAATAACTTCAAAAGTGAAATGCTGAGGATAGAACACCCCCTTTCTTGCAATCTCCATAATACCGCTGGAAAATACCGAACCGATGATAATCCCTGCTACGGCAATGAGAATGATGGTGCGGTACGAAGCCACCCGAGAGCCAATAGCGGAGTTAAGAAAATTAACCGCATCGTTACTAACACCTACAATGAGGTCTATTGCTGCCAAAAGGAGCAAAATCCCTATCACGAAAATAAAAAAGTCCATACTGTAATTTAGTTTTCTTCAAATTTACAAGATTATAGGGATAGTTTTATGAATGTTAATAAAAGTTAATCTAAGAAGTGTGAGGATGTAAAAAAGAGTTAATGTTTAGGCATTGTAGGTTATATTGAGACTTGAAGGGTTCTCCGATTTTAGAATCAACACTCTTAAATTATAATTTCGTGCGTTTAGTCTATATAAAATTTTAATAAGCTCTAAAACACAAACTATTTTCCTAAATTTGCCGATTCAAAATTATTAGGAGAAAATCCTTCATTTAAATCTAAATATTATGCGTACAAAATCCACAGGAAAGAAAAAAATCAATGTGATTACTTTAGGATGTTCTAAAAATGTTTACGACTCCGAAGTACTTATGGGGCAACTCAAAGCCAATGGCAAAGAAGTAGTACACGAAAAGCGTGGAGATATTGTCGTGATTAATACCTGCGGATTTATCGACAATGCTAAAGAAGAATCTGTCAACACCATATTAGATGCCGTAGAGGCTAAAAAACGCGGCGAGATAGAAAAGGTATTTGTTACCGGATGCCTATCCGAGCGATACAAACCAGATTTGATAAAGGAAATACCTGATGTAGACCAATATTTCGGCACGCGGGATTTGCCTATTTTGCTCAAGCACCTCGGTGCAGACTATAAGCACGAGCTGGTAGGCGAGCGATTGACCACCACGCCCAAACACTATGCTTATCTAAAGATTTCAGAAGGATGCGACCGTCCGTGTTCGTTTTGTGCCATCCCGTTGATGCGTGGTGGGCATATTTCTCAACCGATTGAAAACCTAGTGAAAGAAGCCGAAAAATTAGCCAAAAGCGGCACGAAGGAGCTCATTCTCATTGCTCAAGACCTTACTTACTACGGTTTGGATATTTACAAAAGAAGAGCTTTAGGCGATTTGCTAAAAGCCCTTGTAAAGGTAGATGGCATCGAGTGGATAAGATTGCATTACGCCTTCCCTACAGGATTTCCAGAAGATGTTTTAGAAATCATCAAAGAAGAGCCTAAGGTGTGCAACTATATCGATATTCCGTTGCAACACATCAATACAGAGATTCTAAAATCGATGAAAAGAGGTACTACACACGAAAAAACCGATGCACTTTTAGCAAAATTCCGTGAAAAAGTACCCGATATGGCCATTCGTACCACTTTGATAGTAGGTTATCCAGGCGAAACCGAAGAGCGTTTTCAAGAATTAAAAGACTGGGTAAGTGAGCAACGCTTTGATCGCTTGGGATGCTTTACCTATTCACACGAAGAAAATACCACGGCTTACGACTTAGAAGATGATGTGCCACAAGAGGTAAAAGAAGCCCGTGTAGAAGAGATTATGGCATTGCAATCGCAAATTTCGTGGGAGAAAAATCAAGAAAAAATAGGGAAGGTATTCCGTTGTATATTCGACAGAAAAGAAGGCAACTATTTCGTAGGACGTACCGAGTTTGACTCACCCGATGTAGACAACACCGTACTGATACCAGCCGAGAACACCTATATCTCTATCGGAGAGTTTGCCAATGTGAAAATCACCTCAGCCGAGGAGTTTGATTTGTATGGCGAATTGGTGTAAACTCTGATGATGCAGTAGAAAAAAAGTTTTACTGGAAATCTACTCCGCAATTTTGAACTAAGTAATGAGCTGAGTAAAAGATTTAATTGTAATGTTTTAATACTTTGAAAACAAATGATTTAAAGATGATTCGTATGCGTTTCATCTTTTTTTATTGATTTTAATATAAAATTAAAACGCCATTTTCACTTTTTTCAAATTAATTTTTTATATTTTTGCATAAGTTAGAATTAAGCCTGAAATGCTCAAAGAACTCGATAGCAATTTTTCTCAATTGGAAAAGAAGATTCTGATGCTCAAAAAAGAATATCAGAACCTAAAAGAGGAATATCTAAGCCTATCCCAAGACTTTGAAGCAATGAAGCAGAAGTACGATGTGGAAAGAAAAAAAAATCAGGAATTAGTAGAAGAGCAAAAAAATATAAAACTTCAATCTGCAATATCTGGCAACCCAGAGCATAATCGGCTGATGAAAAACCATATCAACCGATTGATAAAAGAGGTAGATGCGTGTATTGCCCAACTTCAAAATAGCGGCTTGTGATGGATATAAGAAGAATTACAATCAATATCGCTGGTAGAACCTACCCTCTCAATGTACCCGCTGCTGAGGAAGAAACGCTGAGGAAAGTGGGAAAGCAGATTGAGGCAATGATAAAGGATTTTGAAGCCAATTTTGACATCCGAGATAAGCAAGATGCCTTGGCGATGTGTGCCTTGAAGCTGGGAACCAATGCAGAAGTTTTTGCTTTGAATAATGAAAGAAATATCAATGCTTCCAATGACCGCGTAAAGCAATTGCAGCAACTTTTGGAAGATTGGGAAAAATAATTTTCCCACCATACATCATATTGCCTACAATAGTTCTAACACATTACAGGTAAACTCAACGCTAAACAATTACCGAGCAAATGTCTGCGGAATGGCGTGCCACCTTGCGTGGATTACAGACCGTAGAAATCAGTTCAAATCGTGTTGATTAGGAGTTTACTCTCAATCTCAGAATTGTTGTAGGTTTTTTTTATTGAAAAGACAAAGGAAGAAAGAGAAAAGGGGAAAGACTACGGTAGGAATGTATGATTGATGAACAATCTGGTACATTCTAACACATAAAGAAAGAAAAAAAGAAGATAGAATATATGACAACAACCGCAATTATTTTAGGAATATTAGGCGTGATGATAGGAGCTGTTTTGGGAATGTTTTTTTCCAAAAGTTCACTGAACTCCAAGGCAAAATTCATATTGGACGATGCTAAGAAAAACGCCGATAATCTTATAGAAAAAGCCTCTGTACAGGCAGAAAGCATCAAGAAAGAGAAACAACTTCAAGCAAAAGAAAAATTCTTAGAGCTAAAAGCTCAGCACGATGCAGATATTCAGGCTCGTGAGAAGAAAATGAATGATGCTGAAAAAAGAATCAAAGACAAAGAACACAAACTGAATGATGAACTAAGCAAAACGGGCAAACTTGAAAAAGATTTGGACAAGCAAATTGCCGATTATGCCAAAAAAACGGAAATCTTAGAGAAAAAACAACACGAACTCGAAACGATTACCAATCAAAAAGTAGAAATCCTTGAAAAAATCTCTGGCTATACCGCAGAGGAAGCCAAAGCAGAATTGGTGGAAGCAATGAAAGCCGAAGCTAAAACTAGGGCTCAAGCTCATGTACAAAGCATTATGGAGGAAGCTCAGATGAATGCTAAAAACGAGGCTAGAAAGATTGTAATTCAGACTATTCAAAGGATTGGAACTGAGCAAGCAATAGAAAATTCGGTATCGGTATTTAATATTGAATCTGATGAAATCAAAGGGCGTATCATCGGTAGAGAAGGTAGAAATATCCGTGCATTAGAAGCCGCAACAGGTGTAGAAATCATTGTTGACGATACTCCAGAAGCTATCCTTCTCTCTTGTTTCGACCCTGTGCGTAGAGAAATTGCTAGATTGTCCCTGCACCGCTTGGTAACCGATGGTAGAATTCACCCTGCAAGGATAGAGGAAGTGGTAGAAAAAACCAGAAAACAAATTGAGGAGGAAATTATAGAAGTAGGAAAAAGAACCATTATTGATTTGGGCATCCACGGGCTACATCCAGAGCTACTGAAAATCGTAGGACGAATGAAATACCGTTCATCTTATGGGCAAAACCTCTTGCAACACTCCCGTGAGGTGGCAAATATTGCTGCAACAATGGCGGCAGAGCTCGGGCTCAATGTTAAGCTAGCCAAGAGAGCTGGTTTACTCCACGATATAGGAAAAGTACCAGAGCAAGAATCCGAATTGCCACACGCCCTTCTCGGTATGCAATGGGCAGAAAAATATGGAGAGCATCCAGAGGTTATCAATGCCATTGGAGCCCACCACGATGAGATTGAAATGACCTCTCTACTCTCACCAATTATCCAAGTGGCAGATGGTATTTCTGGGGCTAGACCAGGGGCAAGACGCCAAATGCTAGAGTCTTATATCCAAAGATTGAAAGACTTAGAAGCCGCTGCATTGAGCTTTGATGGGGTATCTAGTGCGTATGCCATTCAGGCAGGTAGAGAGCTTCGCGTGATGGTGGAAAGTGGCAAGGTAAATGATGAGCAATCAGCACAATTATCTTACGACATTTCGGAGAAAATCCAGAATGAACTCACCTATCCAGGGCAAGTAAGGGTAACGGTAATCCGAGAAACCAGAGCCGTGAATATCGCGAGATAACTCACCTTAAAATAAAATATGAAAGTGGTTTGCTTTATTAGCAAGCCACTTTTTGTTTCTAAAAGAGAGATTATAATTTAATGCTTCTATTTTTTTACTTCAAATTCTTTTTCTGAGTGTAGCATAATTCTTATTATTAGAAATACTGAAAACAAAAAGGAACTAAATTGATAGTCCCTAATTTAGTCCCTCTTCGTTGTAACTAATTGTTAATTAGTATTATTGGTGGAGCTGGAGGGATTCGAACCCTCGTCCAAACAAGCAATACGCAAGCTTTCTACATGCTTATTTTGTTTTTAATTTTCGTTTGCAGACAGAGAACAAACACCCAATCTACAACTTAGCTTTTTTAGATTTTCGACCTTAGCTCAAAGCTAGCCAAGGCTTATTTCCGCATTTCCTATGCCTCAGACTCCAGCGTCGCAGAACAGAACTCTGGTGAGACATCTTGTTTCCTTACTATACTTCGGGAAAAACGCCTGTCCTACTATACTTCAGACTAAGCAGCAAGAGCATACTCTTCGTTGCCAGTTAAAACTTTGTAGCAAGGGATTAAAGAGATCGCGCTACGGTTCTCTGCATGCTTACTTACCCATTGGTCTTGCTGTCGAAACCGGTCAGCCCCAATGTTGTAGTAAGGTTGCAAAGATAAGAAAAAATCATTCCAAATTGCATCAAAATATTATTCTTTAACAAAAATAATAGGTTTAAAACGCCAAAAACCATTAAAAAAAGTTAATCTATTATAAATTTCGTGGAGAAACTAAGCTATAAAGCCATAGCAAGGATTCAAAATTTTAATTTTATCACAAAAATAATAGCCTATGAAATGGATTCTACTATCGTGCTGTTTCTTTATTTTTAATAAAGCTTTGGCTCAGCAAATTTCAGGTATCGTTTTGATAGATGATGCCACGCCCGCTAATGCTGTTTTGGTGATGAATATGCGAAGCCAAGAGCAGGTTTACTCTGATAGAGAGGGGCGTTTTAGCTTAGTGGTTTCGGTGGGAGATGAACTCCGATTTGTGAAAAAAGGTTACGATAGAACCCAGTTGAAAATAACCTCATTGGATGATATTAAAGTGGAGCTAAAACCCAGCTTTCACGAAATAGAAGAAGTGAAAATAGAGATGAAACTCACGGGAGATTTGAAAAAAGACACCAAAATTTTAGAGCCTTCCGCCAAGGTTTCAGACCTTAAAAACACCATTGCAATGTCTCTGAAACATAAGCCAGAAAAGGGATTTCCAAAAAATCCGATGCCTTCCACCTTGGTTTTAGCACCGAACTATAATGCGGGGCAATTGCCTATCATACCGCTTGTTAGTTCCATTTTCAAGCAGATAAAGAAGTCGGCTGCACCACCTAAAAATTTTGATTTTGTAGACCGACAGACATTTTACGACCGCGTGAAATCTTCCATCAATAAAGAATATTTTTATGCCAAAGGTCTGGACGAGTATCAACTAGAAATGTTCATCATCTATACCGATAAAAAACATCATCTGGCGAAAAGTTTTCATAGCAATTTCAATATTGCGACCATTGAAGGCTATCTGAAAATGGAACTTACGGAGTTTTTGGATACAAAGGTAAAAATGAAAAATCCTTAAATATGATATACTTTTTCGTGTATTTTTTTAATGATTTCGCTTGTGTTTTCTATTGGGAAATTAGCGAGTAACCAAAGATTGATGGCGTTTTTGTTTGAGTCGTAGGCAGGCTGTATGTATTCAGCGTTTAGAACGCTAAAACCATTCCTCTCGTAGAAAGCAATGCGTTTTTTTGCAATTTCATCAAGGTGGGCTGGCTCGGATTCTAAAACAATTTTATGATACTGTTGTTTCAATAAATCTAAGACTTGGCTTCCTAGCTTCTGACTACGGAAAGAAGGGAGAATTTCAAAATGTTCCAAAAAACAACAGTGGTTTAATTCCCAAATGATGAGATATCCCACCATATTGGTTTCGTATTCAATGGCGATGATTTTAGCTTTTTCTTCTTCAAAAAGTTGCTGAAACTGTGTAGCATCTCTTCTCTCATCAGCAGGAAAAGCATTACAATAAGCATTGAAAATCAAATGGGTACGGGAATCGTTCTTTGTGGGGATTTCAATAAAACGCATTGTTTTTCAGTGGATTAAAATTATAAATCAAAAACGCTAGGTCTTCTGGTGATGAAGATGTCTTTTACCCAAAGAGAGAATGATAGCATCAGATAAAACAAAAAGAAAAATCCTGCCGTAGCAAAGGTGGAATAGATGAAAAATACCCGAAGTTTGGTAACGGGGATGCCCAGTTTGGTTCCCATTCTGGTAAGGGTGCCAAACCATTGGCGTTCTGCTTTATGGCGAATGTCTGAAATGATTTTAGGTTCTTTCATTTTTTCTGTTTTAAAAGGTTGAAACCAATTCCGCAATTTAAACATTTTTTTCTTTCGCAGAAAGTTTTATGCAGCCAAAGGGATGCTTGGCTATCCAATGCGTTGCTGATGGGCATCTGAAGCCCTTTCCATTGTTGGGTAATGCTATTGCTTTCAGGAGGAAGTTGCCTATACAGCTCCAAAATTTCATCTGCAATTTCAGCATCGTGATGTTTATGATAGGTGTATTTGATGGGCAAAATGCAATTGAGAATCAGGATTTCTATAAAACTTTTGGATAGCAGTTTGGGCTTTTTGATGGTAGAGGCTTCCCCGAAATTATAGCGATGATCCCAATATTCTGAAGCGGAAACTGATGAAAAAATATTCATCAAATCTTTAATGTTTTGGGCATCAATAATTTTGGAGAACAAATTGGGATGTGAATGATACAGGTTTGCCAACTGAGATAGCCGAATGGTAGGAAAATTAGGGGGACGCAATCTTAAAAATTTGGGACGAACTGGCACAATAGAAAGTTGAAATTTGGCTTGGAGAAAATCAAATTCGCGTTTCCAAAGTGCCGTCATTTCATCATTAGAAGAGCCTAGCCAACCCGCGATTCCCAGTAAAAGAGCTTCCAATTGGAGTAGATTTTGTTTGGTTTTATTGATGATAGAAAAATCCACACTTTCAGCCATTTGCTTAAAAATAGCCGCATTGATTTTCAGTCCAAAAGCATAAGCCATATAGTGGAAGAGTACAGCTTCGTAGTTGTTTTTATGCTGAGCAAGGCTCTGTTCTATTTCTATGGATTTTTCATTGAGTTTTGCCAGCATCAGTTCTTCCGTAAACTGAAATGGGATATGCTGTGGCTCAAAGAGATTTTCACACGGAATGAAACTGCTTTTTTTAGAAAGGGTTTCATAGCGAGATAGAGTAGAATCGTCAATATAATGTTTCAGTTCAAGCGTTGGAATATTGTTTTTGCTAAGAACATCAATCTCTTTATCGTGCTGGAAAACAGCGTGGAGGATGATATTGCTATAATCAGGATTGTGGGAATGATGATGTGCCAACCAATCCGAAGATTTAAGATGGATTTCTATATTGCCTACCAAAATCAACCCATTCATTTTTATTTTTGCCATCAGAAAATCTGGACCAGCTTGGTGATTCCAAGTTCCAAAATCCAAAATCTCTAAGGCATTTCCATTGGTGTCTTTAAAGTTAAAACTATTAAAGCATTTGAAATTCCAAAGGTATTGAATGAGTTGTTCGGTCATTTTTTTACATTTTTCTATTCTTTTCGGAAGTCATTCAGTGTATCTTCATACATTTTTTCATAGATAGGAATGATGTTTTTCAAGTCAAATTTCAAGGCTTGTTCCTTAGCATTTTTTTTCATTTGAGCAAGAAGTTCCTCATTACTCAGTAGTTTAATGGTGTAGTTTGCCATTGCTTCTACATTGCCTATCTCTGCCAGATATCCTGTGATGCCTTGCAGATTCACTTCTGGAATACCCCCCGCATTAGAGGATATTACGGGTGTGGAGGCTGCCATTGCTTCCAAAGCTGCCAATCCAAAACTTTCTTGCTCCGATGGGAGCAGAAATACATCTGCAATGCAAAGGACTTTGTACAAGTCATTGACCTTTCCCAAAAGGCGTATTTTTCCAATCAGGGAAGGATTGTCTTCTAAAAACTGATTGATTTTTTCCATATCTGGACCTTCACCAATGATGATGAGGCGAGATTTTACCTTGCTCTCTACCGTTTTAAAAATGGCAAGCACATCTTCTATTCTTTTCACGGGGCGAAGGTTGGAAACGTGGATAAGGATTTTTTCATCCTCTTCAGCCAATTGGCTTCTGTGACATATTCCATCGGAGCTAAAGTCTTTATTATCAATAAAATTGGTGATAACTTGGATTTCTTTTTTGATATTGAAAAATTTTAAAGTATCGGCTTTTAGACTTTCGGAGACGGAGGTTACTTTATCACTTTGGTTAATGGAAAATTCCACAGCGTGTTTATAGCTGGGGTGTTGCCCTACCAAGGTGATATCGGTACCGTGTAAGGTGGTTACCAATGGAATATCTTTGCCCTCTTCTTTCAGCATTTGCTTGGCGGTAAATGCAGCATAGGCATAGGGAATGGCATAGTGAGCGTGGAGCAAATCCAGCTGATAGAGATTTACCACTCTGTAAATCATAGAACTAAGGGCAATATCATAAGGCTGATACTGGAAGAGCGGATAGGTTTGCACATTTACCTTATGGAAAAAGATATTCGGATTGGTGATGTCCAATCTTGCAGGGAGGTTATTGGAGATGAAATGCACCTCGTAGCCTTTATTGGCAAGGGACATTCCGAGTTCTGTTGCTACAATGCCACTACCACCATAGGTAGGATAGCATAGGATTCCTATTTTCATTTTCATAATTTTAGGGTTGGCTAGGCTTTAGCGTAACGCCCATACCATTTTTAATTTTACGATTGACCTCCACGGGAAGTTTGCCGTGTATTTTACTTTGCCCTTGTAGGGCTTTGGCGGTGGTAGTCATCGCATCATCATTATTTTCATAGGCAACCAATACGATTGGAATCTTTTTTAAATCAATATCTTGTAAAGCGTAAGGACTTCCAAAAACCGATAAAATTACCTGATGTTTGTTTTTCAACTGAGCCAAAATAGCCTTGCTTTTTTCTGAAATTTTATAAGGTTTATAAGCGGTAGAATTGTCCTTGTGAACTCCTACAATGACTTTTGCATTTTTAGGAATTGAAGCTATTTCTTCCTCGGATTTTAAAATAATACGATGTTGTTTCTGAAGCTCTTCCAAAAAAGTGTGGTATGGAGCTTCTTCTAATGGAATGTAATAATAAGTTTCTGAGGTCTTCAGTGGAAGTAGCTTTCTTTTGTTTTTTATCAAAGTCAAAGCATTGGCGTACATTGTTTGCACAATTGCTGTATGGCTTTCATTATTAAGTTCTTGGGCGATGTTTTCCGTTGAGCGTGGCTGATACTCATTTAGTCCTAGGTAATATTTGGTCAAAAGGATTTTTTTCACACTTTCCTCCACACGATATTCTGGAATGTCGCCTTGCTCAATGGCTTGTCGTATCAAGCGTTTTCCTTCTTTCACACCTTCAGAGAAGAGCATAATATCATTGCCTGCTTTGAAAGCTAAGGCGTCTAATTCCCCAGGTTGATAGCGTTTGGCTACAGCCCCCATATTGAGAGCATCGGTAATGATGAGCCCTTTGTAGCCCAGTTGCCCTTTCAGTAAATCTGTGATGACACTTTTGGAAATGGATGCAGGAATGCCTTTCTGTGGCTCTAATGCGGGCACATACAGATGAGCCACCATTACACCGCCAATGCCTTTATTCATCAAAGCTTTGAAGGGAGCCAATTCTACACTATTGAGTCTTTTTAGGTTGTGAGAAACCACAGGTAAATCCAGATGAGAATCTACATCCGTATCACCGTGTCCTGGGAAATGCTTAATGGCTGCTAAGATATTATTGTGCTGTAATCCTTCGGAATAGGCTAATGCTGATGCAGTAACATTGCCCACCTCTGACCCAAAACTTCTATTGCCAATGATGGGATTTTTGGGGTTGGTATTCACATCTACCACAGGAGCAAAATCCCAATTAACCCCCATTCTTTTAGCATCTTCTGCTATTTTTGCAGCCATTGTGTGGATGAGTTTTTTATCCTGAATAGCACCTAAAGTCATTGCCCAAGGAAATTTTTTGGCTACGGCAATTCTTTGAAAGAGTCCCCATTCAGCATCCATTCCTATGAGCATAGGCGTTTTAGAATAGCCTTGAAATTCATTCACCAATTGAATGTGTCGTTCGGGGTTGTCTTGCATCAAAATCAGACCACCTAATTGTTCTTTTTTTACCAATTGCCTTACTTGCTCTATATGTTCCTCACCTTTGTTGGTATAAAGTGCTACGATGAAGAGCTGTCCTAGTTTTTCATCCATAGACAATTGATTGTAAGTGCTTTCTACCCATTGCGTAGCTTTGGTATTTTCTTGCAAAGTAAAATTTTTCGGCACATACTGAGCGGAAATTTCAAAGATACCGAAAATAAAAAATGCTATGATGGATAATATTTTAGCTTTCATTGATGTTTATAATTTATAGCAAAACAAAAATACAATTTTTAATTCATAATCTTTGGTATTTGTTTTGGTATGTAAAATAAAAAATGATAAGAAAATGAAAAAAATAGTTTCTCTTTTAGCCTTAGCAGCAATTGGATTTGTTGCTGTTAGTTGTTCGGATAACGATAGAGATGTAGTGGTACAGCAAGATAATGATACCTATCCCGTGGTGTATGACATCACCGAAACCTTTCAAAAAAATGCTGATGGTCTTTATGTAGTAAATAAAACCTTCAATAGTGCATTGCCTACTACGGATGTTATTTTGGTATATCGCTTGAGCGGGGTGGATGATGGGGCAAATGTTTGGCAACTGATACCAAGAACGCTTTACCTTACCGAAGGGGAATTGGATTACGATTATGATTTTACCCGCTATGATTTGCAATTAAAAGCAGGGGGCAATTATGATATTTCCACTACACCGGCTTATCTTACAAATCAAACATTTAGAGTGGTTTTCGTGCCAGCATCTTTAGGTGCAAAAGTGAAGGTGGACTATTCTAACTATGAGGAAGTGGCAAAGCTTTACAACCTTAAAGAAGAAAAAGTTACTAAACTTTAATTTTTCCAAGTTATTTTAATTGAAAGTCTGCTTTATGGGCAGGCTTTTTTTAATGGTATTAAAGCCTTATCTTTGTTTGAGTTTAAAATAATAATACAATGAGCGTACACATTAGTGCTAAAAAAGGCGATATAGCAAAAGTGGTTTTGCAGCCAGGCGACCCATTAAGAGCCAAATACATTGCAGAAAATTTTTTACAAAACCCTCGTTTGGTAAGCCAAACCAGAGGAATTTACTATTATACAGGGGAATACCGAGGGAAAACCATTTCTGTGGGAGCTAGTGGAATGGGAACTCCAAGTATTGGTATTTATTCTTATGAGTTGTTTACAGAATACGAGGTAGATACCATCATCAGAATAGGAACTTGTGGTGCTTATAGTACAGACTTACAGCTTTTTGATATTCTGAATGTAGAGAATGCAGCCAGCGAAAGTACCTATGCCCAATACGCTTGGGAGATGGAAGAGGAGCTGATGCCCCATCAGGGGAATGCCTTTCAGGTGATTAATGAGACAGCTAAGGGTTTGTCTTTGAAAACTATAGCCACCAATATCCATACCAGCGATATTTTTTATAGAAAGAACCCCGCAGTACCAGAGATTGCTGAGAAACACCATTGTCTTGCGGTGGAGATGGAAGCGTTTGCTTTGTTTGCTAATGCAAGACATCTAGGAAAGAATGCTGCCACCATTCTTACAGTTTCGGATATTATCCCAACAGGGGAATTTATTTCTGCAGATGAAAGGCAAAACGCCCTGAATGTGATGATAAAATTAGCATTAGAATCTGCAATTAAATTGTAAAATGAGAATAAAAAAGAGCCTGTTTCTACACAGGCTCTTGATTTTCTTTATCCTCTAAAAGATGTCCAAAGTATGATTTTTTTACTTGTAAATAGTCTTTGCTTTCTTCCGTAGCATCTATTTGAAGAGGAATTCTAGCATTGAGTTTAATGCCACTTTCTTCCACATATTTCATTTTATCAGGATTGTTGGTGAGCAGATTGATTTCTTTAATACCTAGAGATTTTAAAATTTCTATGGCTACGGAAAAATCTCTATCGTCAGCGGGAAGCCCTAGTTGTAGGTTGGCTTGCACAGTGTTCAATCCGTTTTCTTGTAGGGCGTAAGCTTTCAGTTTATTGATGATACCAATATTTCTGCCTTCTTGTCTTAGATAGATAATGATACCTCCATTGTCTTGGATATATTTCATAGCGTAGTCCAGCTGCTGTCCACACTCACATTTTCTAGAATGAAAAACTTCCCCAGTGATACATTCTGAATGAAATCTTACATTAACGGTTTTAGAAAAATCAGTTCCTTGAGCAATGAGGACAATGTGCGGCATCCAATCGGTTTCTACTTCCGAGAATGCCACCATACGAAAGATGCCAAAATCGGTGGGAACATTGGCTTCTGCTTGCTGTTTTACCATTGAAATATAGGTTTTACTTTAAAGAATCCCGTTTTATTGATTGTAATTGATACAGATTACTCTTAATTCTCACAAGATGTCTATTGATAATTTCATCATCTTTTGGAGAAAGCGTTTTTCTTATACTTTGTATTTTTTTATAAGATTTCTCTATCCGATACAGATACTCTTCTTGTCTTATAAGGTTATGATTTTGTACAGCATAGACATATTCGGATATATTATTTTTTAGCAACGAAACCTCTTGATTCAAATCAGAATTTTGAAATTTTGGAAAAGTAGAAATCTGAGAGAGTAATTCTGATGCATAAAAAACCTCAGTTGTCTTATTTTTAAACTTGTTTGAAAGAGCTGGGCTCTGTGTGGTAGTGGTTGCCATAAAACCACTACTCATCGGAGAAAGTGTGGACATCTCTGATGAGCAAGAGAAAAATATCGTACAAATAATAATAACCCTTAAAACAAAACTCATTTTATTTCCTTTCTATATAGGATTGGGTTAAGACTTTCGTCATTATACATCTTCATCTGTTTATAAACTTTTATCTTAACATTCCCATTCTCTATATCTGCAAGAAGCTGGTCTATAGATTGGCATAAATCTTTTTTCTGCTCCAATAGAACATCTAACTTCTCTTGGCACTTCATCCTATGTTCCTCACTCGCGGTATCTCTATTGGCTTCTAAAGCCATATGATAAATCTTCAATGCTAAAATAGACAATCTATCCACAGCCCAAGCGGGTGTCTCGGTATTGATTTTAGCATCACTTTTCGGAGTAATGTGTTGGTACTTTTGTAAGAACCAACTATCGATGAATTCTACCAAATCGGTTCTCTTCTGATTAGAGGAATCAATTCTTCTTTTGATTTTTAAGGCTTCTTCGGGATGAATATTCTCATCTCTAATGATGTCTTCCAAATGCCATTGAACGGTATCAATCCAATTCTTTGAATACAAAAGTCGTTCCAAACTCCCATCATCATAGCGAATAGGTTCCGTTGCATCTACATCATCTGTAAGGTGATAGTCTTCTATTGAGGTATTAAAAATACCCCAAGCCAAGTCTGTAAAAGTCATAAATCTAACGCTTAGTTTGTAGTAGAAGGATTGTTTTTATCGTTTTGTTTTTCTTTATCTTCTTCTTTTACAGCATCTTTAAATTCTTTGATGCCAGAGCCTACGCCACGCATCAGTTCAGGAATTTTCTTTGCTCCGAAAAGGAGAATCACGATGATGGCTAATATCAGTATTTCTTTAAAACCTAGTCCCATTTTGATATAATTTTAAATGCAAATGTAATGTTTTTTTTTTATCTTACCCAACCGAGTGGATCCACTGGCGTAGTACCATTCCAAATTTGGAAATCTAAAGTATAGGAACCATCAAAATCTGCACCTACAGTTCCTATAGGAGTGCCTGCTACCACTTTCTGATTAGGAGATACGGAAGTGCTTTCCAGATTAGAGTAAATGCTAAAGTAACTGCCGTGGCGTACCACTACGGTTTTGCTGCCTCCATCTACGAAAACTTTGGATACCTCACCAGGGTAGATGCACTTGGCAACGGTTCCCTTTGCTACTGCGATTTTGATGCCATTGTTTTCTTCTACAATGTTTTTGAATACAGGGTGAGGTTGTCTTCCAAATCGGTGGGTAATAGTCCCGTATGCTGGCATTGAAAGGTTGCCTCGGTTGGCGGCAAAGTTTCCTGCAGCGGTAGTTCCTACACCATAGGCAGACATTGTCTTGGCTTCTGCGGCTTTTTTAGCGTCTTCATTGCGTTTCGCTAATTCAGCTTCTGCTTTTTTGGCTTCTGCAGCTCTGTCAGCGGCAGCTTTGGCTTTAGCGGCAGCTTCTGCAGCTTCTTTAGCAGCGGCTAACCTTCTGGCTTCTGCCTTTTCCGCTTCTGCTATTTTCCTTGCATCTTCAGCTCGCTGGGCTTCTGCGGCTTCTTTAGCCGCGACTAATCTTTTAGCTTCAGCCTCTGCAGCCAACCTCGCTTTTTCGGCTTCTTCTGCTGCTTTTCTATCGGCGATTTCTTTTAGTTTTCTTGCTTCTTCATCGGCTTTTCGTTTGGCTTCTGCGGCAGCAGCAATACGGGCTCTATTTTCAGCTTCTATCCTTGCTTTTTCCTTTTCTGCTGCTATTCTTGCCAATCGTTCTTTTTCTTCTCTGGCTTTTCTTTCGGCTTCCTCTTTGGCTTTAGCTAAGCGAATTTCCTCTGCGATGATGGCTCTTAGCTTGGCTTCAAGGTTTTTGGATTCGGTTTGTTTTTGTTTAAGCTCTGCGGTAAGCTGGGCTTCGTTTTTCTTAAAGTTTTCTAGTAAGATTTCCTTTTGTTTTCTTTCCGCCTCTATGGTAGAAAGTTCTTTCTTTTGGGAAGCCAAAACGGTATTTTTTTCACTTACAGATTTTTCTCTAGAAGCAATGTTTTTCTGGAGCTTTTCTGCGGCTCCCATTATTTCTGCGGCTTTTTTATCCTGATAATCGGAGTAATTTTTAAGGTATTGCACCCTTCTGATGGCTTCACCAAGGTTGCCAGAAGAGAGGATGAAGGTAACTTTGTTTTGTACACCTTTGTTTTTATAGGCTTTCACAAGGACATCGGCGTAGTTTTTCCTTAAGATTGCCAATTCTTTTTTCTGACGATTGATTTCAAGCTGTTTCAGATAGATATCGTCTTCTATGAGTTTTTTTTCTTTCTGGGTATTGTTATATACCTTCTCTCTAAGGGCGATTTTCTTTTGCACATCGGAGAGGTAAGCCACGGAAAGTTTTGCTTCGTTTTTGGTTTTTGCCAATTTTTGATTAATGGCAGCAATCTGTTTTTTCAGCTCATTGTTTTGCTGTTGGAGCTGGGTTTTGCTCTGCCCAAAGCCAAGGCAAAAAGATATCGTTGCTAAGAATAAATAAACTCTTTTGTTCGTCATTTAATATTTACTTTAGAGTAGCCGTTGGGTACAGTGTAAGGTGTTGGCATTGTTGAAAAGTCAAATTTCGTGTTTTCTATTAATATTTGACTATTTTTTTCTCCTTTTATAACTATTTTAACATTTTGAGGAAATCGCTCGTTCCCGAAAGAATTCCATTGGTTGTACTGTACTTCTAAGCTATTGTTGTTATTAATTTCTTGCAATAATACTTTATTTAAATCAAAATTGGAAGCGTAATCCAAACTAATTTTATATTCTGTGGTCTTTTTATCTACAGTTACCTTTTGATTTTTAGAGGAAACCAAGTTGTAGCCTTGTAATGTCTGGGTAAGGATAAAATCTTGTTCATTAATTGGGACAAAGGTTTTACCCACCAAAAGATTTTGGAAAGCGTTATAATTGATGAAGTTAACATTCAGCAATTGATTCAAGTAGGAAAAATCTGATTCAATATAGGTTTTATTCCATTTTTCATAGCCTTTGATGCCTTCTGGGGTAGCGATACCTCTAGCAACATTGAGGAATAGTGCGGATAGATTCATCCATACTTTCTGATTGTTTTCTATGTAGATGGTAGCGTCTATGGTGGGAATAAAATTGCCTGTCTGAGCATCAATCTTGCTGTTGATTTTCACTTGACTAAATTGTGATTTTTTCTTCAGCTCTGTGAATAAAGCGTGATGGCTAACAGGTGTTTTAATATCTACGGGTTTCTGTACTACGGGCTTTTGTACTACGGGCTTTTGTGTGTGGCAAGACCATAGTGTAGCGACAACCAATGCGGTACTAATGTATAGTTTCATATCTAGATTTTAAATGATGCTCTGCAATATTAAAGCCAAAACACACAAATCTGGTTTGTGTGTTTTGAATTGTTAAATATCAATTGTTAATGATAAACTATTGTAAACCATTATTTTTATTGCTCCTTTGAGAAGAAATCCAAAACGGAATAATCTCCCAATGAAATCTCTCTAGAAACACCGAAGTATTGGGCATTGCTCCCAATCATAGAGTTGCTAAGGTTGCCGTGGTTGATAACGGTTTTCTCTTGGATGAGTGAGTTTTCGATGTTAGAATTAATCACTTTGGTACCATTACCCAAGGAAACATAAGGTCCTATTTTAGAGTTTACCACCTCTACATCTTCTCCTATAAAGCAAGGCTGAATGATGAGTGAGTTTTCAATCTTTGCAGAGGACGGATGCTGGCTAAATTCAGCTTTTTCATATTCTAGAATCTTACCATTGGTTTCTACTGTAGCGTTTTTATTACCACAGTCCATCCAATCGTCCACCTTGCCAAGAGAGAACTTCGCACCTTTTTCGCGGAGATTATCCAGAGCGGTGGTGAGCTGATATTCTCCACTTACCATAATGTTGTTATCCATTATGTAATTGATTTCATCCATCAATTTTTCCGCAGATTTGAAATAATAAATCCCGATAATAGCGAGGTCTGAAACAAATTCTTTTGGTTTTTCTACAAAATCTGTAATGAAGCCATAGTCATCCAATTTCACTACGCCAAATGCTGATGGGTCTTCTACTTTTTTTACCCAGATTACCCCATCGGAATTTTTGTCTAAATGAAAATCTGCACGGAATAGTGTATCGGCAAATGCTACTACTACATCACCTTGCATAGAAGGCTCTGCACACTTGATGGCGTGAGCCGTTCCTAATGGCTCATCTTGTGTATAGATGCTCCCTTTAGCTCCTAATTTTTCAGCGATAGCAATGAGGGATTCCTTCACTTCGTCTCCGAAATCGCCTATGATAAAAGCAATTTCTTCAATAGGTTCGCCCGCTACCTTGGCTATATCTTCTACCAATCTTTGCACGATGGGCTTCCCAGCAATAGGGATAAGGGGTTTTGGTACGGTAAGAGTATGCGGTCTAAGTCTGGAACCTCTTCCCGCCATAGGTACAATGATTTTCATTGATGTGTTTTTTTATATAGTTATTAAATTTAATTTATTTTAACGGAAGCAAATTTACAAAATTTACTTAGATATGCGGCTAATTTTGCTTAATATCAGTGTTCTTTCGCCGTAAATCATTAGCATCAAATAAGATACTAAAAGGACATTGCTCCACACGATATGAGAATCCAAAACCTCTACAGAAATATAGCTGAAAGCCATCAATAAGATTAAAAATATTGAAATTTTCTTCACTTTATAGGGAATAGGGTAATGCTGCTGTCCCAGAAAGTAGGACAGTATCATCATTATAAAATATGCCACGAAGGTAACCCACGCCGAAACCATAAAACCATATTTTTCTAAAAATAGGAAATGTAAAACGATGGTTAATGCCGCTCCAATCCACGAAATGATGAGTCCATAATAGGTTTTATCGGTTACCTTATACCAAGTGGAGAGGTTATAATAAATCCCGAAAAATAAATTGGCAATGACAATGATGGGTACAATGTCTATGGCAATCCAGAAAGAACTATCGGTGATGAAAAGTCGCTTGAGCCATTCCAGATTGGTAATAATGCCTAGTGCTGCTACTGATGCAAATAGAGTAAAGTATTCGGTAACTTTGGCATAGGTCTGTTTGGCGTTTTCATTGTTCATTTGTTTGAAGAAAAAAGGCTCTATTCCCATTCGGTAGGCGGTAACGAAGAGGGTCATCAGTACCGCTAGTTTATAGCATCCGCCGTAGGCACCTGCATCTACTTGTGGTATGGTGTATATCTGAACCAGCTTGTCCCAGTTTTCATTGATTTGAAAGGCAAACCCTGCGACCATTATCGGCCAAGAGTATTTTAGCATTTTGATGAAGAGGGGTTTGCTAAACTGAAATTTTACCTTTAAAATAATAGGGAGTAGCATTAGCAATGCGGCAAGACTTCCCAATAGGTTGCTGATGAATGGATAGGCAACTTGGTCTTTCAGTCCTAGTTTTAAAGCGGTGTCTTTCGGTATGAAAAGGAATAATGC
Source organism: Bergeyella porcorum (assembly GCF_042427575.1). NCBI lineage: Bacteria > Pseudomonadati > Bacteroidota > Flavobacteriia > Flavobacteriales > Weeksellaceae > Bergeyella > Bergeyella porcorum. Next base: position 185,906 of record NZ_JBHMFD010000013.1, read on the forward strand.
CAACACGACCAAAGTCTGAACTAAGATGGAACTAACGCGAATGGCAGAGTAAATGACGGGCTTGTTGTGAAACCTTAGCCACGCAAAAGGAATCATACAGATGGCGTCTAAAAATGCAATGATGGCAAGCCAAAGGATAAACTCTGGGTGATTGCCGTACTGCATCAGCATAGCGATAGGATTGTTGAATAGAACAACCATCAGTAGGAAGGTGGCAGCTACGCCAAATACGAACCAAAAAGAGGTGTTGAAGTTTTTTTCTCGTTCATTTTCATCGGCAGAAAATCTAAAGAAAGAGGTTTCAAATCCGAAGGTGAGAATGATATTGATGTAAGCAATCCACGCATAAAGATTGGTAAACACCGCAAAAGATTCTGCACTGATGAAGTGAATGTAAAATGGATTGAGCAAAAAGGTAATAACCCTTGGTAAAATGGCTCCGATACCATAGATGATGGTTTCTCCTAGAAGTTTTTTCAATGTAGCTATTTTTTGCAAAGGTAAACATAGATTTTGAAATAATGTGGAGAGTGGAAATAAAGAAAGGAAAATGTTTTATAAGTCTATAATGAATAGAGTTGCTATTGGGTTTTGGGTTTATAATGAGGTGTGGTTTTTAAAAATGATAAACGGAACGCTTGAAATCTATAAATTATTATCAAACAGTAGTGTTGGTTTAACTTACTTACAAAGTAATAGAATAAAATTTACTACACTTTGAAATAATATTGGGAAGAGCTTTCTCTCACTCTTCTTGCAGTCTCCTTGCGGAATTCTTCCCAAAAATCGCGTTTTTTGGGAAGATTTGGGAAGGATTCCCGAAGAACTCCCGAAGAAACTACCTAAAATATAGGACAAGAAGGGACAGAAAGTGACAGGAAATGCCAACGAAGGACAATGTAAAGGTAAATTAATGACAAAAGATGCCAAATGAAGACATTTTGCAAATATATATTGAATATCAGCGTATGGGGAATTTAGCCTTGATTGAGTTTGTGAAGTGTAAATTATTTATTATCAATGTTTTGTATTTTTTGTGTATCTAATCTAAAAAAAGATAAAGTTGTATTATTTTTTTACTATCTTTGCGCGCAAAAATTAAAATATGATGAAAAAGAATTTATTAAAATTAGGATTATTGTCTTTGCTGAGTTTTTCTATGATGTCTTATGCACAGACAAGGAATGTGGGGATCAATACAGAAGATCCAACAAGAACATTAGATGTAAATGGTATGGTTCGTGTGAGAGACTTGCCAGAAAAAGAGCTCCACAATAATAAGGAAGTACAAGGCTTTCTTTATAATGTAGTAGCTCAAGAAGATGGGACTTTGTCTAGACAACTAGTGTCGAGAAGAAGATGGAATCTTTATGAGTCTGCTTTTAATACAAGGTCAGATATTGAACGTACTCTACCTGAAGCTAATCAAATTACTGCTGATGAAACTCTGCCTGCAAATTGTTGGGAAATTCCTAATTCAGAATTATTTATTGAAGTACCTGATATAGCGAATACTAATGTCCTTACTAAAATTAGTTGGAATACATGGTTTGAGATAACACCAAGAGATATTACTGATACAGATAGAGGGAGTTTTAGATTTTATTTAAAATATCAGGAAACAGATAAGAATGGTACTCCTGTGGCTAATAGTACAGTAAATTATACAAAGACTATCTATATGACTTCTTTTTCTAATATCAACAAAGCAATTTCAGGTAACTATCATAGAGTTGGGATGACTCCTTCCTATTCAGAACGCTTACAACAAACATTCAAAAAAGGAAAGTACTATAAAGTATCGTTGGTTGTAGGTTTAGAATCAATGAAGACAGCCGGCGTACTAATGGTGAAAAACTGGGGGATAAGTGGCGAAGGAGAAACTTATTATCAGTACCAATAAGGGGGGGGGTAAGTCTCTCTCAGGTGTAGGGATTTTTTGAGATCCTCATAAAAGATGTAAAAAAACTTGTCTCACAAGTTAGCTATACGGAGGGGAGAATCTTATGAATAGAATATCTAGAAGGTATTACAAATAAATATAAGAAGTCGTCTTACAATTAATTGTAAGACGACTTTTTTTGTCTTTTAAGTTGGTGTTAAATTTGGAGGGGGAGGTTTGATATATTGCTTGTGGTTGTTTAATTTATAGTTAAACTTTTGTTTAAATATAAATTAAATGTTTGTTTAATTATGTAATTTTTTAAATATTTTTTATAAAAATGTCTTGTTTGTTTGGTTTTTAGTTGTTAATATTGCTGGGTGAATTTTAAATTTTAATTTGTTATGAAGAAATCTACTTTGGTAAAACGAAATCTCAATATGAGAGGTTTGTTGCCAATTGCAGCAGGCTTTATGCTGATGCCAACATTTGTATTTGCTCAGACTGAGAAGCAGATTCAAGTTATCAAGAAAGAAACGAATGTTCAAGGATTGCAGCAGTTGCAGAAGGGGTTGAGAAAAAGCACCCTTACTACAAAACAGCTTAAGGCGAAAGCAGAAGAGAAAGGATTATTGTATTCTGGTGAATCTAATGGGCAGTTTTTTCAGTTGAAAGGATTTGATAAGAAAACAGGGAGACCACTTTACTATGTGACCACCAATGTTGGAGCGTCAATGGGAACGGGAACTAATAAGCTCAATAGTTCGGCTGGGATTTTTAATCTTGATGGAGAGGGGATGAAAGTTCACGAATGGGATGGTGGGGCTGTTTTGAAAACTCATCAAGAGTTTGGTAATAGGGTTACTCAAAAAGATCAAGCACAAGGAGCTAATGGACATGCTACCCATGTGGCAGGAACAATGATTGCGGCTGGAGTAGATCCTAGAGCGAAGGGGATGGCACCTAAAGCTAATTTGGATGCGTATGATTGGACGGATGACACTATAGAAATGACAGAGGCTGCTATAGATGGGGCTTTGGTTTCTAATCACTCTTATGGATTTGTCAGCGGATTTGTTTGGGGAGGTTATTCAGGTCTCACGGGCTGGCATTGGGTAGGTTCTGATGATGATACGGAATATAAATATTATGGAAAATATACAGATAGTGACAGAGATTGGGATGTTATAGCTCAAAATGCTCCATATTATCTTCCCGTAAAAGCGGCTGGAAATCCAAGAGGAGCAGGTCCTGAGCCAGGTGAAGTTTACTATGTTCAGATATATAATGAAGAAACAAAAAAATGGGAATGGAAAGAATCTACCAAACCTCGCCAGAAAAATGGAGGAGAGTTAGGGTTTGATACTATTAATCACGGTGCTTTAGGAAAAAATATACTCATTGTTGGAGCTGCAGAAAAAATGACCAATGGGTATAAGGCTGCAACAGATGTGAAGATGGCTAGTTTTAGCGGGTTTGGTCCCGTAGATGATGGTAGAATTAAGCCTGATATTACGGGAATTGGAGTTGGGCTCATTTCATCGGCAACACCTTATGATAATTCGTATGCATCTTTGAGTGGTACATCTATGGCATCTCCAAATGTGACAGGGTCTTTAATCTTGCTTCAAGAGCATTATAAAAATTTGAACAATGGTGCTTTTATGAAAGCTGCTACACTTAGAGCATTAGTTATTGGAACGGCTAATGAAGCTGGGGATGCTCCTGGACCAGATTATAAAAGTGGTTGGGGATTGTTAAATGCTCATAAAGCGGCTGTAACTATTTCTACCAATGGTAAATACGCTTTAATATCAGAAAAAACATTGAGAAATACAGCGGTAGATAAGATGAAGGTTGTAGCATCTGGTTCTGAACCGCTTGTGGTAACTCTAGCGTGGACAGATCCAGCACCTAAAGATTTGCCGAGTGAACAAGAATTGAATAATAGACTTGCCACCTTAGTAAATGATCTTGATATCAAAATTACTAAAGATGGTGCGGAATATTTACCGTGGAAGCTAGACCCTGCTAATCCGAATAATGCCGCTACTAAAGGTAATAATGCCGTGGATAATGTGGAGCAGGTAGTGATAGAAGAGCCGGAGGCGGGAGCTACTTATGAGATTGAAATTTCTCATAAAGGCGATCTTAAAAAGAATAAGATTATCTATAATGCAGATGGAACAATGCAGGTTGATTTAGAAAAAACTACAATACAAGAATACTCTTTAGTGATTACAGGTGTTGATGAAGGGGTGGGGAAAGATTTAGGCATTAAATCTATAAAAGTTCCAGTGCCGAATGTGGAATATACATCGGAAACACCAGTGTTGATTGAAGTTGAAAACAAAGGTATGGAGTCGCTATCTGGAGCTGTTGTAAAGTATGAATTTATCAATGCTAGTACAGGAGGAGTGGTCTCTTCGGGAAATCTTGCTATAGACTCAATAGAAGCTAGAACAACAAAAACACTTCAGGTAAAGGTAGATCTTACAGAGTCTTTTGTGGATTTTAAGTTTGTGGCAACAGTAGAGGTTGAAGGTGATGAAATAGATGTGAATAATAGGGATGAAATCACTATTCATAGTTATTTAGTAGATGTTACTTCACCAGATAAAGCATTCTCTTATGGTTTTGAACAAAATTTACCAACAAGAGGTTTTACTTCTGAAGATGTGAATGGAGATGGAAAAACTTGGATGAGATATACAGATCCAGCATTGTCTTATGCTGGTAACTCATTTGCTCTTAATTTTCCTGGAGAAACAGCAGGAACTGATGATTGGATGTATTCTAATCCATTTAAGGTTAAAGGTGGTGAAACATACCGAGTGTCTTTCTTTGCTAGTAAATTTCAGCCATTAGATGAAAATGTTTCAGCATATTGGGGTACTAGTCCGAATAAAGAAGCGATGACCAATTTGTTTGAAAAAATAGAAATACCTACCGAGCCAGGAGATTATAAACGCTATGTGTACGAATTTGTGCCTCAGACGGATGGTATCATTTATTTAGGTTTTCATAATAAAGTAGATGCAGATAAAATTTCATATGCTGTAGCGATAGATAATCTGGATTTGCGCTATGCTAAAGGAAAGCCGATGGTAGATTTCCGAGCAAGTAAAGTTAATCCTAATACTTTTGAAATGGTAGATTTGGTAGGTGATATAGTTACAACTGCTTCTCAGCCTGTTATTTCTCAGGAGTGGGTTGTAGAGCCTTCTACATTTGATTTTGTTGAGGGAACTGATAAAAATTCAGCTAATCCTAAAATAATATTTAATAAAGAAGGAGCTTATAACATTACTTTAAAAGCAACTAATTCGCAAGGAGAAACTGTAGAAACTAAAAATGGTTATATAGTAGCTAAAAACACGCCAGCAGTAGCAAGATTTACCAATACTCTTCCTACTATTTATGAAGGGGAAGTGGTGAAGTTTAGGAATACTTCTATAGGTAATCCAATGCCAACGGAATTCAAATGGACAATCACTCCAAGTGAAGGTGTTGAGTTTGTTAATGGTACTACATCTGCTACTAGGGATGCGGAAGTTAAGTTTACTCAAGCAGGTCAGTACACTGTGGAATTGGAGGCGACTTCTAAAGTAAATACCGCAAAAGTTAGAAGAGAAAATCTTGTTACTGTAAGAGGTGTTCACAATGCAGTTAAAAATATTGAAGGTGCATTCAGTGAAGATAAAGTGTCTTTAACTTGGGAGAGACCATTGATGAATCCTGATTATGAAGAAAACTTTGGAACTGGTGTAGCGGTAGCACCAGAAGGTGTTACAATTATCAATGGTGGAGATGAGCGATCTACCTGGGTGGTTCAGAGTTTATTTAGTACCACAGGAAACGGACTAATGAATCAATCTTGGTATCTCTTTGATCATATTGATACGGATGATTGGTTTGTATCGCCTAGAATACGCTCAGGAGCAGAGTTATTGACTTACTCGGTAGCACATAGAAGATTTGAAAGATATGATGTTTACATCGTAGAGGCAGAAGAAGGTAGAGAAATAACTCCAGAATATCTGAAAACTGGGCACAAAGTTTATAGCTTCGATGGAAAAGAGCTCACGGGAAGCTTCGGAAGCTTTGTGAAAAGAAAAATAGATATTAAAGACTATACAGGTAAAGATTTCTATTTAGCATTTCATCACAGAACTAAAAAAGAAGATGAAGGATATGAGTTGGCTATTGATGATATACTTGTAGGATACGATAATGAAGTGGCTACAGGCAAGACTACCGAGGAAGTTAGAAAAACTGAGAAGAATGTTCTTATGAAACTTCAGGAAGCTAAAGAATTAGTGTCCTATAAGGATGTAGCGGCTCATATAGCAGCTCCATCTGAGGTTTCAAGCCATCATAAAACAACTATGGCGGTTCTTAACTTGCCAAGGCTTACTGGTTATAAAGTAGAGAAAGTCAATACGGGTGTGGTGAAAGAAACCAATGATGTTGCGGATAAACGCTATGATGAGGTGGTAACAGCTAACGGACTCTATGCTTATGATGTGTATGCATTATATTCTGATGGTAAGGTTTCAGAACCGAAGAGAGTAGAGGTAAATGTTACCAATCTTTCCACATCCGATGTGAAGAATGAAGGCTTGAAAATCTATCCAAACCCATCCGATGGAAGATTTGTAGTAGAAGCAGGTTCTGGCGTTACTTCGCTGAAAGCAGAAGTTTACGATATGAGCGGTAAGCAAATCTACAAGCAAGACTTCAGAGGAAGCAAAGCAGACTTGAACCTGACCCAATATCCAAAAGGGGTTTATATCCTTAATTTAGTGGATAACAACGGTAAAAAACAATCTGCGAAATTGATGATAAAATAAGTTTTTATTATTAAATCAATAACAAGGAAGTCGTCCAATAGGGGACGGCTTCTTTTGTTTAATGGTCGATGTGTAGATGGTTTTATGCTGTTTCTTTTTGTTATTTTTATTTTGTGATAATCGAAATTTTTTACTGTTAATTTTATTGTATTTTAACTAAACAATCGTTTAAAATGTTTAAAATCGATTGTTTTTGTAAAGTTTTATATTGTATGGTAAAAAAATAATTCATAAAATTGTAACAGAAATTTAAATAAACATTTATATGAAGAAATCTACGAAAGTTAAAGCTTTGTTGGGAAACGGGCTTTTACCCATTGCAGCAGGTTTTATGCTGATGCCGTCTTTTTTCTTTGCTCAAACGGAGAAGCAACTTCAAGCAATAAAAAAAGAGACAGATTTTCAGGCTTTAAAGGTGTTTCAAGCCAATAAAAAGAAAAATACTCTTACTACGAAACAGTTGCAATTAAAAGCAAAAGAAAAGGGGCTATTATTCTCAGGAGAATCCAAGGGGCAGTATTTTCAGTTGAAGGGCTTCGATAGAAAAACAGGAAAACCTATCTATTACATTACCACCAATGCGGGAGCAGCATTAGGTACTGCAACCAATAAACTGAACAGCTCTGCTGGAATTTTCAATCTTGATGGAGAGGGGATGAAAGTTCACGAGTGGGATGGTGGTGCTGTTAATGTGGCTCACAGAGAATTTGGAGGAAGGGTAGTGCAGAAAGATAAGCCATCTAGCAATAGTTCTCACGCTACACACGTGGCAGGGACAATGGTAGCGTCTGGGGTGGATGCTAAAGCCAAAGGTATGGCTCCTAAAGCACTTTTGGATACCTATGATTGGACAGATGATGAAACGGAAATGGTCTCTGCTGCAATGGACGGAGCTATATTATCTAACCATTCTTATGGTTATCTAAGTGGATTTGTATGGGGAGATTACTCTGGGATGACGGGTTGGCATTGGATAGGAAGTGATGAAGATACAGAATATAAACTCTATGGTAAATATACCCAAAGCGATAGAGAATGGGATGTTATTGCACAGAATGCACCATTTTATTTACCCGTAAAAGCTGCTGGAAATCCAAGAGGTGATGGACCAGAGCCAGGAGAAACACATTATGTACAGGTTTATAATGAAAGTACTCAAAAATGGGAGTGGAAATCATCTACTAAGAATAGACAAAAAAATGGAGGCGAATTTGGATTTGATAGTGTGAATCAAGGAGGATTGGGTAAAAATATTTTGGTGGTAGGAGCAGCTGAAAAAATCAATGGTGGCTACCAGAAATCTTCCGATGTGAAGATGGCAAGTTTTAGTGCCTTCGGTCCGGTAGATGACGGTAGAATCAAACCTGATATTTCGGGGATTGGTGTGGGCATCTATTCTACCAATACAGGAGGGGTGGCGGCTTATACCACTATGGGTGGTACTTCTATGGCATCTCCTAATGTTACGGGTTCCTTATTATTACTACAAGAGCATTATAAAAATCTGAATAATGGAGCTTTTATGAAAGCGGCTACGCTGAAAGCTTTGGCCATTGCTACTGCCAATGAAGCTGGCGATGCTCCAGGACCAGATTATAAAAGTGGTTGGGGCTTGTTAAACGCCTACAAAGCAGCAACGGCAATATCTACCAATGGAAAATATGCGTTGATTTCAGAGAAAACCCTTAGAAATTCAACGCAAGATAAAATTTCTGTTACGGCTTCTGGTTCAGAACCTTTGGTGGTAACCATTGCTTGGACAGACCCAGCGCCTAAGGATTTACCATCAGAAGATACCTTGAATGAAAGATTAGCTACATTGGTGAATGACCTAGATGTGCGAGTAAGAAAAAACGGGGAAGAGTTTTTGCCTTGGAAACTAAACCCTGAGCATCCTGCTAATGCAGCGGAGAAAGGGGATAATACGGTGGATAATGTAGAGCAAATCGTGATAGAAAGTCCAGAGGCAGGAGCAGTGTATGAAATTGTAGTAGGACACAAAGGTAATCTGAGAAAAAATAAACTGATTACTGATGCTAATGGTGATTTGCAAATTGATTTAGAAAATACCACAACTCAAGATTATTCTTTGGTAGTAACGGGAGTTAATGCAGGAGTAAAGCAAGACCTAACAGTTAAGAAAATCAATGTAAAAGCTGAATTAGCAGAATATGGTTCACAGACACCAGTGGAATTTGAGATTGAAAATAAAGGTGTAGAATCCACATCAGGTGGCGTGTTGAATTATGAATTAATCAATGTAGATACGGGGATATCGGTAACTTCGGGTTCAGAAAATTTAACTGACATTCCTGCAGGAGGTGTTCTGAAGATCGAGAAAACATTGGATTTGAGCCGTTCTTTTGTTAATTACAAAATTGTGGCACAGGTCCTATTGTCAGGAGATGAGGTGGCTGTTAATGATAAAGAAGAAGCTTTGGTGTATGGTATTGTGGCAGACCTTAGACCAGACGAAACAACGCATACCTTTGGTTTTGAAGATGATTTTACAAAAAATGGATGGCAATCAGAAGATGTGGATGCAGATGGCAGTACTTGGAGAAAATATGAGTCTTCTGGATTAGCTTACAAAGGAACCAATTTCGCTATCAATTTGGCTGGCGGTGTAAAGGGAACAAATGACTGGTTGTTTTCTAATCCAATTAAACTTAAAGGTGGAGCATTATATAGAGTGGTGCTTCATACCCGAAAATTCCAAGAGTTGGAAGAAGGGGTTCAACTGTTCTGGGGAACTGAGCCTAAAGTTACTGCGATGACTAATCCAATAGGACAAAGGATAGAAGTAGCAGATTTTAATCAATATACCCAGAATCATTTTGAATTTACAGTACCTAGTGATCAGACCGTTTATATAGGATTTAATCACTTGGCGGCGGCAGATATAGAAACTTATGCTGTGGCATTGGACGAAGTAGTGGTGCAACACGCAGAGATGAAGCCAGTGGTAGATTTCGCAGCAAGTAAAGTAAATCCTAATACTTATGAAACCGTATCTTTTCAAGATAAAACTTTGGTAGCTTCTACTCAGCCAGTATTGTCTCGTCAATGGATTATTGAACCCGCAACATTTGAGTTTAAAGAAAATACATCTGCTGCTTCAGAAAATCCAAAAGTAAGATTTACAGCAGAAGGGACTTATAAAGTGATACTGAAAGTGACTAATGCTAAAGGTGAAGCTGAAGCGGTGAAAGAGGCCTATATTACAGCGAAAAATGTTGCTGCTAGAGCTGGCTTTAATGCCGCCGTTACTTCTATTTTTGAAGGAGAACAGATTGCCTTTAGAAACACCTCTACGGGGAATCCATTGCCTACTGAATTTAAGTGGACTATTACGCCAAGTGAAGGTGTTGAGTTTGTAGATTCTACAGATGCATCTCTTCATCCAAAAGTGAAATTTAATAAGATGGGAACTTATTCGGTAGCGTTGGAAGTAAAATCTGAACAGAATACCCATTCCATAATAAGAGAGAATTATATCACAGTAAATAGAATCTATAATGAAGCAAGAGATTTGAAATATTCACTTGACAATGCTTCTAAAGAGGTTCATTTAACTTGGGAAAGACCTATTATGAACATTCTGTATCAGGAAAGTTTTGAAACAGATGCTAATGCTAGTGGATGGACAGTTATTAATGAAAACAGAGATGGTTATACTTGGGTGCCACTAGGGGCAGGTTACAAAGGAAAGGCAATCGCATCGTTATCTTGGTTTTATGGTGGGCCCTTCGATGCAGATGATTGGTTGATAACACCTAAGATGAGAGCAGGAGCTGAAGTATTAAGGTTTATGATGAGAGTGCCATATCCAGAGCGATATGATTTCTATGTGGTAGAAGCTCCAGAATCTGGTGAAACCCCTACAGTGGAACAACTCAAAGCAGGATATAAATTTCTGACTAATGAAGCACAAGGCACTATTAAAACCTATACGCTTCAAGAGTTTAATATAAAAGACCATACCAATAAAGATTTCTTTATTGCATTCCACCATAGAACTAAAGCTTCTGATGATGGTTCTGCTTTGATTATTGATGAACTAGAAATAGGGTATGATAATACATTACCAAAGTCTAATTCAGGAAAACAGGTTGATGCTACGCAGTATGAGGATTATAAGTCTATCATCAAAACAAAGGAAAGAGTGGTGACATCTGAAGAGTTTTCTAAACCTAAAGTAATGACTTCGGAAGTCATTCAGCCATTTGGATTCATAGATATCCCTCGCCTCACAGGTTATAGAATTGAGAAGAATGATGTAGCTCTTGTTACTAAGGATGGTGTGGATAATAGAACGCATACCGATGCTATTTCAGAAAATGGTTCATATACTTATAAAGTTTATGGCGTTTACTCTGATGGCAAAGAATCTGAACCAGTAAGCGTAACCATAGATATTGCTAATCTTTCCACATCCGATGTGAAGAAAGAAGGCTTGAAAATCTATCCAAACCCATCCGATGGAAGATTTGTAGTAGAAGCGGGCTCTGGCGTTACTTCGCTGAAAGCAGAAGTTTACGATATGAGTGGTAAGCAAATCTATAAGCAAGACTTCAGAGGAAGCAAAGCAGACTTGAACCTGACCCAATATCCAAAAGGGGTTTATATCCTTAATTTAGTGGATAATAATGGTAAAAAACAATCTGCGAAATTGATGATAAAATAAGTTTTTATTATTAAATCAATAACAAGGAGGTCGTCCAGTAATGGACGGCTTCTTTTGTTTAATGGTCGATGTGGAGATGGTTTTATGTTGTGTTTTGCATAGTGATTTTTCTATTGATAAAATGATAAATTTAGGTTATTGTTTTTGTATTTTCTTTTTGTTAAACAAATGTTTGTTTATTATAATATTTTTATTTTGTTTGTTTTTTATCTTGCGTATATGGTAAGATATGGTTAATATTGTTGGGTAATTTTAAACAAACATTTATATGAAGAAATCTACATTTGGTAGAATACTAGGAATGAATAGTACTTTGCCTATTGCAGCGGGCTTTATGCTAATGCCGTCTTTCTTTTTTGCACAGACAGAAAAGCAAGTGCAGTTAATTAAGAAAGAAACTAATTTGCAAGCATTGCAGGCGTTGCAAAAGAATTTGAAAAAAAACACGCTTACTACAAAGCAGTTGCAAGCAAAAGCTCAAGAGAAGGGACTTTTGTTTTCGGGGGAATCTAATGGGCAGCACTTCCAGTTGAAAGGCTTTGATAGAAAAACGGGAAGACCCCTTTATTATGTTACGACAAATGTAGGGGCGGCTCTAGGAACAGGAACCAATAAGTTGAATAGCTCTGCTGGAATTTTTAATCTTGATGGGGATGGAATGAAAATTCACGAATGGGATGGCGGTGGTGTATTGACATCGCATCAGGAGTTTGGGGGTAGAGTGAAACAGAAAGATTTGGCAGCGGGGGCTAATTCTCACGCAACGCACGTGGCAGGAACTTTGGTGGCTTCTGGAGTAGATGCAAGGGCTAAAGGGATGGCACCAAAGGCTAACTTGGATGCTTACGATTGGACAGATGATGCAGCAGAGATGGTGCAGGCGGCTTTAGATGGTGCATTGGTGTCTAATCACTCCTATGGATTTCTTGGAGGATTTGTTTGGGGAAACTATTCGGGGACTACGGGCTGGCACTGGGTAGGTTCGGATGATGATACGGAGTTTAAGTACTATGGAAAATATACAGAGAGTGATAGAAATTGGGATGTTATTGCACAGAATGCTCCATATTATTTACCCGTAAAGGCAGCTGGAAACCCAAGAGGAATGGGACCAGAGCCGGGTGGTGTACACTATGTTCAGGTCTTTAATGAAGATACTCAAAAATGGGAGTGGAGAGAATCTACCAAAACGCGTCAGAAGAATGGTGGGGAGTTTGGGTTTGATAGTGTGAATCAAGGTGCATTAGGAAAAAACATTCTTATTGTAGGGGCTGCAGAAAAAATGGCAAATGGCTACAAAACTGCTTCTGATGTGAAGATGGCGAGTTTTAGTGCCTTTGGACCTGTAGATGATGGTAGAATCAAGCCAGATCTTTCTGGGATTGGGGTAGGAGTGGTTTCTTCTGTGACGCCTAATGCTACATCTTATGCGGCTTCTAATGGAACCTCTATGGCATCTCCTAATGTGGCAGGGTCTTTAATCTTGCTTCAAGAGCATTATAAAAACTTGAACAATGGTACCTTTATGAAAGCAGCTACATTGCGTGCTTTAGCTATTGGAACGGCTAATGAAGCGGGAGATGCGGTAGGACCAGATTATAAAAGTGGTTGGGGATTGCTTGATGCTCATAAAGCAGCGGTAACCATTTCTACCAACGGGCAGTATGCTTTGATTTCGGAAAGAACCCTAAGGAATAAAAATTCAGATAGAATCCAAGTTGTGGCGTCGGGTTCCGAGCCTCTTGTAGTGACTGTTGCTTGGACGGATCCTGCTCCGAAAGATTTACCAAGTGATGGCGAACTGAATAATAGACTGCCTACTTTGGTGAATGATTTGGATATTAAAATTACTAAAAATGGAGTGGAATATTTGCCGTGGACATTAGACCCTGTAAATCCAAATAATCCTGCTGTAAAAGGGAATAATGTGGTGGATAATGTGGAGCAAGTGGTGATAGAAAATCCTGAAGCAGGGGCTACTTATGAAATAGAGGTGTCTCACAAAGCAGACCTTAGAAAAAATAAGTTTGTTTATGACGCAGATGGTAATCTGTTGGTAGATTTGGAGAAAACCACTACTCAAGAATATTCATTGGTTGCCACAGGTGTCAATGCAGGTGTTAATATAGATTTGGCCCTTAAAGGAATAAAAGTAGCCGTACCTAATGTTCAATACACTGCTGCAACGCCCGTAGAGATTGAAGTGGAAAATAAAGGAGCTCAATCAGTAACGGGGGCTAAAGTTAAGTATGAATTTATTAAAGTAGCAACAGGAGAAGTAGTGTCTTCAGGAGAGTTGCCTTTATCTGAAATTGCATCTAAAGAGGTACAGAAAGTAACCGCTAATGTGAATCTTACAGAGCCTTTTGTAGATTTTAAATTTGTGGCAACTGTAGAGTTTGATGGCGATGAAGTAAGTGTAAACAATAGAGATGAAATCAATGCGTACAGTTATTTGGTAGATGTTACGGCTCAAGACAAGTCGTTTTCTTTCGGTTATGAAGAGGATTTTGCAAGCAGAGGCTGGACGGCAGAGGATGTGAATGGTGATGGTAGAGCTTGGATGAAATATGTGGATGCTAATTTGGCTTATGCAGGAACTTCAATTGCAGTAAGCTTCCCAGGAGGAGGAAAAGGAACAGATGATTGGATGTATTCTAATCCGCTAAAAGTGAAAGGAGGCGTACCTTATAGATTATCATTCTATTTGGGAAGAGCCCAATCAATGAACGAAAAAGTGGCGGTTTATTGGGGTAATAATCCTGATAAAGCAGGAATGAATCAGCTGGGTAGTATCGCTGTAGAAACGCCTTCAGCGGCTTATAAAAGATATGTGTATGAATTTACACCAGATGCGGATCAGGTGATTTATTTAGGATTCCATCATAAAATGCAGGCAGAGGAAGAGTCTTATGCCGTATTGCTGGATAATGTAGATCTTCGATATGCTCAAGGAAAACCAATGGTGGATTTTAGAGCAAGTAAAGTTAATCCTAATACATTTGAAGAGGTAACATTGGTAGGTGATGTGGTAACTACAGCATCGCAACCTATTTTGTCTCGTGAGTGGGTGATAGAGCGAGTAGGAGGTGCTGCGGAAGACTTTGTCTATTCTAATGGTTTTGATAAAAATTCTGAAAGTCCAAAAGGGGTGTTCACCAAAGAAGGAAAATATACCGTAACCTTGAAGGTGAGCAATTCAGAAGGGGAAACAGTAGAAACCAAAACAGCTTATATCACAGCAAAAAATACAGCGGCTGTGGCAAGGTTTACCAATACCTCTCCTGTTATTTATGAGGGAGAAGTGGTGAAGTTTACCAATACTTCTACAGGAAATCCTTTGCCAACGGAATTCAAATGGACGGTAACCCCTAGCGATGGGGTAGAGTTTGCCAATGGTACAACAGCTGCATCTACTCACCCAGATATTAAGTTTGCTAAAGAAGGAAAATATAGCGTCGCATTAGAAGTGAAATCTTTGGTGAATACAGCAACTGTTACAAAAGCTGATTTGATTACCGTAAAAGGGCTTTATAATCCAGTGCAAGACTTAGCAGGGCAATTGGAAACTGATAAAGTAGCACTTACTTGGGAAAGACCATTGATGAATCCAGATTATGAAGAGAACTTTGGTACGGGTACGCCAACCAGACCTGCTGGTGTTACGGTGATTAATAAAGGAGATCAGCGTGCTACTTGGTCTGTACAGAGTTTATTTGCCACTTCTGGAAACGGGTTGATGAGTCAATCTTGGTATAATTATGAAAATATAGATTCAGACGATTGGTTCGTTACGCCTAGGATACGATCTGGAGCAGAGGTGTTAAAATTTGCAGCGGGACATAGAAGACTAGAAAGATATGATGTCTATATCGTAGAGGTAGAAGATGGTAGAGCCATAGATGAAGACTACTTGAAAGCGGGGCATAAGGTGTATTCGTTTGAAGGTACAGAGCTGACACAAGGTATTGGAAAATTTGTGACCAGAACAATAGATATCAAAAATTATACAGGAAAAGATTTCTATCTAGTGTTCCATCACAGAACTAAAGCAGAAGATGCAGGAAGAGAGTTGGCACTAGATGATATCATGGTAGGTTATAATGATAAAACTACTACCGCGGCTGCAGGTAAGGTATCTGGGGTTAATTTGGTAGATAATCCATTGGTGAAGTTCCAAGAGGGACAGGAGTTGGTAACTCAGCAAGAGATTGCAGCTCATTTTGAAGATCCATCTTTAGCTACTGCTAATACCAATGTTGTTATGGGAGTGTTAGACTTGCCAAAACTAGTTGGTTATAAAGTAGAGAAAGTCAATACAGGGGTAGTGAAAGAAACCAATGATGTTGCGGATAAAAGCTATGATGAGGTGGTAACAGCCAACGGACTCTATGCTTATGATGTGTATGCATTGTATTCTGATGGTAAGATTTCAGAACCGAAGAGGGTAGAAGTAAATATCACCAATCTTTCCACATCCGATGTGAAGAATGAAGGCTTGAAAATCTATCCAAACCCATCCGATGGAAGATTTGTAGTAGAAGCAGGCTCTGGCGTTACTTCGCTGAAAGCAGAAGTTTACGATATGAGTGGTAAGCAAATCTATAAGCAAGATGTTAGAGATAACAAAGCAGACTTGAACCTGACCCAATATCCAAAAGGGGTTTATATCCTTAATCTAGTGGATAACAACGGTAAAAAACAATCTGCTAAGTTGATGATAAAATAAAAGATTATTATCAATGAAAGAGAAAAGAGACGGCATAAGCTGTCTCTTTTTTTGATTTTAGCAATTATTAAATGTGAGGATAAAATGTTGAAAGACTAAACCAAAAGGTTATCCTTTTTCGGACAGCCTTTTTTATAAAAACGATGATTTGCTAATTACAACCCCTTCAATTTCTCTTCTAATAGAGCGATTTTTTCTTGGGCGTCGCGTTGTTTTTTGCGTTCGTTTTCTACAATTTCTGGTTTGGCATTGGCGATAAACTTTTCGTTGCTTAGTTTTTTCTCCACCGAAACCAAGAAGCCTTTTAGATATGCCAATTCCTCTTCGGTTTTCTTTTTCTCTTCTGCTAAATCCAGATGTTCACTGAGTGGTATGGAAACTTCCGTTGCCCCCACCAAGAAAGTAAAGCTCGGCTTATCGGTTTTTCCTGCGAAGTGAATTTCGGAAACATTCGCCAATTTTCTTACAATAGCTTCGTTTTCAAAACGCTCTGCATTGGTAAAAATCTCCACCTCTTCTCTCGGTGAAATTCCTTTGCTTTGACGGTAGTTTCTCACCCCTGAAATCAATTCTTTAGCAAAATCAAAATCTGTAATCGTTTTTTCTTCAAAACCTTTTGCTTTTCTTTGCTGAGCTACCACAAGGGCTTCTGTCACTTTTCTTTCAGCGATGTTTTGCCACAATTCTTCCGTTAAGAACGGCATAAATGGATGCAAGAGTTTCATCAGTTCGCCAAAGAAATTCATCGTTTCATCATAGACTTCTTGCGAAATGGCTTCCCCGAAATTAGGTTTTACCGCTTCTAAATACCACGAGCAGAAATCATCCCAAATCAATTTATAAATCAAATGCAAGGCATCGGAAATTCTGAACTTTTCAAACTGCTCCTCAATTTCCAAAATTGTTTTATCAAGCTGATTTCTAAACCATTCTATTGTTTGTTTTTCAGCTTCTCCTGCTGGTTTGTTTTCTTTGTTCCAACCTTGAGTCAAGCGGAAAGCATTCCAAATTTTGGTAGCGAAATTTCGCCCTTGAAGCATTAAATCTTCATCAAACAACAAATCGTTCCCTGCCGCAGAACTCAATAGAATACCTACTCTTACGCCATCTGCTCCGTATTTATCAATCAATTCTATTGGGTCTGGCGAGTTACCCAAAGATTTAGACATTTTTCTTCTCTGTTTATCCCTTACAATCCCTGTGAAATACACATTTTTAAAAGGTATTTCGCCTCGCCATTCCAATCCTGCCATTATCATACGAGCAACCCAGAAGAAAATAATATCTGGCCCTGTAACGAGGTCTGCCGTTGGATAATAATAATTAATATCTTTATTTTCAGAGTCTAGCAAGCCATCAAATACCGACATTGGCCACAACCAAGATGAGAACCAAGTATCCAAAGCATCTTCATCTTGACGAAGGTCATTAGCCGTTAGCGATTGGCAATTAGCCTTTTGCCTTGCTAATTCAAGAGCTTTTTCAATATTTTCCGCCACCACGAAATCATTTTCGCCCTCGCCATAATAGTAAGCAGGAATTTGTTGTCCCCACCACAATTGACGAGAAATATTCCAATCTCGGATATTTTCCATCCAATGTTTATAAGTATTTTTGAACTTCTCTGGGTGGAATTTCACCTCGTCATTCATCACCACATCAAGGGCTGGCTTGGCAATTTCAGCCATTTTCAAGAACCATTGCTGGGAGATTTTAGGTTCAATTACCGCTCCTGTTCTCTCGGAAGTTCCCACTTTATTCACATAATCTTCTGCTTTTAACAAAAGATTTTTCTCTTCCAATTCTTTTGCGATAAGTTTTCTTACCTCAAATCTGTTTTTCCCTGCATAATGCAATCCGTGTTCGTTTAGATTGGCATCATCATCAAGGGCATCAATCATTGGTAAATTATGCTTTTGTCCGATTTCATAATCGTTCAAATCGTGGGCAGGCGTGATTTTCAAAGCACCTGTACCAAATTCTATATCCACATAATCATCTTCAATAATTGGAATTGCACGATTGACAATCGGAACAATCACTTTTTTACCTTTTAGATGGGTATATCTTTCATCATTCGGATTGACACAAATAGCCACATCACCAAAAATAGTCTCTGGACGCGTAGTAGCAACAGTTAAAAACTCCTCCGAACCTTCAATTTGATATTTAAGGAAATAGAGTTTTCCGTTTTGTTCTTTGAAAATTACTTCTTCATCAGAGATATTGGTTTTAGCTTCTGGGTCCCAATTAACCATTCTGTAACCTCTGTAAATCAGACCTTTGTTGTATAAATCCACAAAAGATTTAATTACTTGCTCCGATAATTTCGGCTCCATTGTAAAGCGGGTTCTGTCCCAATCGCAAGAGCAACCGAGTTTTTTTAATTGTTCTAAAATAGTTCCACCATATTGATGTGTCCAATCCCAAGCGTGTTTCAGGAACTCTTCGCGGGTAATATCAGATTTATTGACCCCTTCGGATTTTAGTTTTGCCACCACTTTGGCTTCTGTTGCAATGGAAGCGTGGTCTGTCCCAGGCACCCAAAGGGCATTAAACCCTTGCATCCTAGCACGGCGAACCAACACATCTTGAATGGTATTATTCAGCATATGTCCCATATGGAGGATTCCCGTAACATTGGGCGGTGGAATTACGATGGTATAAGCCGGTCTATCATCTGGCTCTGAGTGGAAGAATTTGTTTTCCAACCAGAAGTTGTACCATTTTTGCTCTGTATCCTGAGGATTGTATTTATCTGATATCTGCATACGATTTTATTTTGGCTTTATTTTTGCAAAAATAACGAAAACAAAAATTTAAAAATTCGTTTATCAAAAATATTTTTAACTTTGCACCTTAAAATTAATCCAAAAAAGGAATTATTTTAATTTAAATTTTATTAGTTATGAAAAAATTATTCGCTGGAATGTTTGTGATAGGAAGTTTTGCTTTGGCAACTGCACAGACCATCTCTTTTGATAAAACTACAATAGAATACGGTACTGTGAAGAAAGGCTCTGAGGGACATCGTTTTTTCACTGTGAAAAATACTGGTGATAAGCCATTGGTAATCTCTAGAGTGCAGGCATCGTGTGGATGTACAACACCAGAATGGAGCCAAACGCCTATCTTACCTGGAAAATCTGCCCAAATTAAAGTAGGATATAATACCGAGTTGGTAGGAGATTTCCAAAAGCTGATAGAAGTTTATTCTAATGACCCTAAGAATGGAAGAGCTGTTCTCCACATCAAAGGAAAAGTAGATGCTAATGCTGCAGAAGCTACAAAAAAATAAACTATTTCCCAACTTAATAGAAAAAACGCCTCATAATGGGGCGTTTTTATTTTAAACTGAAAAACCATAAGAAATTCTATAAGCCGGATTCTGTTATTTGCCAATGGCAAATCGCTTGTTATTTATCTCCGCTTGGTATTGCTACAAAGCTTTAGCTGCTTACCCCTCATCAACGGACGAGCCGCCCTTAACTGATGATATACTTAGCATTGCACCACATAGAGTTTACCTGATTTCACTACAGCCTAACTGTACTTGCTTTCTGTTGCACTGGTCCTCGTATCACTACGGACGGATGTTATCCGCTATGTTGCCCTATGGTGTCCGGACTTTCCTATACTCCAATTGGAATATCAACAAGCCGAATTTCTTATGGAAAAATGCAAAGGTAATGTTTTTTTGAATTAGAAATTTATCTTCCAATCTTCTTTTTAGGTTAAACGCACGAAATTATATTTTGAAGACACTTGATAAATTATATATTGAATATCAATTTATTTCATTTTAATCTTGATTACTTTTGTAGAAAGTGACGAAAATACAAATCGTTAGTTATTAGTAGTTTATAAATTTCGTGCGTTTAACCTATCTTCTTTTTAGGATAAATATCTAAATTTGTTCTTTTAAAAATAGGAAACAATGTCTCATCATTTATTACTCGTTTTTCATTTGCTGGGGGCTACCATCTGGGTGGGCGGTCATCTGGTATTAGCATTGGGAATATTACCCGAAGTATTACGAAAAAAAGATCCAGAAATACTGCTCAATTTTGAAAGGAAGTATGAGAAAATCGGGATGCCTGCACTTCTCATTATGGTCATCACAGGGATATGGATGGCGTATCAGATGGGTGTAGATTGGAAACAATGGTTTCATTTTTCCAATGCGATAGAAACGGTAGTGTCCCTAAAACTTTCGCTATTATTTCTCACAATTTTATTTGCCTTAAGTGCTAATATTTTTGTACTTCCTAAACTCTCCCCTCAGAAGCTCCCTTTGATGGCATTTCATATCATTTCTGTAACCGTTATAGGCGTATTAATGCTGGTTTTAGGAAGTTTTGTGAGATATGGAGGAATTCAAATTTAATTTAAATCAAGATAAAATGACACTGAAAAACATTATAGAAAGCCGAAGAAGTATTTTCCCGAAAGACTATACAGGGAAAGTAATTCCCACAGAAATCCTAGATGAGGTTTTAAGCTCGGCAACTTTTGCTCCTAATCATAAACGCACCAAGCCGTGGCGATTTCAAGTTTTACTAGGCGAGGAAAAAGAAAAATTGGGAGAGGAATTGCAAAGATTGTACAAGGAAAGCACGGCTCCCGCAGCCTTTTTACAGAAAAAGTATGAAGATATAGGATTTAAAATTTCTCGTGCTAGTGCAGTAATACCCATTGTGGTAGAATTTTCTGGCTTGGTACCAGAGTGGGAGGAAACAGCAGCGGTGGCAATGGCGGTGCAAAATATGTATCTCACTTGTACAGAGCATCATTTGGGTTGCTATTGGAGTTCTCCGCCTATTTCTCTGATGCTATCGTCTTACCTGAACTTGACTGAAAACCAAAGGTGTTTAGGCGTTTTTTACATCGGAACTTTGGATTGAGTGCAAAATAATTGTTTGAAAAAAGCAACAATTGTGAGGTGTATTCCGAAAAAAAGATTAACTTTGCAGACTTAAAATATTAACCGGGACGAGTTCCCAAAAAATCAAAACAATATGTCAGTAAAAATTAGATTACAAAGACACGGGAAAAAAGGAAAACCTTTCTTCCACATCGTAGTTGCAGATTCCAGAGCAAGAAGAGATGGTAAATTCATCGAAAAGCTTGGAACTTACAACCCAATTACTAACCCAGCTACCATCGAACTTAATGTAGATGCTGCTGTAAAATGGTTGAACAATGGTGCTCAGCCTACAGACACAGCTAGAGCAATCTTGTCTTACAAAGGTGCTCTTTACAAGAAGCACTTACAAGGTGGTGTAGCAAAAGGTGCTTTTGATGAAGCTGAAGCTGAAAAAAGATTCAACGCTTGGTTGGAAGCTAAGGAGCAAGCTATTCAAGCTAAAAAAGATGGTTTGGCTAATGCGAAAGCAGATGCTAAAAAAGCAGCTTTGGAAGCAGAAGCTAAAGTAAATGCAGATAGAATTGCAGCTCAAGAAGCTCTTTTAGCAGAGGCTAAAGCTGCTGAGGAGGCAGCAGCTAACGCTGAAGAAGAGGCTCCAGTGGCTGAAGGTGCAGAAGAAGCTCCAGTAGCAGAAGCTAACGAAGGAACTGAAGAACAAGCTTAACTAAAACCTTGTTCTGAATAATCTAAATAGAGATGTCTTTTGGGCGTCTCTATTTTTATGTTTATATTTGAATGACTTTTTTAAAATAAAACAGTGAAAAAAGAAGATTGCTATTTATTGGGTAAAATCACTCGAAAGCACGGGCTCGCAGGAAATGTGGTGTTGAAATTGGATACCGACCAGCCTGAAATGTATAAAAAAATAGAAGGTTTATTTGTGGAAATCAATGGACTTTTGGTGCCTTTTTTTATTGAAAAACAACAATGGCTCAAAGGGGATACCAAGCTGATTTCCTTCAAGAATAGCACGGAGGCTATGGTAGAGCAAGCGGTGAATAAAAATGTGTATCTGCCACTTTCCACTTTACCAAAGCTTACTGGGAAAAGCTTTTATTATCACGAAGTGATAGGCTATCAATTGTTGGATGAAAATAATGTGGATTTTGGAACGGTAGAATCTATCAATGATCAAACCGCACAGCACTATTTTATTTCCGATTTAGATGGCAAAGAAGTGGTAGTGCCTATCATTAAAGATTGGATATTAGAAGTTAATAGAGAAGAAAAATTCATTAAAATGCAATTGCCCGAAGGGCTTTTGGAGGTATTCACTACCCCAGCGGTGAAAGATGAATGATTTTTTTTTGTATTCACTTTTATAGGAACGCTCTTTTTTTAAATTGGTACCTTCAGTAAAGTGTACTTTTTGTAAAATTTAACATTTTGTTGATGAAATTTATGAAATGTTATTTGTGATTACTTTTTTTTAAAAGTAACTTTGTGTTATGATTTCAAAAGGCTATTATCGTAAAAATAGTAGTTTTTAGTTTTTTAACATTAAAAATTTATAACAATGGATTCTAATTCTTTTAAAAAAATCGCAGTTGCAGGAAGTGGTGTATTAGGTGCTCAAATTGCGTTTCATACTGCTTTGAACGGGTATGAAGTGAGCGTTTATGATATTACAGAAGAAGCATTGAATAGAGGGCGTATAGCAATGGAGAAGAATTTTTCGGAATATATTAATGATTTTGGAATTGAGTGTGAAGAGCTGGAAAGGAGTTTAGATAGTATTAATTTTACCACAAATCTAGCAGATGCAGTGGCAGATGCAGATCTTTTGATAGAAGCTGTACCAGAGAAAATTGATATTAAAAAAGATTTTTATTCTCAGTTGGCCGATGTAGCACCAGAAAAAACTATTTTTGCAACCAATAGTTCTACACTTTTACCAAGTAGTTTTATGGAGGCTACAAGACGACCTGACAGATTTTTAGCTCTTCATTTTGCTAATAAAATTTGGTCTCTTAATACAGCTGAGGTAATGAGAACCAGTAAAACTAGTGACGAGGTTTTTAGAAAGGTAAGTGCCTTTGCTACTAGTATAGGGATGGTAGCTTTGGAGCTAAATAAAGAGCAACCAGGGTATATTTTGAACACTCTAATGGTGCCGTTTTTGGATGCTGCTCTTACGCTATACGGGAGGGGAGTGGCAGATTACAAAACCATTGATAAAACTTGGATGAAGGGAACTAACTCCAATGCTGGGCCCTTTGGTTTTTTTGATGTTATAGGTTTGAATACGGTATATAATATTCATAAAACTAAAGCTGAACAGGCTAATGATAAGGATCATCTGGAAGCAGTGGAAAAACTGAAAACAGAATTTATCGATAAAAATAAATTGGGAGTTGCCACTGGAGAAGGATTTTACAAATACCCTAATCCCGAGTTTAAAAATGAAGATTTCCTAAAATGAAAATTACTTGACTGAAATAAAAAATAGCCATTTGATTAAGTATCAAATGGCTATTTTAGTATGAAAAAGATGTTTAATGTTTGTAATGGTTAAAGATAGAGAGTAGCCCAAATACGGCAGCTTTGCTTCCGTATGGGATGGAGTTTAGATCAACTTCAAAATCGCCATTGTGATTATTAAATGGTGGAGCTTGTCGTTCTTTGAATGATTTTTCAAAGCGAGCAGGTTCTGCAATGCCTATATTGACATAGCAGTAATTTTTCTTTTTATTATGTATCACCAGATGGTGAAAATCTTCTGACCCCATTGTAGTACTCATCTCATCCTCGGTGAGAAGATGGCTTATTTTCATATTATCTTTAAGTCCTTGCCTTACTACTTCTGTTAGTTCTTTGCTGTTATCCAATGGGTAAGACCATCCTTTTCTTTTTAATGTTGGGTATAGTTCATTGGGAAGGTTATTTTGTAATGCAATTCCATTGTTGATGCGTTGTATAGCATCTATCATTGTATAGCGATCTTTTTCATTAAACCATCTCAGATTGGCTTTGATAAGGGCGTTTTTAGGTATTACATTGTTGTCCACTCCAGCTTGAACAGAGCCTATTGTAAGTACTACTGCATTTTTAGGGTCTATCATTCGGCTTGGGATTGTTTGATAATTCATAATGGCATTGGCAGCCATTACTACGGGGTCTTTTGTAAACTGAGGCATAGAGCCGTGTCCTCCGATGCCTGTGAAAGTAACATCCAACTGATCTGTTCCAGCCATACGAATACCAGTAGCAGCAGCAATCATTCCTGTTGCGAAGGGAGCGGTATGCATTCCGTATAGATAATCTGGTTCAGGAACATTATATTTGGTATAGAGACCATCTTGTACCATTGCTTCTGCGCCTTCTATCAGTTCTTCTGCAGGTTGCCCCACAAAAACTAATGTTCCTTTCCAGAGATTTTTATTTTCAGCCATTACTTTTGCGGCCGCTATCATCCAAGCTACATGAGCATCGTGTCCACACATATGGGCAACGGGGGTTATGGTGCCATCTTCTTTTGTAACTATTTTTGTACTCTTGTAGGGTAAATTGGTTGTTTCCTTCACTGCATTAGCATCCATATCAGCACGATACATTACTGTGGGACCATTTCCGTTTTTCATTATTCCTACTACACCTGTTTTTCCTATGCCTGTTTTTGTGATGTAGCCATATTTTTTAAACTCAGAAGCTATTAAGGCGGCGGTTTCTGTTTCCATAAATCCTAATTCTGGGTTTTGATGAATTTTTTTGAAAATTTCCACTATGCGTGGATTGTCTTTTTCTATTTCTTGATTTAGCTTTTGAGTAGGAAAAATTTGACTAAAAGCTACGATGGGGAACATAGAGATAAATAAAAATTGTTTTTTCATACTATTGATAAAAGTTATTCTTGTTCTTAATATTGGCAATATTTGATGGAGCAAAGATATGTATTTGGATTGAGATAAAGTGTTTGTAATTCATAGCATAGTATTTTTTTGCCTTTTTTCAAAAATATTTTCTGAGATGAAAAACTTTGGCACAATATTAGATAATATGGGAATATCTAAAAATACTTGTTTTTTTAAGATTTGGTTTTGAAGGCTTAAGAAGCAATGGTGATTTAGTGATAAAATAAATGATGAGAAAAAAAACGAAAGTCTGAAACCTAATGGGTTTCAGACTTTTTTTTGAAGCAAATCTCCCATAAGTATAAGGGAACTTTCAAAGTTGTTGGTAAATAAAGCTCCCGTGCCTAAGCCCTGCGGAAGGGGATTGTTTTTAGTAAAAGTATATTGAGCAATGGCATTGAGCCCAATGTTACTTTCTAATGCAGAAGTAATCCACCAGTTGATTTTCAATCGCTCGGCGATGCTAATCCATTCATCACAGCCAGAAAAACCACCCGCTAAAGAGGGTTTTAGGATAATATACTGAGGGCGGATGGTTTCTAGTAATTGTTCTTTCTCTGAAATTTTCGTTACGCCTATCAATTCTTCATCTAATGCAATGGGGGTAGCGGGAGCAAGGCAAAGCTCACGCATTTTTGAGATATTTCCAGCTTTTATCGGTTGCTCTATAGAATGGATGTTTAGGCTTGCCAATTCCTCTAAAATGATCTTAGCCTTATCAAAAGTAAAAGCACCATTGGCATCTACACGGATTTCTAATTTTTCCGCAGGATATTCATTGCGTAGATTTTTTAAGATTTGTTTTTCTGCTGCCCAATGGGTTCCAATTTTCAGTTTGATGCAATCAAACCCTAAGTCTAATTTTTCTTCGATTTGTTTTTGCATAAAAGCCTCGTCTCCCATCCATATCAATCCATTGATTTTGATGGCTTTATGTCCAGAAGTAAATTCGCTATGGAAATAAATGTCTCCTCCGTTATGGAGGTTATTGAGAGCTTGTTCATAACCTATCCAAATGGAAGGAAATGCTCTAAGATGTTCCTTTAAAAAATCAAAATCCTGATGAATGTTTTCGCATAGCCATTGTAGTTTTTCTTCATATTCAGGGACATCATCACTGCTTAATCCACGGAATAGGGCGCATTCACCAATGCCCTTTTTATCGCCTTCTTGTATGGTGAGCAGATAGGTTTCTTTGGTGTGCATTACCCCTCGGGAAGTTCCCCCAGGAGTTTTAAATATCAATGTATAGGGCTGAAAAGTGGCTGTTTTCATTATTCTATTTAAAATCAAAAAAGACGCAAAATCATTTGCGTCTTGTGAGTTGTTTTTATTTTTATTAATCCTTCAAAGCATCAATACGCATAAATTCTTCTGCTTTTTCCACCATTTTTTTGCTGCCACAGAAGAAAGGTACCCTCTGATGGAGTTCGGTAGGCTCTATTTCTAAGATTCTTTCAAAGCCGTTGGAGGCTTTACCGCCTGCTTGTTCGGCGATGAATGCGATAGGATTGCATTCATACAGTAATCTAAGTTTTCCATTTGGAGCATTAGCGTAGGAAGGGTACATATAGATGCCACCTTTTATCATATTTCTGTGAAAATCAGATACTAAAGAGCCGATGTATCTGGAAGTATAAGGTCTATCTCCTTCCATCATTTGGCAATATTTTAGATAGTTTTTTACCCCTTGTGGAAATTTGATGTAGTTTCCTTCGTTGATGGAGTAGATTTTGCCATTTTCTGGAAACTGCATATTAGGATGAGAAAGGTAATAAGTTCCTAAACTAGGGTCTAGGGTAAAGCCATTCACGCCGTTTCCTGTGGTATAAACAATCATAGTAGAAGAGCCATACACAATATATCCTGCTGCAATTTGCTTTTCTCCTTTTTGTAAGAAGTCTTTCAGTTCAACAGGGGCACCTGGTTCGGTAACTCTTTTATAGATAGAGAAGATGGTTCCTACGGAGACATTCACATCGATATTAGAAGAACCATCTAAAGGGTCTATTAGCACTACATATTTGCTTAGGTGTCCATTGGCACCACATTTTATTTCGATGAAATCATCACTTTCCTCAGAGGCGATACCGCATACCACTTCTCTTTGAGACAGTGCTTCAATGAAAATATTGTTAGCCAATACATCTAATTTTTGTTGCTCTTCACCTTGAACATTGGTATTACCCACGTGTCCTATAATATCAGCAATGCCTGCCTTGTTTACTTCTCGGTTTACAACTTTGGAAGCCAAGCGGATGGCACTTAGTAGTCTTGAAAATTCACCTGTAGAAGATTGAAAATCATCTTGTTTCTCAATAATAAATTCGCCTAAAGTTTGTAATGGTTGTTTTGACATTTTTACTTTTATTTTGTTCTTTCAAATTTCGGAAAATTATTTGTAATTTAAAAATCTTTTTATAGTAAGTTTAAAAATGCTTGTATTTGCGTTATATTTAATACTTTTGAATAATATTTCTCCAAGTGGGAAGTTATGAAACATAAAGATAGTTTGAAAGAAGATGAAAATTTTTAAATTCGGGGGAGCCTCTGTGAAAGATGCGGAGAGTGTGAAGAATGTGGCTAAAGTGCTGCAAAGCCAAGGTTTTGAAGAATGTTTGCTGGTAGTATCTGCAATGGGAAAAACCACCAATGCACTAGAAAAAGTAGTTGCCTATTACTTTGATGAGGGAGATTATAACCAAGAAATAAGAATCATTAAGCAGAAGCATATTGAGATTGCTCAGAACCTTTTTGAGGCACAGCATACCGTGTTTGATGAAATTTCTTTATTTTTTGATGATATAGAATCTTTCCTTAGACGAAATAAATCGCCTAATTATAATTTTGTTTACGACCAAGTGGTAAGCTGTGGAGAGATGATTTCCTCCAAAATATTGAGCGAATACCTCCGTTCAGTAGGGTATGATAATGATTGGTTGGATGCTAGAGATTACATTAAAACCGATAATACTTACCGTGAAGGGGTGGTCAATTGGGAAGAGACGGAAAAAAATATTGCTACCTTAGATAAAAATAAAAGTTTTGTTACCCAAGGGTTTATAGGGTCTGATGAGAATAATTTTACCGTTACTTTAGGCAGGGAAGGGTCAGACTATTCTGCGGCAATCTTTGCCTATGGATTAGATGCTAAGGCAATGACCATCTGGAAGGATGTTCCTGGAGTGATGACGGGCGACCCGCGTAAATTTGACAATGTAAGTTTGCTTTCTCATATTTCTTATGAAGAGGCTATTGAAATGGCTTACTATGGAGCCTCTGTTATTCACCCTAAGACATTGCAACCTTTGAAACAGAAGCATATTCCGTTCTATGTTAAATCATTCTTAGAGCCAGAAAATGCGGGGACCAAAGTGGGGGTTTCAGATGAAAATCAGCAGATAGAAAGTTATATTCTGAAAGAAAATCAGGTGCTGATGCGTATTGCTACAAGGGATTTCTCTTTCATTGCAGAAGAGCATCTTAGTGTGATATTTAAAGCATTGGCAAAGCATCAGATTAAAATTTCCTTGATGCAAAACTCTGCCATATCCTTAGCATTGTGCTTGGAAGATAAATATGGAAGAATTGATACTCTGAAAGAAGAATTAGAATCAGAGTTTAATATAGAACTGAGTAAAAATGTAGCGTTATTCACGGTAAGAAATGCCGATGTAAGGGAGTTGAATAAGTTTTATGAGGGGAAAAATGTGCTTTTAGAGCAAATTTCTCAGAAAACCATTCAGATTGTAATCAGTTAAATTAGAACATTATGAGTCTTATTTCAAAAGAAGATTTAATAAAGGTATCGGGACTTGGAAAAGTTGGATTTTTGAAAAATCCCATTGCCCGAGCTATTATGAAACTCACCAAGATAGATGAGGTGAATGCCCTGTATGATAAACTGAAAGATAAGGAAGGGAAAGCGTTTTTTGATGCATTTGTCAAAGAGCGAGGGCTAAAATATGTGGTTTTTGAAGAAGACTTAGCCAAAATTCCCAAAACGGGAGCTTTTATATTGGTTTCCAATCATCCATTAGGGGCAATAGATGGTATTCTGATGACGAAAATCCTTTCCGAAATTCGTCCAGATTTTAAGGTAATGGGCAATTTTCTTTTGGAGAAAATCAAACCAATGAAGCCTTATGTAATTGCTGTAAATCCTTTTGAAGGAAGAAAAGAGGCATACAGCAGCTCGGCAGGAATGAGAGAAACCCTGAAACACTTGCAAAATGGTGGTTGTGTAGGGATTTTTCCCGCAGGGGAAGTTTCTAACAAAAATAATGAATACAACGAGATACGGGATAAAGCGTGGGAAAAGCCAGCTTTGAAATTGATTAAAATGGCAAAAGTTCCCGTAGTGCCAATGTATTTTCATACAAAAAATAGTAAATTATTTTATCAAGTGGCTAAGCTCCATCCAGATTTGCAAACCCTGATGCTACCTTCTGAAATGATGAAAAAACGAGATAATCCCATCAGAATAAGAATAGGAAAACCAGTGTCTGTAAAGATGATAGGCGAGGAAGATTCCATAGAAGAATTGGGAGCAATGCTTCAGAATAAAATATGGATGCTAAAATCCTATTACGAGCGAAGAAATTCTCTGATGGACGCCCTCAATCTGCCCAATTTAAAACTCAATTTTTCTCTATCAAAAGAGGAAAATGTGGTGCAAAACATCATAGATGAAACCCCGAAGGAAGACATCGTCAAGGAAATAGAAACGCTGTATAAGCAAGATAAAATGCTGTTCAGAAATGGAAATTATGAGGTCTTTTTTTCGGATTATGCCTCCATTCCGTCCATTATGAGAGAAATAGGAAGACAGAGAGAAATCACCTTTCGGGCTGTAGGAGAGGGGAGCAACCTTCCTTTTGATTTGGATGAGTATGATAAGCACTACCACCATTTATTCCTTTGGGATAAGGAAGCCGAAAAGTTGGCAGGAGCTTACCGAATGGCATTAGGAAAAGAAGTGATGAAGAAATGCGGTATCGAAGGCTTCTACACCAGTTCGCTATTTGAGTTTGACCAAGAATTGCAGCCATTTTTCCGAAAAGTCATCGAGATGGGAAGAGCATATATCTCGGCAGAATATCAGCAAAAGCCTTTGCCTTTGTTTTTGCTTTGGAAGGGAATTGTTCACGTATGTTTAAGAAATCCCGACCATAAGTTTCTGATGGGAGGCGTGAGTATCAGCAATAAGTTTTCGGAGTTTTCCAAATCTCTGATGATAGAGTTTATCCGTTCGCATTATTACGATGCTGCCGTAGCACAATATGTACATCCTAAAAACGAATACAAAGTAAAGCTTAGAGAGCGGGATAAAAATTTATTCTTTGATGAAGTGGAGGCAGATTTGAACAAACTAGATAAGTTGATAGACGATTTGGAGCCAGAGATGAGAATGCCAGTTTTGATAAAGAAATACATCAAGCAAAATGCAAAAGTTATCGCCTTCAATGTAGACCCAAGCTTTAACGATGCAATAGATGGGCTAATGTACATCCGCATTAGTGAGCTACCAGAAAGCACCATTAAGCCTGTTTTGGAAGAGATGAGTGAGCAGTTAGAAAGAGAGCAAAATTCTTGATTATTAGGTTTGTAATGAAGTTGTTGCACTTTTTTGTGATTCATTTCAAAATAAAATTTGCATATTAAAAGAAAAGGTTGTACATTTGCACCACTGAAAAAATCAGTAATGGTTTCTTAGCTCAGTTGGTAGAGCAACGGACTGAAAATCCGTGTGTCCCTGGTTCGATTCCTGGAGAAACCACCAAGCGTTTGGATTCATCGCTTAAAAATCCTAATGGTTTCTTAGCTCAGTTGGTAGAGCAACGGACTGAAAATCCGTGTGTCCCTGGTTCGATTCCTGGAGAAACCACCAAGCGATAATTTTTTCAATCTCCTAAATGTAGTGTTTAGGGGATTTTTTTATTTTAGACTGCGATTAAATTCTCCAATTAATCTTGAAACATCAATTCATTTTTTCATAAATTTGCGTTTCAATTTATATTTCTACAATGGAAGAAAAAAAATCACTCAATTTTATTGAACAAATTATAGAAGATGACTTGGCTAATGGGCTTCCTAAAGAAGCTTTGAGATTTCGTTTTCCACCAGAGCCAAATGGCTATTTACACATAGGGCATACCAAAGCCATCTGTATCAATTTTGGACTTGGTGAGAAGTACAATGCTCCTGTTAATCTTCGTTTTGATGATACCAATCCTGAGAAAGAAGAGCAAGAGTTTGTAGATTCCATCAAGGAAGATGTAGCTTGGCTTGGGTTTAAATGGGACCAAGAAGTCTATGCTTCAGATTATTTCCAGCAGCTCTATGAGTGGGCAGTGCAGATGATAAAAGACGGTAAAGCTTATGTGGATGAGCAACCTTCTGAAGTGATTACCGAGCAGAGAAAAAATCCTACGGAAGACGGCATTGATAGCCCATATAGAAATCGTCCCATTGAGGAATCTTTGGAATTGTTTGAAAGAATGAAAAACGGAGAGTTTGAAGAAGGCAGTATGTCGCTCCGTGCCAAAATAGATATGACCTCTCCTAATATGAATATGAGAGACCCCGTGATGTACAGAATCCTTAAAAGACCTCATCACCGCACAGGAGAAAATTGGAAAATCTATCCGATGTACGATTGGGCTCACGGGGAAAGTGATTATATCGAACAAATCTCTCACTCGCTTTGCTCCTTAGAGTTTGAAAACCATAGACCGCTTTACGATTGGTACTTAGACCAAGTGTATGATAATTCCAAACTAAGAAACAAACAAAGGGAATTTGCCCGTATGAATGTTTCTTATATGATTACTTCCAAAAGAAAGCTACAACGCTTGGTACAAGAGGGCATCACCACTGGCTGGGACGACCCGCGTATGCCTACTGTATCTGGATTAAGACGCAAAGGTTATACCCCAACTGCCATTCGTAACTTCATAGACCGTGTGGGGGTTTCTAAAAGAGAAAACTTGATTGACATCCAATTGTTAGAATTCTTCGTAAGAGAAGATCTTAATAAAATTTCCAAAAGGGTAATGGCGGTGGTAGATCCTGTGAAGCTTATCATTGAGAACTATCCAGAAGGGCAAGAGGAATGGCTAGAAACAGAAAACAATCCCGAAGATGAAAATGCTGGAACAAGAAAGATACCATTCAGCAGAGAGCTTTATATTGAAAGGGAAGATTTCAAAGAAGAAGCCAATAATAAATTTTTCCGATTGAAACTAGGGGGTGAGGTGCGTTTAAAATCAGCTTATATCATCAAAGCAGAACGCGTAGAGAAAGATGAAAACGGTAATATTACCACCATCTATGTAACTTATGATGAGAAATCTAAATCTGGAAGTGGCACCGAAGAAAGCCTTAGAAAAGTAAAAGGTACCCTGCATTGGGTTTCGGCTCTACACGCCATTCCTGTGGAGGTGAGAATTTATGACAGACTCTTCACCGTAGAACAACCTGATGCTGAAAAAGAAGTGGATTTCTTAGAGTTCATCAACCCAGAATCTCTTAAAGTAGTGCAAGGTTTTGCAGAACCTGCCCTGAAAGATGTAGCGGTAGGAGAACCATTGCAATTCCAAAGAATAGGCTACTTTACCAAAGACCAAGACTCTACGGATAACCAATTGATATTCAATAGAACCGTAACATTAAAAGATAGCTACAAGCCAGAGTAGGGATTTAGCTAAGATCATAATAAGTAGTGTAATAGGAGAGTTATCCGTAAGGGTAACTCTTTGTTTATAAGAATTTTAATGGATATATGGCTCTTTTTTAGATTGAATAAAAAATAATCTGAAAGTAATAGCAAAAAAAATAATTGAGGAATCTTGTTGTTAGTTTGTTGGTAGTCAATTATTTGATGTGTTGTTTAAGGTGAAAACTCTAGCAAACTGCGATGAATACGGATGATTTTTTATGTAAAAATTTTGCAGATTAAAAAAAAATGCTGTACCTTTGAATCGCTTTCATGAGGTTAGTTATTGAAAGTAATAATTTTTTTTCATCATTTGTGTTTTTTGGGGGCGTACTTTAGTACGCCTCTTTTTATTGATGCAGGGGTAGATATTGGAGTTCGTATCTCAGTAATAGGTCCACAAAATAGCTGTAAGTGATGCGGCCTTCCTGCTGATTGCTTTTTAAGAATAAATGATTGGTCATCCCAAAAAACTCTTCCCAAAAGCCTTGATGGTTCTGGTAAAACTCTTTTTCGTGCAGGCGGTCTCTTTGCATCGCAGGAGAATAGCTGTTAAGTGTTTTTTTTACAAAATCTTCATCTTCCTGTACAAGGGTTGCCAATAGATGTTTTAAAACAAAATATTCAGTACTGTATCGCAATTCTGGGTTGTCTGATTGAATACCGATTAAATAGCCTATAAAGTTGGCTTCTTGTTCCCGTACATAGCCCAGCTGGTGCGTACTTTCGTGTGCGAGGGTGAAAGGCAAATGTACCGGTGGCAGGTGTGGATTGTATTGAGCCTCGCTGGTAAAGGGATTATAATAGCCTAAAATGCCCGTGTCACTCATAAAGCTAGAAAACAAACTTGCTTTAAAATTATTAACCTCTGTTGTCCTTTTTTTATTGAATGGAGATGGTAGAAGCGTTTGCTGATGAAGAATCTCTTGTTCTATTGCTTTGATATTTTGGATTTTAAAAACGCCATTTTCGTCTTCTTTCACTTGCGTTCGGGTGGTTTTGCATCGTTCCAAATACTTTAAAGTTAGATGTTTTACCTCTTCCGCGGAGGCATCGTAGGTGGGTAAAGCATCGGATAAAGGTTTTTGAAAATACAGCATTCCCCAAAAGATTTGATAAACGAAATAAAAAACATTGAGGAGAATAAGGCATCGCCACCAAGCCCAAGAGCGGTAGGTTTTCTTCAATGCGATGACAAGAAAAATCAAAATTACTAAAATTAAAAGGCAGTAAAATAGATCGCCTATAGACAATGAAATTCCACTGAATAGCTTCTGATGAACCCTTTTCTGATATTCAAAAAAAGTGTCAAATCCTTGAATCACGAAAGGTATTTTCGAGAAAATAAAGAATAAAACAAATTGGGCAAGTAATCCACCTGCCCAAAATCTTTTTGTTTTATAAAACGGATGCTTAGTGTGCATTGCTTGCAGATTCAGATAGAAGAACGCCTTGTTTTTTGAGTAATTTCGGTGTAATGAATCCGTAGAACGCAATGTAAAGGAAGCAAACCACAGGTACGATGTATGAAAAATGGGTGTAAGAAATGCCCATAATGCCCTCTGGCGAGGTCAAATCGTGGTCGCAAATCCAGCCTTGTACCAGCGGAATGATGCCACCTCCTAAAATCATCATTACCAAGAAAGACGATGCTTTACCGGTATTTTTGCCCAGACCTGCAATTGCCAAATCAAAAATCGCTGGCCACATAATAGAGCAGAATAAACCACCAGAAATGAAGAAATATTTTGCAATTTCTTTATCTGGATAGACTAAGCCTATTACCATCATCAACGCACCTGCAATACCGAAAATCATTAGCGTTTTCCCCGCATTCTTCCCGCCAAGGAAACTCATCAAGATGAAAATAAGAATCCAAATAGGGTAGATGTAGAAAGAATCTACAGATTTTCCACTAAGAATATTAGCCCCTGTAATAATACCAAAAGCCACGAATGGAATGATGAATTTCAACGCCATATTAGCTCCAGAAGAAAGGTTGAAAACATTGATGCTGCCATTCCATCTACCAATCATAAGGCTGCCCCAATACAAAGAGATAAAAGGAGCGAGATTATGCTCTAAAACACTGCCAAACTCTTTGGTATGCAATAGGGCAGGGAGGTTGCTCACAATAGAAACTTCCACGCCTACATAGATGAAAATAGCCAGCATTCCTAATACCAATTGAGGGTATTTGAAAAGGCTGAAATGGGCTTCGTTATCATCCGTAGCATCATCGGTTTTTTCTTCTTTTGCAGGGTCTTCAATTTTGGAAACCAGCATAAATACCGCCACCAAAAGAAAAGCAATACCCAAAATAATGAAAGGCAATTTCACATCGTGAAGGTTAAGGCTGGTTTCTTCGCTTCCTGTACCAAATAGTGCTAATCCCAAAATGATAGGCCCAATAGTAGTGCCTAAAGAATTGATACCACCTGCCATTGTCAGCCGGTGAGCTCCCGTCTCAGGGCTTCCCATTTTGATAGCTAATGGATTGGCTACAATCTGC
Source organism: Bergeyella porcorum (assembly GCF_042427575.1). Lineage (NCBI taxonomy): Bacteria > Pseudomonadati > Bacteroidota > Flavobacteriia > Flavobacteriales > Weeksellaceae > Bergeyella > Bergeyella porcorum. The sequence goes on from NZ_JBHMFD010000013.1 coordinate 221,064, forward strand.
TGTACAGAAAAGCCTAACCCTACAATGAATAGAGCTGTAAGGAAAAACCAAAAGCTTCCATTATCAGCTGCTGGGATAAATAGAAATGCTCCTACTGCAGAAAGACAGAGCCCCGCAGCCAAGGTTTTTTTGTACCCAAATTTTTGTAGAATATCACTGAATAATGATATCACAAAGAAAATAACAGAGCCAAAGAAATAAGCTGCATAAAATGCCCACGCTACCAGCTGAGACTGAAGCTGGGAAAGCTCAAAGCTCTTCTTGAATACTGGGATAAGGATGTCATTACTAGCGGCTACAAATCCCCAGAAGAAAAATACCACGACTAAGGAAATAAACTGCGACCACTTGGTTTGTTGGTTATGCTGTTCCATAAGATGTTTTTTTAATGAAAACAAAAATAATTAAATTATAATGATGTGCAATCTTTTTTTAGAGTGATTTTTATCTGATTGTAGGCATTGCTTTTCATCGCTTCCATATCAGATTGCGGTTCCAGAATATCATTGAATACCACCGTTATTTTTCCAGGGTAGCCTTTGCTATTATCAAAGGGAAACATTTCTTTCAAACCTAAAAAAGTATAAACCGCAATGGGAAACTGATGCTGTACCGAAATCTTGAAAGCACCATCTTTAAAATTGTCCAGCACAATGGAAGTATCATCTGGTACGCCCCCTTCTGGGAAGATAACGAGGTTTTGCCCTTGTCGCATTTTTGTGGCTGCTCTTGGATACACACTCGCTCGGCTTTTAGGATTTTTCCTATCCACCAAAATGCAAATGCGCCTATAAATAATACCGAAAATAGGAATCTTTGCCAGTTCTGCTTTTCCAATGAAACAGATGGGATGATGGGGATGTAGGGCACACATCATCATAATATCAATAATGGAAGTATGATTGGCAATGAAGATATATTGTTGGTTTTTATCCAATTTTTTATCGGTTTGTTTTATCAGCTCATAGCGAAAGCCCATACCGTAAAGTAAAATCAAAGCCCAAAGGCGTATGAAAAAATAAGCGTATTTGAAATGTGTTGCCTTGATGGAAAGCAGTAAAACAGGAATACCAAGGAGAATGGTGAATACCGTTGCAAGAAGAACAAACCAAGCACGCCAAAGGTAGTTGAGAATCTTTTTCATTACAGATTAATTTTGAAATTCTGGCTATCCATTGAAAATAAACCTTTTCTTTACAGAATAATTGAGAATAGAAACCAAAATAATAGCAGAAATCTTACTGAGCATCTCGGCACTGAACACGAAAAAGCCTAAATCAAAATACTCGTTTTTGAAAATCGTAAGGTAAAAAAACTGAAAAAAGACAAGGCTAAGAATGGTAGAAAAAGCGGAAATTCCCATAAAATAAACAAACTCTCGCCTTTTAGAATGCTTTCCCCTTTGGAAAACAAACCAAATACTGAAAAAATAATTGGACAAAATACCACACGAAGTAGAAAGAATATTGCTAAGGGGATAATGTATGCCATACCATCCCTTTTCCCACCACAAAAGTTGTGGAAGATAGACGCTGAAAAGCTTAAAACTTCCCACTTCTATCATCGCACTCAGTCCACCTGCTACAATGAACAAGAATACCTGCTTCTGTTTCAATAGTCGTTGTTTCATCTTTCGTTTCTGAATGGCAAATATAGGATAAATGTTAAAAAATGAATAAAAAGTTAATAATTTTTTTCTATTTAAAATAAAAAAAGTAATTTAGTGGGGTGATTTTGAAACTTTACCTGATATCAAACATTTGGGAGTAAATGTTTTTTATCTTGAATATTCTCTTTGTTGCCCATTCCTTTATAACCATAACATTCAATTTTAAACCCCAATGTGCGATATCAACACCAAATTTCGTCTTCATCAAGACAAAATCAATACGCTTAGAGCCCACTATCCAAGATTTGAAAGAATCTACACCGAGTATGAAGTGATGGAGCAGCAGTTCAGCCTTCTCGAAAATTCGGATGAGACTCTTGCATTGCCCGATGATTTCATTAATGCCATAGCCCTTCAGATTTCATATTTGGAAGATGAAATAGAAGACTGGCTTTTGGAAGAGAGGGAGGATCAATATGATTAGAGCCTTTATCGTTTTGGTGAATCTGCCTGCTAACAATTTATAAATTTCGTGCACTTAACCTATAATATTTTAGGTCAAACGCATGAAATTATATTTTGAAGACATTTGCCCAGTACGCATATTGAATATCAGTATATTATAATTTAACTTTGATTGACTCTATAGAGAATGACTAAAATATAAATTGCTAGTTATTAATATTTTATAAATTTCGTGCGTTTAGCCTAGATTAACATTAGATTTTGAGGAGCCTACAAGTTTATTCTATAAATTTGTAACCTAAAAATTGCACTTGGGGGTTGAATCCGCCTTTCCCCCGAAGGGGGAAGGATTGATTGATGGTCGTTTATTAATTATTAATGGTCAAAGGAAGTGCCTCCTTTGCGGGTAATGTGGAAGGAAGTTACTTTGGTTTTTACAGAGATTATGGCTACTTTACGCTAAAGCACTTTGTGGTTGGTTATATTGAGAAGTAAAGTGATGATTGTGTTTAATATACCAATTTAAAAGATTTTCTATGGTGGATGGTTACACCATATTTCATCAAGGCTTCTTGATGGTGTTTGGTGGCGTAGCCCATATTTTTGTTCCAGCCATATTCTGGGAAAGCCTCGTGAAGCTCTATCATCAGTTTGTCCCGATAGTTTTTGGCTAAGATGGAAGCTGCAGCAATGGATAGTACTTTAGAATCTCCTTTGACGATGCATTGATGAGGAATGAAAGGGTAGGGCTTAAACCGATTGCCATCTACTAAAATCAGTTCTGGACGCGTAGTCAGCTGGTCTAATGCCAAGTGCATAGCGTGGATGCTGGCATTGAGAATGTTGTGCTCATCTATGAACGCTGGTGGAAGTTCGGCAATGGCAAAATCTATGGCATTTTCGCGGATGTATTGGTCTAGTTCTTCTCGCTGTTTGAATTTGAGCTTTTTAGAATCATTGATGAGGTTGGGAGCAAAATCATCTCCCAAAATAACAGCAGCTGCCACCACGGGCCCGCAGAGGCAGCCTCTTCCCACTTCATCGCAACCAGCTTCTATAAAGGTATTAGACCAGCTTTTCAGTAGTTCCATTCTTTTTACTGAATTTTAACGGTCAAAAGTTAGGCGTTCTCCACATTTTTGTTCAGAGAATTGTCCATTATTATAAACCAAATGTCCATTGACGAAGGTATGGGTGATTTTATTATGAAAAACAGTGCCTTCTAGCGGACTCCAACCACACTTTGAGAGAATGTTCTCTTTAGAAACCGTGTAGCCATTGTCTAAATCTACTAAGACCAAATCAGCCTTATAGCCCTCTCGGATGAATCCTCGCTTTTCAATACTGAATAAGATGGCGGGATTGTGACACATTTTCTCCACCACTTTCTCTAGACTGATTTTCCCTTGAAGATGGTATTCTAGCATTACATTGAGAGAATGTTGTACCAGAGGAGCTCCAGAAGGGCATTGGGTATAAGGGTTTTGCTTTTCTGCCCAAGTGTGTGGAGCGTGGTCTGTAGCGATGATGTCTATTCTATCGTCCAAAAGAGCCTGCCATAGTCCGTCTTTATCGGCTTGGGTTTTTACGGCTGGGTTCCACTTGATTAGAGTGCCTTTGGTATCATAGTCTTCGTTGGTGAAATGTAAGTGGTGTACACAGACTTCAGCAGTTATTTTCTTGTCTTTTAGAGGAATATCATTTCGAAATAGGGTGGTTTCTTTTGCCGTAGAGAGGTGATAGATATGCAATCTAGCCCCTGTTTTTTGTGCCAATTCTACCGCTTTGGATGAGGAAATGTAGCAGGCTTCCTCACTACGGATGAGGTGGTGAAACTTCACGGGGATATCCTCGCCATATTGTTGTTTATAGGTTTCTGTGTTGTTTTTGATGGTGGTTTCATCTTCGCAATGAACGCATATAGGCATTGTTACTTTAGAGAAAATCTCTTCCAAAGTATCAGGGTTGTCCACCAGCATATTTCCCGTAGATGAGCCTAAAAATAGCTTGATGGCAGGTACATTTTTAGGATTGGTTTTTAGGATTTCCTCCAGATTGTCATTGGTACCTCCAAAGGAAAAACCATAATTGGCGTAAGATGCTTCTGCGGCAATATCATTTTTCTGTTGTAATAACACTTGAGTTACGGTATTAGGAACGGTGTTGGGCTGGTCTATAAAGCTGGTAACGCCACCTGCCACTGCGGCTTTGGATTCACTTTCTATATTGGCTTTATGGGTAAGACCAGGTTCTCTGAAATGCACTTGATCATCGATGACCCCAGGAATTAAAAATTTGCCTTTGGCATCGATGACTTGGTCAAAACCATCAGGAGCGATGTTTTTTTCTATTTTGGAAATTAATTGATTCTCAATAGATAAATCACTTTCTGTAATTTGATTTTCATTAACGATTTTAGCGTTTTTTATTAGAATTTTCATTGATGATTTTTTTTTACTTGTACAATGTATCAAGTACAAAGTACGATGATTTTTTGTTTATTATTTTGTATAATGTGCAAATTTTATTACTTTACCAGAGAACTCTTCCTTACTCATTTTCGTAGGGGCTTTCTCACATACATTTTTATGGATTTTGCTTTGAATTTTTACAATAATTCTTTAAGCAATGGTGCATCTGAAGCTTTTATTTCTGCACTTATTGCTGCTGTATTCAGATCTAATATTTTTTACAAAGTTAGACTTTTTTAATCAAAATATGATGGACAAAATTACATTAGTAAGTGCAATTTTTTATTTGCTCTCTCTCTAAAAAGTTACCTTTGTGAGTTGAATATGCCTTGAAAATAAGTATAAAGAAGTATAAAAAGGGATGAAGTTTCAACCATTGTTCAGGTGATTTTAAAATAATGAAAAATATCTTTTGTTAAAAATTGTTAATATTTGTTTGAAATTTTGTTGGTTGTATTTTTTTTGTAAATTTGCATAGTATATAATAGTTTTTTAATAAATTCATAAACGCAACGCTATGAACTATCAATTGGACGAAATAGATAAGAAAATCTTGGATTTCTTAGTAGAAAACACAAGAATGCCATTTACAGAAATCGCTAAGCAAATGGATGTTTCAGCAGGAACTATCCATGTGAGAGTGAAGAAAATGGAAGATGCTGGTATCATTAAAGGCTCTTCTCTAATTATTGATTATACAAAATTAGATTACCACTTTACGGCTTATATTGGTGTTTTACTTACGAAGTCAAACAGAACTCAAAATGTTTTGGAAGAGTTGGCTAAAATTCCTAATGTTGTAGAAGCAGCTGTTACTTCTGGGAAGTACAATATTTTCTGCAAACTGAAGGCTAAGAGCACTGAAGATGCTAAAAACATTATCTATAAAATAGATGATATCCAAGATGTAATGAGAACTGAAAGTATGATTTCTATGGATGAGTTTTTCAGTAATGGAAATAGATTGATGCAATCTGTTACTATCTAATGATTAATCTTTTTTAAGTTATAAAAAACTTGTGGTTTTCCCACAGGTTTTTTATTTTTACACATTATGGAACAAAATTATTTCAAAGGAGAAAACCCTCAAAAAGGAGTGGGATTTATCATTGCTCTGATAGGGATGATATTATTTATGATGATGGGAATAGGGATAGATGTGGATCAGTTTTTACAGCATCAGGATAAAGATATCAATATTCCTAATTGGTATTTTTATATCATATTTTTTATAGATATTCTAGCGATACTATCTATTGTTTTTATTTATTTTTATAGAAAAATCGGTGTGATTCTATTTCCGATAGCGATTGTTTTGCATTTTTTTTGTCATAATTATTTTCTAAATACATTTTTATATTCAGATATTATGGCTTTGTTTGTTTTTGTTGGGATTGCATTATTGTCGATTATTCCTAAATGGCAATTTTTTAAATAAAAACAAGAAGAACCTGAGTTTGGCATTATTTTTACTTGTAAGGCAGGATAATTGAAGTTGTAAAAGATGAAAAAAATTATTACCATTCTGGCAGTTGCTTTCGTGATGATTCAGTTTTTTCAAATAGACAAAACAAATCCTCCAATCAATAAAGAACTGGACTTTCTTACAATAAAGAAAACACCTGAAACAGTAGCTACTAATATCAGAAATGCTTGCTATGATTGTCATTCTAATGAAACTAAATATCCGTGGTATAGCAATATACAACCCATAGCTTGGTTTTTGAAAAACCATATTGATGAGGGAAGAAGAGAGTTGAATTTCTCTACATTTGCCACCTATGAACCGAAAAGGCAATTGAGAAAATTGGAAGAGGCGGCAGAGTTGGTACAGAATGGAGCTATGCCTATGGAGTCTTACCTAATAATGCATCCAGAGGCTAAACTTACAGCAGAGCAGAAAGCAGAGATGGTAGATTATTTTAAAACTTTGGCAAAGGAAACGCCAACTACTGAAGTACAATCTACCTATCCTGAGAATGCAGAAGGGGAGGAGGAACATTAATCCGACTAATAAATTCTTATATAATATCAGTTAAACTATAAGTGATTTGGTGAGAGGTGTTTTTCCTCCAATTCATCTTAAAATATTATCTTTGCAATCAAATAAAAGATGAGTAATATGAGAACTTACGCAGGTATTCCAGAGGAAAATGCAACATTAGAAAACTCAAAAGTAATGCTGGTAACGGTTCCTTATGATGGAACTTCCACTTGGGGAAAAGGTGCGGACAAAGGCCCAGAATTGTTTTTAGATGCTTCAGAAAATATGGAGCTTTATGATATAGAAACAGGTACAGAGCCTTATTTGGAAGGTGTTTGGATGGCTGGGGAAGTGGCAGAAGATGCTTCACCAGAGGCGATGACGCAGGCGGTGTATGAGAAAACCAAAGAAATGATGCAGCACGATGGGAAATTATTCACGCTCTTTGGAGGTGAGCATTCGGTTTCCATTGGTTCTATTAGGGCTTTTGGAGAGAAATATCCAGACCTTACAGTATTGCAGTTGGATGCTCACACAGATCTGAGGCCAGAGTTTCACGGCTCTACTTCCAACCACGCTTGTGCAGTATTTGAAGCAAGCCAAAAGCTTAATTTGGTGCAAGTAGGGATTCGCTCTTGCGATGTAGAAGAGATGCAATATGTACCAGAAGGACAATGTTTTTGGGCTCACGAGATTGCTAAAAACGACCGTTGGATAGATGATGTTTTGGAAAAAGTATCAGGTAATGTTTATATTACGATAGATTTAGATGCTTTTGACCCTGCCTTTGCACCATCTACAGGAACGCCAGAGCCAGGAGGGCTTCAGTGGTACCCTACATTGGAACTTTTGAAGAAGGTATTTGAAAAATGTAATGTGATAGCCTTTGATATTGTAGAGCTGATGGATTCTGCCTATGCAAAGCCTACGGCATTTTTAGCCGCGAAATTATACTACAAAATGCTGGCTTATTACCATATAACAAAGAAATAAGTGTAAGAATTTAAAATTTACAACAATGAAAAGTTCAGTTTTTATTCAAAAAAAAACTGAACTTTTTTAGTTTTAGGAATGGCTTTTGCTATCTTATCCCTATATTTGAAACATTAAAACATTATAAATTAAAACCATTATGAGAAAAACAATCGCAATGACTGCATTGGCATTGGCTGTGTCTTTCGGTGCAGTATCTTGTAAGAAAAAAGTTTCTGATGCAGATTTAAAAACTCAGGCAACTACTGTGGTAGCGTCTAATCCTACAGCTTCTGTGGAGGTGAAAGATGGGGTGGCTCACCTTAGCGGTACTTACGCTTCTCAAGAGGAAAAAGATGCTGCTATCGCTTCTTTAAAGGCTATTGCAGGGGTTAAAGATGTACACGATATGACTACCATTGCTGCACCAGAGCCAGTAGTGGTGAATCAAGTGGATCCTGCTGTGCTTCAGAAAGTACAAGATGCAGTGAAGGATTTCCCTTCTGTAAAAGTGGAAGTGGTAAATGGAGAATTGACCCTAACGGGAAATGTAGCTCCTGCACAGGCTAGAAAAATCAAAGAATCTGTAGATGCTCTTCAAATTGGAAAGTATAATAATAATTTAGTAGTAAAATAATTTAAAATAAAACGAAATGAGCGTATTACAAGATAAATATTCTACTGTGGTAGCGGCTGCTCAGAATGCAGGGATTGCTAACCTACAAGTGCGTGAGCAAGATGGTATTTTATACATCTCTGGCGATGCCGCTACTACCGAAGCCAAAGATACGGTGTGGAATGCCTTAGGCGTGATAGATGCTACTTATTCTGCATCGGATATCAATATCAATGTGCAGGTGGCAGGTTTGGTAGCAGGGACCAACCTTACTGTGGTAACGGAAGAGTCTAATCTTAACATCCGCCAAGAGCCTTCTACAGAAGCGGCTATCGTAGGAAAAGCAGCAAAGGGAGAATTGGTAACTTTAGTGGAGCAATCTTCTAACGAATGGTGGAGAATTAGAACCTCAGACGGTGAGGAAGGCTATGCCTATGCAAGATACCTGAAAGCGTAAAAGTTGTATTGATTACAATTTTATATCTAAAAAAATACCTTCTATATGAGGGTGTTTTTTCTGTATAAATATCCTATTGGGTAGAAATCACTATGAAAACTTTCATAAAAAAGCTATATTTGTAACTCTTTTTAATAAAATTAAAATTATGAAAGGACAGAATAAACTTTTTATTGCCATTATCATTGCGTTGATATTAGGTGTAGGCGTAGGAGCGTTGGTGCATTTTCAATACAGGGACAGTGCTGAGAGCTTCTCCGCAAATATCAAATTATTAGGTACGGTATTCATTAGACTGGTGCAGATGATTATTGCTCCGCTGGTATTCACTACTCTGGTGGTGGGGATTGCTAAGATGAGCGATATGAGTATGATAGGAAGAGTGGGCACCAAAGCAATGTTGTGGTTTCTCACAGCTTCATTAGTGTCGTTGGTTATTGGGTTAATTTTCGTGAATTGGTTAGAGCCAGGTAAGGTGATTACGCTAGACCTTTCGGATACTTCTTCCGCCGCAGAGATTATGACAACTACGAAGAGTTTTTCTATGGAAGACTTTGTAAAGCACATCGTGCCAAAGAGTTTGTTTGAGGCCTTTGCTACCAATGAAGTATTGCAAATTGTGGTATTTTCGGTGATGTTTGGTGTTGCTTTAGCCAATATGGGAGAACAATATACCCAGCCTATCATCAAGGCGTTAGACATCTGTGCCCACGCCATTCTGAAAATGGTAGGCTACATTATGTGGGTGGCACCATTGGGTGTTTTTGGAGCTATTGCGGCTATAGTTGCCACTAAGGGATTTGATATTTTTACGGTATATGCCATTTATCTTAGAGATTTCTTCTTGGCATTGGCGGTACTTTGGTTGGTGCTAATATTGGTAGGGTATTTCATTTTGGGCAATCGCTTATTTGATTTATTAAAAAGAATCAAAGAGCCATTGCTCATTGCATTTTCTACTACCAGCTCGGAGGCGGTGTTTCCAAAATTAGTAGAAGAGTTGGAGCGTTTCGGTTGCAATAAGCGCATTGTTTCTTTCATCTTGCCACTGGGATATTCTTTCAACTTAGATGGCAGTATGATGTATATGACCTTTGCGTCTATTTTCATTGCTCAGATTTATGGGATTGATATGTCTATAGGGGAACAAATCATTATGCTATTGGTGCTGATGCTTACATCCAAAGGAATTGCGGGGGTTCCAAGAGCGAGTTTGGTGATTATTGTTGCTACTTGTTCAATGTTTGGAATACCACCAGAGGGTATTGCACTAATTTTACCGATAGACCATTTTTGCGATATGGGAAGAAGTATGACTAATGTTTTGGGGAATGCCCTCTCTACCTCTGCTGTATCCAAATGGGAGGGACAGCTGGAAGAGGCACAAGATTAAAATAGTCCAAAATAAAAGTACAAGGTGGATTATGAAGATTGGAATATTTTCCTCTTCGGAAATAAAAGAGCTAATAACAATCTACCATTACCCAACTTTCAATATGTAGAATTAAATTTGTATTTTTGTGCTACAATAAAAATATATGTTGACAAAAGCGAAAATTCAGGAATTTCTGAAAGAGATAGAGGTAGATGACTTAGTGAATAACCTCCAAGTGATGGGCGATGATGTGTATATAGATATGACAGCACATTCCCCAGCAATGCACGAGAAGAAGAAATTGGAAGTGGCAATGAAGCAAGCTTTCGCATCGCAGTTTGGAGAAAATGTGGTTTTAAAATTGAAAATAGTTTCACCAGAGCCATCTGAAGTGCAACAAAATCAAATCAAAGGGAAAACCATTCCTGGGATTCAGAATATCATCGCTGTTGCTTCTGGAAAAGGAGGTGTAGGGAAATCTACCGTGGCAGCTAATCTTGCGGTAACTTTGTCTAAAATGGGCTTTAAAGTAGGACTTTTAGATGCGGATATCTACGGGCCATCAGTGCCTACAATGCTAGATACTGAAGGAGCAAGACCGCTTTCTGTGGAAGTGGATGGTAGAAATCTAATGCAACCAATAGAGAATTACGGTGTGAAAATGCTGTCTATTGGCTATTTCTCAGGAGGTAACCAAGCTGTAGTATGGCGTGGGCCAATGGCTTCTAAGGCGTTGAGTCAAATGCTAAGGGATGCACATTGGGGAGAATTGGACTTCCTTTTGATAGACCTTCCTCCAGGTACGGGAGATATTCATCTCTCCATTATTCAAGAAGTACCAGTAACGGGAGCAGTAATTGTATCTACACCACAACACGTAGCATTGGCGGATGTGAAAAAGGGTATTGCAATGTTCCAGATGGAGAGCATTAATATTCCAGTATTAGGATTGGTAGAAAATATGGCATATTTCACTCCAGAGGAGTTGCCAGATAATAAATACTATATTTTTGGTAAACAAGGAGCAAGATTCTTGGCAGAGGATTTAGGTATTCCAGTTTTAGGAGAAATTCCATTGATACAGAGTATCCGCGAGGCAGGCGATGTGGGCAGACCAGCAGCATTGCAAGAAGGTTCTAAAATAGAAGCCATCTACAAAGAAACCGCTCAGAATATGGTGCAGAGTTTGGTGGAAAGAAATAAAAATCTACCTCCTACAGAAGCGGTAAAGATTACCACAATGGCAGGATGTTCACCTAAAAAATAACGGCTAATTCCTTAATATTGAGGGTTTAAATTAAATACAAATGAATCAAGATATAAAACACGAAGAAACCGTAACGAAAGTCTTAGAAGCTCTGGAGAGCATTCGTCCTTTTTTGAATAGAGATGGAGGAGATATAGAGCTGGTAGATATAGAAGGAGATACGGTAAAAGTAAAGTTGCAGGGAAACTGTAGCGGTTGCCCTATGAACTTCTCCACGATGAAATTAGGGGTAGAAAACACCATTAAGCAATACGCTCCTGAAATCAAAGAGGTGATAAGTGTCAATTAATTGAAAATAATATAACTTTGTAAACAACCTTTAAAGTCAGTTTAAGGGTTGTTTTTAATTTATCATTGAATTACAAGATGAACATCGCATTTTTAGGTCCAGAAGCCTCTTTTACCTCGCTGGCGGCAGCACAGTTGTTTTCGGAGGGGACATTGTTACCGCAGACCAGCATTAGAGATTGTTTTTTAGCTGTGGCTAATGATGAGGCAGATAGGGCTGTGGTTCCTTTGGAAAATTCTATAGAAGGGACGGTTTCTCTCACGCTGGATTATCTCTATGATTTTCCTGAAATCTACATTCTGGCAGAGGCGGTTATGCCCATAGCTCACCATCTGATGGTACATCCAGAGCAGACCTCCTTTCAGAAAGTGTTATCTCATCCCCAGGCTTTGGCTCAGTGTTTTCATTTTTTGGAAGCCCAATACAAATCGATACCGCGGCAAGATTTTCATTCCACAGCAGCTTCGGCAAAATATGTATCCGAACATCCAGAAGAGCCAGTTGCAGCCATTGCTAATGCCTATGCGGCACAACTTTATGGGCTGAAGATTTTGCATCATCATATCCACGATTTTGAACAAAATCATACCAAATTCATTGTTATCAGTAAGTCTTCTGAAGAAATTAAATTTCAACTGCCCGTTAAATCAGAGAAAACCTCCCTTTTGATTACCATTCCTAAGGATGATGCAGGGGGATTGCATCAGGTACTTTCGGTTTTTGCTTGGCGTAAAATGAACCTTTCCAAAATTGAAAGTAGAACACTAAAAACAGGTTTGGGGAATTACTTTTTCTTCATCAATGTCGATGGAAAATGGGATAATGTTCTGTATCAAAATTCATTAGAAGAATTGAAAAGCATCGGTGTAATGGTAAAATTCTTAGGTCATTATGAAGAATATCACTTAGAAGAATGATGTTTTTCTTTGGCGAAAAAATATTTTTGGAAGGTAAATTTTGGATTTAATAATTTTGAGGGAGTAAAAATCATATTTTTTGCATATTTTTGTAACTAAATAATTCAAGAAAATGAACTACGATATTATTGTCATCGGGAGTGGTCCTGGTGGATATGTAACAGCGATTAGAGCAGCACAATTGGGCTTCAAAACAGCCATCATAGAGAAAGAAAACCTTGGCGGAATTTGCCTTAACTGGGGATGTATTCCTACCAAAGCATTATTAAAATCTGCCCACGTGTTTCATTATTTAAACCACGCGGAAGATTATGGGCTTAATAAAGTAGAAAATCCAAGCTTTGATTTTTCTAAAGTAATCCAAAGAAGTAGAGGTGTAGCCTCTAAGATGAGTGGCGGTATTCAGTTCCTGATGAAGAAGAATAAAATAGATGTGATAATGGGAACGGCAAAGGTGAAGCCAGGGAAGAAAGTAGAGGTAAAAGATGCAGAGGGTAAGGCTACAGAATATTCTGCTAATCATATTATTATCGCAACGGGAGCTCGTTCTAGAGAATTGCCAAACTTGCCACAAGATGGTAAAAAAGTAATAGGGTATAGACAAGCATTAACCTTGCCAGAGCAACCAAAATCTATGATTGTAGTTGGTTCTGGTGCTATTGGGGTAGAGTTTGCAGATTTCTATAATACTATGGGAACTAAAGTAACCATTGTAGAATTTATGCCAAACATTGTTCCTGTGGAGGATGAAGAAATTTCTAAACATTTAGAAAAATCTTTGAAAAAATCAGGTATAGAAATTATGACCAATGCTTCTGTAGAAAGTGTAGACACTTCTGGTAGCGGCGTTAAAGCGAAAGTAAAAACCGCAAAAGGAGAGGTTACTTTGGAAGCTGATATTTTACTTTCAGCAGCGGGTATTGTTGCCAATATAGAAAATATCGGATTGGAAGAAGTGGGCATCCAAACAGATAAAGGAAGAGTTTTGGTGAATGAATGGTATGAGACTTCTGTACCAGGTTATTACGCTATTGGTGATATTATCCCAACTCAGGCTTTGGCTCACGTAGCATCTGCAGAAGGGATTACTTGTGTAGAGAAGATTAAAGGTATCCACACCGAGAAAATTGACTATGGTAATATCCCAGGATGTACTTATTGTTCACCAGAGGTAGCTTCTGTAGGTCTAACAGAGAAACAAGCTAAAGAAAAAGGCTATGATATTAAAGTAGGGAAATTCCCACTATCAGCGTCTGGAAAGGCAACGGCTAACGGAAATACCGATGGATTTATCAAAGTGATTTTTGATGCTAAATATGGTGAGTGGCTTGGATGCCATATGATAGGAGAAGGCGTTACTGATATGATTGCAGAGGCAGTGGTAGCTAGAAAACTAGAAACTACAGGGCACGAGATTATTAAGTCCGTTCACCCACACCCAACGGTTTCAGAAGCCATTATGGAAGCAGTAGCTGCAGCGTATGGCGAGGTGATTCATATATAGATATATAATTTTTTCATATTAAATATTTTTGGTTGACAGAAACCACAGGCATTAAAGGGTCTGTGGTTTTTATTTTGATAATTGGGGAATTTTGTTTAAATTTGGGAAAACTTAATAATGTTCATATGAAACGATTACTTTTATTAATTTTGATAAGTGTTTCAGCGTATTCTTTTGCTCAGAGTAAGTTTGAGTATAATCCTAATCGTCATTTTGAAGCAAAATATGTATTGAAAAAATCTACTGATACCATACATACAAGGATAATCAATATAGGTTCTTTTAAAGCCAGTGTTTATTCTATTCATACTTGGGTGAAAAGAATGTGGTTCATAGATGAAAAAGGGAAAAAGAAAATGACAAAAGAAGATGAATTAGACTATTTGGAAATTAAGGATAATGAAGGGGATGTACATAAAATGTACTCTTCTTTAAAGTTTTTTGACAAAGATTTGGGGTTGGTATTGTTGCAATATGATGGGAATAAAACTAAGCTAATATCAGATTTTTTTCCTGTAAGTATTTATGGAAATTTAGGTAGAAGTGATTATATCATAGAAAATGGAACAGAGCCGATATTGGTGGGGAAAATAGGTTGGAAAAAGAAACTCAAAGAGAAGTTTGCTAATTATCCAGATTTACAAGAGGAAATTAATTCTGTGGATATTGTAAAAGTGTTAGAAAAATACGATAAAAAGTGATTTTTACATTGTATATTTTCAGAGTCTATTCAAATTTTATTCAATAAAACTTGAATAGGCTCTTAATTATATGGTTAATAAATCAAAGATCACATTTTGCACTTTACGCACTTTGGGGAAAGTATAGAAATACTATTTTGGCACACTTATAGAATGTGTTTTATAAACATTAAAAAGCTATACAATGAAAAAAATCTTTATTATGTCTGCGATGGCTTTTTCTGCAATATTGTTTGCTCAGAAAGCTGGAAGTACGGGAGAATTGCTAAAAAATGAAGCCACCAAAACCGAAATGCAAACGGAAAAAAAGGAGATAGTAGAAAGTAAAACACAAAGAAGGACTTCTGATAATGCCACCAATCGCAATGGAAATACAAGGAAATATCAAACGAAAGACTATCAATGGCGTCAAAATTTTGGAAACGCAGAGGTTTTTCTAAGAATTCCAGAGCGAGGATATTTCACTGTTGAGGTAGGCAATCAGGTGATCAGTAACACAACGGGAAAGTTTAGATTTTTTGATCTTAATGCAGGCAATACGCCTATTTCAATTTATGAAAATGGATTTTTGCTATACCGAACCCATTTGCCAATAAGGAATAATACCAGATTAATTTTGGATTTCTTTACTTACGAAGGGTTGTATCTTTTAGATGCTTATCCAATTCAGGGAGAAACCTATGACTTTAGCGAGTGGGATGATATTTGGAATAATCCTTATGCTAATACCAATGTGATGAGCCCAAGACAGTTTGCTGATTTTCTAGATGCATTGGACAGAAATGCCAGTTTTGATGAAGGTAGGAGCCGATTCATCCATCAACAGCTAAGGACTACCCGTTTTACCTCAGAGCAAATTTATAACCTGCTGAAAAAATACAGTTTTGATGAAAATAAACTGAAAATGGCAAAACAGCTTTATCCTCAATGTGTAGATAAAACTAACTTTTATCGGGTATATGATGCCTTTAGCTTTGATAGCTATAAGAGAGAGTTGAGTGAATATATTTCAAATAGATAGAATAACAATGAAAACTGCCCAAGATATATTGGGTAGTTTTTGTTTCTATGCATAATCTTAAATTATTGCATTATTATGTTTTATTTTAAAAATGGATAATGATACGGTCTTTTGTCTTTATCCTTTCATTTATTAATCACTTTCCTTACTTTTGTGCCTTAAAATTCTTATAAACAATTGCTATGCTATCAGTACAAGGTTTGGGGCTTCATCACGCTGGAAATTATCTTTTTAGAGATGTTAATTTTACCATTAAAAGAGATGATAAAATCGGTTTGGTGGGGAAAAATGGAGCAGGAAAATCTACTTTGCTCAAAATCCTATCGGGGGAAATCAATTTCTTTGAAGGCAATGTGGTACCCGAAGGAAATATTACCATCGGATTTCTGAAACAAGATTTGGAATTTGTAAAAGGAAGAACCGTTTGGGAAGAAACCAAGCAAGCCTTTGAGCAAATCAACCAATGGAAAAACGAGTTGGAAGAGGTTAATCATCAGTTGGCAACCAGAACCGACTATGAGAGTGATGATTATAGCAATCTTATCCATAGAATGACCGACCTGAACGACCTCCTCCATCATCACGATGCTTACAACCTAGAAGGCGATATGGAAAAAGTACTTTTAGGATTGGGCTTCAAAGCTTCAGATTTTGACCGCCTTACCGATGAGTTTTCTGGCGGGTGGCGTATGAGAATAGAACTCGCCAAGTTATTGTTGCAAAATAACGATTTAATGCTCCTAGATGAGCCTACCAACCATCTCGATATGGAAAGTATTATGTGGCTGGAAAACTTCCTTAAAGATTATAACGGAGCCATCGTTTTAGTATCGCACGATAAGCAGTTTATGACCTCTGTATGCAATCGAACCTTTGATGTGAATAATAAGAAAATAGACGACTATAAAGCCAATTACACCAAATATCTTGAGCTAAGAAAAGAACGCCGTGAGAAGCTGGAGCAGGCAAAGAAAAATCAAGATGCGGAAATCAAACAGATGGAAGATAATATCAACCGTTTCCGTGCCTCCGCTACCAAAGCTTCATTTGCTCAATCTCTCATCAAAAAATTGGAAAAAATTGAAAGAATAGAGATTGATAACGAGGATGTTTCCAAGTTTAACATTCGCTTTGTGCAGAGTGTGGTACCAGGAAAAGTGATTTTTGAAGCAGAAAAACTCGGAAAAGCTTATGGGGATAAACAAATCTTTGATGAAGTAGATTTCTTTGTAGAACGAGGCGACCGTATCGCTCTTTTGGGGCAAAATGGGCAAGGAAAAACCACATTGGCGAAGATTCTTACAGGGCAAATTAAAGATTATACAGGGACTTGGAATCTGGGGCATAATGTGAATATAGGCTATTTTGCTCAGAACCAAGAAGAAGTGCTCACGCCAGGGAAAACCGTACTACAAGAAGCAGAAGACGCTGCTACAGAAGAAACCAGACCAAGGGTGAGAGACCTTCTAGGAAACTTCTTGTTTTCGGGGGAAGATGTGCAGAAAAAAACACAGGTGCTTTCTGGAGGAGAACGAAACCGATTGGCACTATGTAAACTTCTCCTTCGCCCTTTCAATGTATTGATAATGGACGAACCTACCAACCACTTGGATATTCAGTCTAAGGAAATCATCAAGCTGGCATTGCAGAAATACGAAGGTACACTCATTGTAATTTCTCACGATAGAGAATTTTTACAAGGTTTAGCAGATAAAATCTTTGAATTTAGAGATGGAAGAATGAAAGAGTTTCTTGGGAATATTGATGAATATTTGGAATACCGACAGAAGGAAAGCATCCGAGAAATTTCAATGGAAAAATCAAAGTTGGACGAAAAGAAGCAGGATTTTAAACCAGAAATTGTAGAAACCAAACCAGAAAATACACCATCTTCTACAGGCAATCAGTTCATTAGCAAAGAGCAAAAACAACTGCAAAGCAAATTGAAAAAAATAGAAGAAAAAATTGCAGAATACGAAACCGAGATAGAGCAGCTAGAAACCTATTTCAGTAAGACCAATCCCACCGCAGAAGAATTGGAAAAATATGAAACTGCCAAAAAAGAACTGGAGGAAACAATGCAGCAATGGGAAGAATTAGCCCTTCAAATAGACAATTGATACCAAGATGAAAAGATTATATGGGCTACTTTTGGTAGGGGGAATGTTCAATGCCCAGCAGCAGGATTCTCTTTCCATTAAAAGAGGGGAATATCGGTTTCAGTACCGTCAGTTGGCAGCTCCTATAGCATTAATGGCAACGGGAGCGGGGATAGCGGTATCAGAAAAGAGAAATTTTGAGGTTAAGGAAAATCAAAACTTTTTAGCCGTTGGCAACTATTGGGAAGACTACGGGCAATTGGCTCCACACGCCGCTGTTTACGCCTTTGATTGGGCAGGGATGCAACCTAAAACCGATTTTTGGAACCGCTCTGCCATTATGGTCAAAGGGGAAATTATTGCTTTGGCATCGGTAACGGGGTTTAAATACCTTTTCCAAAAACCTCGCCCTGATGGGAGTAATCAATATGGTTTTCCTTCTGGGCATACCACCAATGCCTTTGCAGGTGCTACAATGCTGGCGGTGGAATACGGTTCTAGGTATCGTTGGGTGCCTTATGTGGCTTATGGTACGGCAACGGCGGTAGGCGTTTCTAGAGTCGTGCATCAGAAGCATACTTGGAGTGATGTGATTTTCGGAGCAGGTCTGGGAATCCTTTCTATGAAAATAGCCTATTGGACACACCAATACCGATGGAATAAAAAAGAAGAAAACCTATCTTCTATGGATGCGATTCTGATGAGGAAATAGGAGGGTAATATTGAAGTCTTGGGCATTAAAAAATTAAAATCAAAACTTTAAAATTTCTATCTTAATATTAAAATACGGAATTATCAAAATAAAATCGTACCTTTGCCACCGAATTATAGACGATCATTTAAATGAATTTATTTACGGAGACCAACCTAAGTCCTGAAATCTTGAAGGCAGTTGGCGAATTGGGCTATGTAAGCCCTACAGAAATCCAAAAACAGACTATTCCTTTCATCTCATCAGATATTCGCGATCTCATCGCACTTGCGCAGACAGGAACAGGCAAAACAGCAGCATTTTCGCTTCCGATTTTGGATATGATTGACGACGGGAGTCGCAAAATCCAATTATTGGTGCTGTGCCCTACAAGAGAACTTTGTTTGCAGATTACCAAAGACATTAAGAACTATACCAAATACCTTCCGAACATTAAAACCACTGCGGTGTATGGGGGAAGTAGTATTACGGAACAAATCCGCTCCCTGAAGGGAAAACCACAAATCATCGTGGGAACTCCAGGGCGTGTGATAGACCTTATCAATAGAAAAGCGTTAGACTTTTCAGAAATCTCTTGGTTGGTTTTAGACGAAGCCGATGAGATGCTTTCTATGGGCTTCAAAGATGATTTGGAAACCATCATCAGCGAAACTCCAGAAACCAAACAAACCCTTCTATTCTCTGCAACGATGAATAAAGAGGTGGAGAGAATCTCTAGAAACTATCTTACCAATCCGCACCGTATATCGGTAGGCTCTATCAATGAGGTGAAGAAAAATATTTCACACGAGTTTTATGTGGTAGGCTATAGACAGAAGAAAGAAGCATTGAAACGATTAATCGACGCCAATCCTAACCAATATTCTATCATCTTCTGTAGAACCAGAATGGAAACGCAAGAGGTGGCAGACTTCCTAATGCAGAATGGCTACGCTGCCGATGCTCTTCACGGAGATTTATCTCAGGCTCAGAGAGATACGGTAATGAAAAAATTCCGACTGAAAAATATCGATATCCTAGTAGCAACTGATGTGGCAGCAAGAGGTTTGGATGTTAATTCTCTTACCCACGTTATCCATTATTCTCTTCCTGACGACCCCGAAGTGTTTGTCCATAGAAGTGGAAGAACAGGGCGTGCAGGGAAAGACGGTATCTCTATGGCATTGATAAAACCAGAGGAAACGCGTAAACTGAAACAAATCAAATCGGTAACGAAAATAGAAATCCAAGAAAAGCAAATCCCTACAGGTGAGGAGATTATCAAAGCTCAAGTGGAAGGCGTTTTTGAAAGATTGTTTACCGAGCACGAAGAGTTTTTCACCTTTGATGATGCTCTGATACCAGACTTATCCTCTTTCACCAAAGAAGAATTGGTACATCAGTTATTACAATTACAGCTAAGAGACTTATCGCTCTACTACAAGGACAAACGCGATTTGAAAAATGAAAAACTGTCTGACGAAAGCGATGCTTCATCTAGTAGAAGAGAAAGAAGACGAGGCGATAGAGATAAACGCGACCGCGGTGGCAAACCGAAAAAAAGAAATGCTAATATGACCCGTTTTTTCTTCAATCTTGGGAAAAGAGATCAGCTGAAGAAAGTGGATATGCTAGACATCATCAACAAGGCGACTAAGAAATCTAAAAAACGACCAGACATAGGTGATATTGAGATTTTGGATAAATTTTCTTTCTTCGAAGTAGAAAAAGAATTCAAACAAGAGATTCTGAATAACCTTGGTTCAATGAAATTTAAAGGAAAGGAAATGCGTGCCGAAGTTGCCAACTAATCTACAAGACAATCCTAAACTATAAAAAACCGACTGTACAATGTGCAGTCGGTTTTATTTGGATTATAGCATAATGACGCCTTCTATCTTTGCCACCTCTTGATAGAGCTGTATCACGTGATTGGCATCTAACACAAAGACTAAAATACTTGCAGAAATATATTTCCCATTTTTACTTTCTCGCGTAGAGATGGTGTATTGGGTTTTATCAAAAATCTGATAAAGGTCTGTAAGCTTAGAATTGTCATTAGGAAAGATGAATTTAAACAAATAATCCTCTGGAAACTCGTGGTTTTCATCCAATTGCTTCTTTAGATTTTTATAAAATTCTTCGGGATTTTTATTATTATCTAATACCATCAATTTTATTTTTAAGATTAAAAAGTTTGCAAAGATAGCACTTCTAAAACTATTTCTTTATCGCATTGATGATTTGAGATTGATTTTGCTTCTCATAATCTTCTACAAGATTAAATAATCCATCCACCAAAAATCCTGATAGCATTTGGCTAAGCCCCGTAGGAGAAACATTTTGGCTACTAGTATTGTTACCACCCAATATTCCACCTAAAAGGTTATTGCCTTGCAAAGCGGTATTGATGGTTTTAGTGATTCCATTTTTATTGAGTTCTTGTTCTACCCTTGGAGCAATAGTTGCAATAAGTTGCTGCTCGGTTTTCTCCTTTAAAATCTGAGTAGCAACCCCAGACCCTCCATTAGAAATTCTAGTAATATCCTCAGCAGTAAGTCCGTTCACGGCATTGGTAAGGATAGGTTCAGAGACATTTGCTGTGTAGGCAGCCGCCTGAGCTAGATAAGTTCTTTGCTTCTGAACAACATTAGGAGCCACTTTTTCTAAAACATTAGTAATATTTCTTAATTGCTGAGGCATTGCTTGGTCTATCAGATTATTTTCTAGGAAGGCATTAGGATCTTTGAATGTTGCTAACCCTTTCTTAATTCCTCCTAGAAGAATGGTTTTAATCACGGCAAGTCCTACGCTAGAAGTTGCCAAAGCCAAACAAGAATGGGCAGTAGTAGCCACAGTAGCTGCTCCCACAGATGTGATAAGTACGGTTTTTATTTTCATAACTTTTTTAATTGATAAGCCAAATACGGCTCAAAAATCGAGCCAGAGTTTAGTGTAATGATTTTCAGAGGCAATTTTTTTTGTCATATATTTTCCTGAAAAATACTCAGTTTTTATTTCGTTTCTTCTTTAAAAATTCTTAATTTCGTGGGATTTCAATTTAATATAAAAAAGTAACAATGAATACCTACAAAAACCCTTTAGAAGAACGCTATTCCAGCACAGAAATGTTGTTTAATTTCTCACACGATAACAAGTTCCAAAATTGGAGAAAACTTTGGATTGCATTGGCAGAGATTGAAAAAGATTTAGGATTGGATATTTCTGATGAGCAAATTCAGCAACTGAAAGACAACGCTACCAATATCGATTACCAAAAAGCTGCCGAATACGAAAAACGCTTCCGCCACGATGTAATGGCTCACGTGCATACATACGGTGATGTAGCACCTTTGGCAAGACCCATTATCCACTTGGGGGCAACTTCCGCTTTTGTGGGCGATAATACAGACCTCATCCAGATGCGTGATGGTCTATTGATTTTAAGAAAAAAAATGGTGAATGTCATCAAAGGGTTATCAGATTTCGCACTGAAATACAAAGATATGCCTACGCTAGGTTTTACTCATTTCCAACCAGCACAATTGACCACCGTGGGCAAGAGAGCAACACTTTGGCTTCAATCTCTGATTTTGGATTTTGAAGAATTAGAGTTTTTCCTAGAAACCCTCAGATTCCGTGGCGTGAAAGGTACTACGGGAACAGCGGCAAGTTTCTTAGAATTATTCAATGGCGATTATGATAAAGTAAAGACCTTAGACAAAGAGCTTTCTAAACGCTTTGGCTTTGACAAAGTTTTCGGCGTTTCTGGGCAAACTTACGATAGAAAAATAGATGCAAAAGTGGTTTCTTTATTGTCCAACATTGCTCAGTCGGCTCATAAATTTACCAATGATTTAAGACTTCTACAAAACCTAAAAGAAATAGAAGAACCGTTTGAGAAAGACCAAATTGGCTCATCAGCAATGGCTTATAAAAGAAACCCAATGCGTTCCGAGAGAATAGGGGCGTTGGCAAAATATGTGATGTCGCTTTCGTCAAGTTCTGCAATGGTAGCCGCTACCCAGTGGTTTGAAAGAACGCTGGACGACTCTGCTAATAAGCGATTGACCATTCCACAGGCGTTCCTTGCCGTAGATGCTATCCTCTTGATTTGGAATAATATAATGAACGGATTGGTGGTGTATGAAAACCGTATCAACAAGCATATAATGGACGAACTACCATTTATGGCAACCGAATACATCATTATGGAAGAAGTGAAAGCAGGGGGTGACCGACAAGAAATCCACGAAATTATCCGTGTGCATTCTATGGAAGCCAGCAAAAAAGTGAAAATGGAAGGCAAGGAAAACGACCTCATAGAGCGTATTATGAACGATAATTCTCTAAAATTAGACAAATCCAAACTCGCCGAAGTTCTTGACCCGAAAAACTTTGTAGGCTTTGCACCAAAGCAAACAGAAGACTTTATCCAAAACGAAGCCCAACCCATTATTTCTAAATATAGCAATGAATTGGGTCTGGAAGCGGAGTTGAAGGTGTAAAACATAAAACCACAAAAGGCACAGAAGTTTTTATTTAAGATTAACTAATAAATATATTATCATTATGAACAATTTCAAAATAGACAGCTTCTCCCCAGAAGTTATTAAAGGATTAAATTATTATGTTTATCGTTTGATTGACCCAAGAAATGGCGAAACTTTTTATGTTGGAAAAGGTAAAGGTAATAGGGTCTTTGAGCATTTGAAAAATACTGAAAAATTGATAAAGGAAGAGAGTGAAGATGAATTTGATTTGAAATATGAAAAGATTAAGAAAATTAAAAATTCAGGATTGGAAGTTTTGCATATTATCCATAGGCATGGTTTAGATGAGGAAACAGCACTACAAGTAGAGGCGGCATTAATAGATGCTTATCCAAGTTTAACAAATGTTGCAAATGGACACGGAAGTAATGAATGTGGAGTAATGCATGCTTATGAAGTTGTAAAAAAAATATCAGGCAGAAATCGCAGATATTAAGCATAAAGTTGTTATGATTAATATCAACAGAACTATGGCAGAAGCACAAAGGAGTATATATGATAGTGTTAGATTTGCTTGGAAAATGAACGGAGAAAAAGCAAAACAGGCAGAATATGTTTTGGCTATGGAGAAAGGAATTATTGTTGGAGTGTTCAAGCCTGTTGAATGGCATTTGGCAAGGAAACAATATTTTCCAGAATTTACGAATCATACTAATAAAAGATGGGGGTTTGTTGGGGAAGAAGCAGAAAAAGAGATTGAAGAAATGTATCTAAACAAACGCTTGCCTGAACAATTCCAAAGAAAAAAAGGAGAGGCAAATCCTGTTAGATACAGTTATTAATTAGATATTATAAATAAGGTATATTTTTATTTATGCCTTATTTTTTATGTAATCCAACAAAATCCCCTATCTTCATCCCGTAAAATCAAATTTCCCCCAGCAGACACCCAATTCCCCCTTGCAGGAATGCAATTTTGCCTAGCAGGAATAGAAATCAGGGTTGCAGGAATACGATTTTGGGGTGCAGGAATGCAAATCTATCGTGCAGGAATGCGATTTGATGTAGCAGGTATAGAATTTGACTTGCAGGCGTAGGATTTTAATAATAAAAAATATAAAAACTTATCAAAAATTGAATATTATGAAATATTACAGCGAAGAAAAATTACTACATTCAGCACAGAGTCTGTTTGAGACATTGGAAAGCCGAACAGAAATAGCTCAAGAATTGGCAGAATACACCTATGATACCGATAAGGTAGCAGAAGGAAAGGCACTTTTTGAGACGGCAAAAGCCCAGCAACAAGCCAATCAAAAAGAAACCAAAGAAGAAATTCAGGCGTATGATAAGTTTGGGAAATCCTTTGGGGAGCTGGTAGAGGTATATAAATCTCACAGAAAAAAGGTGAAAATAGTTTTCAAAGAAGAACCTGCTACGCTCAAAATCTTGGCTGTAAAGGGTACCATAGCAACGCGTGTGCTCACCCTTTTGGAGGAAATAGAAGTCCTCTACACCGAGTTAGACAAAGATTCTACCTACAAAACCGCCGTGCAGAAAATGAAAATCACCCCAGAGGACATCTCCGCACAGCTTACCAAGCTCACCGAAACCAAACACCTCTATGCCCAATACTCCACAGAAAAAGGCGAGAGCCAACAAGCCACCAAAGATAAAAATCAAGCCTTTGCCGCCCTTGAAAAATGGGTACGCGATTTTTACAGCGTAGCCAAAATCGCTTTGGAGGATAAGCCGCAACTTTTGGAAAGCGTAGGGAAATTTGTGAGGAGTTAAAATGAAACTGGCATTATATGGAATATATTTTATTGGGAATTGTAGTAATAATATTGATTTTTTATTTCAAAAGTAAAATCACTCAAAAAGAAAATATTTCTTTTAAGAAAGGGCATTATAAATATGTAAATTCTGAAAAAGTATCAGAAATTTTAAAGAGAGAATATGATACAATGCCTATAATGAATAAGGGAGAATTTCGAGTTTATTGTGAATTGCAAGAATTAATAGATAGTATTCCTTTAAATAAATCTAAATTTAGAGTTTTTCCTCAAATTGTATTGGATTGTTTTATAAAACAAGCAGATCGTGATATAAAATTTCTCAGAGCAGATTTTGTGATAGTTGATCCAAGAGGATTTCCTATAATAGTAGTAGAATATCAAGGTAAAGGACATTATAAACAACAAAATTACTTAGAAAGAGATAGGAGGAAGAGACTTGCTTGTGAAATTGCAGGTATAAAATTAATAGAAGTGCCAGATGATTTTGGAAAAAGATATTTAGAAAATGTTTCTATGATTTTACAAGATAATATCAATCAGAATTCTAAAAGTACCTTATAAATAGTAAAAATGAAAAAAAGAATATACACAGAAAAGAAAGGAATTTTTGATGTAGAAAGTTCCAAGGTTTTTGAGGAAATCAAAAGCGTAGTGCCGAGTGTAAAATCGGTGAAGGTTTATAATGTTTATGATGTCTTTGGCCTGTCAGAAGAGGAATTTAGCAAGGTGGTAGGCAATACCTTTGCAGACCCTGTGGTGGATATTTTATACCATAGCAATCCAGCGAAAAATTTGCATTTCGCCACCGAGTTTCTCCCTGGGCAGTACGACCAAAGAGCCGATTCTGCACAGCAATGTATTGCACTTCTCACAAAAAATGACGATGCCAAAGTGCGAAGCGGAAAACTCATAGAAATAGAAGGCGTTTCCGAAACGGATTTAGTTAAAATCAAAGATTTGCTTATCAATAAGGTGGAAAGCCAAGAAAAAGATTTATCAAAATTAGAAATTCCAGCCGAAGAAACGCCAAAAGATGTGCCTATTTATACAGATTTTAATTCGTTTAATTCCGAGCAATTAGAACAATTTTACAACACACACGGTTTTGCCTTTGGTTTAGATGATTTGGCGTATATTCAAGAATATTTTAAATCCGAAAATCGCAATCCTACCGAGACTGAACTCAAAGTTTTGGACACTTATTGGAGCGACCACTGCCGTCATACCACTTTTGAAACCGAACTCACGGATATCAAATTTGAAGGGCAGTTTAAGGCAACATTAGAAAAGATTTTTGCTGATTATTTGGAAAAAAGAAAATTCCTCGGCAGAGAGCATAAACCTATTTCCTTGATGGATTTGGCAACCGTTTGTGCCAGATATTTCCATAAAACAGGCAAGCTGGAAAATTTGGTGGTTTCTGATGAAATCAATGCTTGTACCATAGAGATAGAGGCTGAATTTGATGGTAAAAAAGAGCCTTGGTATCTACTCTTTAAAAACGAAACCCACAATCACCCAACCGAAATTGAACCATTCGGAGGGGCATCTACTTGTCTTGGAGGTGCGATTAGAGACCCATTATCAGGGCGTTCGTTTGTGTATCAGGCGATGCGTTTGAGTGGTGCTGCCGATGTTTTAGAACCGATTGAAAATACACTGCCAGGGAAACTACCACAGAGAACCATCACCAAACAAGCAGCAAACGGCTATTCCTCTTATGGTAACCAAATCGGGTTGGCAACTACACAAGTGTCAGAGATTTATGATGAAGATTATAAGGCAAAGAGAATGGAAGTGGGCTTTGTGGTAGGAGCCGTTCCTGTAGATTGGGTGAAAAGGGAAAAACCTCAGGAGGGAGATTCTGTGATTATTCTCGGTGGTGCTACAGGTCGCGATGGCGTGGGAGGTGCTACGGGAAGCTCTAAGGAGCAAGATGAAACCTCTATCCATACCCTTTCTACCGAAGTTCAGAAAGGAAATGCTGTGGAAGAACGCAAAATTCAGCGATTGTTTAGAAATCCAGAAGTAACAAAGTTGATTAAAAAATCTAATGATTTTGGGGCAGGTGGCGTTTCTGTAGCGATTGGTGAGATTGCCGAAAGTTTGGAAATCAATCTTGATGTGTTGCCTTTGAAATACGAGGGGCTCAATGGGACAGAACTTGCCATTTCTGAATCTCAGGAAAGAATGGCAGTAGTGATAGATGCTAGGGATAAAGAGAAATTTATCCAATTCTGCGAAGCTGAAAATATCCGTGCTGTGGAGGTGGCGAAAGTAACCGATAGTGGAAGAATGCAGATGTTCTGGAAAGGTAACAAAATTGTAGATTTAAGCCGAGCATTTTTGGATACGAATGGCTGTTCTAAATCTCAAAATGCAAAAGTATCACACTTACAAGAGGTAAAAGATGAAACTATCGCCTTTAATGAAGAGAATTTCCTTAAAATATTAAGTGATAAAAATGTAGCTTCACAAAAAGGATTATTAGAAATGTTTGATTCCACGGTGGGAGCCACTACGGTAGCGTTGCCATTGGGAGGAAAACATCAGTTGACACCAATGGAAGGCAGTGTGCAGACTTTGCCTATTTTGGGGGCTAAAGATATAGAAACGGTATCTCTGGCAAGTTGGGGCTTTGATGCGGAATTATCCAAGCAAAATTCAATGCTAGGTGCAGCCAATGCGGTGGTAGAAAGCGTTGCGAAAATTGTGGCAATGGGTGGCGATTATCAAAAAATCCGTTTGAGTTTCCAAGAATATTTTGAGAAATTAGGACAAAATCCAGAGAAATGGGGCAAGCCTTTGGCTTCATTGTTAGGTGCTTATGATGCTCAGATGAATTTCGGACTGGCAGCCATTGGCGGTAAAGACTCTATGAGTGGAACTTACCAAGACATCAATGTACCACCTACTTTGATATCCTTTGCGTGTGCTAATGGCGAGAAGAAAAATATCATTTCGCCAGAGTTTAAAAAGGCTGGGCATCAGTTGTATTTCTTCAATCATCAACCGCAAGAAAATGGACTACCCAACTACGAGAATTTAAAAAAGGTTTTTGACTTCATTTACGAGAATATCAAAGCGAAGAAAATTGTTTCCGTGAAAACCATCAAAGAAGGTGGTGTAGCTGTGGCATTGGCGAAGATGGCGTTTGGAAACGCTCTTGGAGCAGAGGTTTCAGTAGCGGAAGAATTATTATTGAGTAAAAATATTGGTTCTCTCATTATTGAAGCAAAAGAAGAATTGTCTCACGAGTTGCTCACGAACATCGGAGTTGTAAAGCAA
Organism: Bergeyella porcorum; assembly: GCF_042427575.1. Classification (NCBI taxonomy): domain Bacteria; kingdom Pseudomonadati; phylum Bacteroidota; class Flavobacteriia; order Flavobacteriales; family Weeksellaceae; genus Bergeyella; species Bergeyella porcorum. The sequence continues at coordinate 249,082 of NZ_JBHMFD010000013.1, forward strand.
GAAAGTGATTTAGTTATCAATGGAAAGCGTATAGCACACAGCCTACTGCTTAAAGCTTACACAGAGCCTTTTGATAAATTGTTCCCAACGGTAGAGAAGGAAAAAATTGAGGTGAATATCGATGAGAGTTTAAACTCTATCCAACCGAGAAATATCATCATCAAAAAACATCATATCGCTAAACCGAAAGTATTCACGCCTGTATTCCCAGGGACTAACTGCGAGTACGAAACCCTAAACGCCTTCCGAAAAGAAGAGGCAGAGGTGGCGATGCGTCCGCTCATTAATCTAAGTAATGATGCCTTGCAACAAAGCATTGAAGCGTGGGCAAAGGAAATAGACCAAGCTCAGATTTTAGTATTTTCAGGAGGATTTTCAGCGGGAGATGAGCCAGATGGTTCCGCAAAATTCATCGTAAATGTTCTGAAAAATGAAACAATGAGAAACGCTGTGCATAGACTTTTGGAACGCGATGGCCTGATTATCGGGATTTGTAATGGCTTCCAAGCTTTGGTAAAATCGGGCTTGTTGCCTTATGGACAGATTAGAGATTTAGATGCTAATTCGCCTACTTTGGCTCACAATGCTATCGGAAGACATATTTCTCAGATGGTGAATGTGAAAGTTATCAACGATGAAAGCCCGTGGCTGAAAGGGATGAAAGATGAAATCTATACCATTCCAATTTCGCACGGCGAAGGGCGTTTTATGGCATCGGAGGAGGTGATTGCCGAGTTGTATAAAAACGGACAAATCGCAACGCAATATGTAGATTTGGAAGGGAATATTGCTCACGGAATGCCTTATAATCCTAATAATTCCCTCTTCGGAATAGAAGGTATTACTAGCCCTTGCGGTAAGATTTTCGGAAGAATGGGACATCCAGAACGCTTTGCTGAGGGCTTGATGAAAAATATCCCATCTGCCAACTACCACAATGTATTTAAAAACGGCGTGGAGTATTTCTTGTAACGGATAATAAAAATAAGGAAAGTATTCCTAAACTAAACCAGCGGTCGGTATATATCGGTCGCTGTTTTGGTATAAAATGAAAATCTATCGCTAAAAATGCTTACCTTTACATCACCAAAAAAATTAGCAATGAAGCATCAACCCGTAGAAGGATTTTCCAAGCTTACCAAGCAAGGAAAAATAGATTGGATTATCAATGAATATCTTGATGGTGACCAAACCTATGAAACCGTTTTGAAACAATATTGGAATGATAATGCAGAGCTCCAAAAACTACACGAAGAGTTTTCTGAAAATACCATCTCCAATTTTTATATGCCGTATGGAATTGCTCCTAATTTTTTAATTGATGGAAAGCTCCTCGCCCTGCCTATGGCGGTAGAAGAGAGTTCTGTAGTAGCAGCAGCATCTAAGGCGGCTAAATTTTGGCTCGACAAAGGGGGCTTTAAAACCACCATCATCAATACCGAAAAACTCGGGCACACGCATCTTATTTTCAAGGCTGAAAGTCATAAAATATTGCATTTCTTCAATTTTAGTTTGAAGAAAAAACTCTTTGAAGCTACCGAAGAGATTACCACCAATATGAGAAAAAGAGGTGGTGGTATCCTCAATATCGAATTGATAGATAAAACGGCGGAGCTACCTCACTACTATCAGCTAAAAGCCAGCTTTGACACCAAAGATTCTATGGGTGCCAACTTTATCAACTCCTGTTTGGAGCAGTTTGGCAAGACTTTGAAAGAGGAAGTACAGAAAGAAGAAAGTTTCACGCAAGAGGAGAAAGATTCTTTGCAAGTGGTGATGAATATCCTTTCCAATTTCACTCCAGATTGTATCGTAAGGGCGGAGGTTTCTTGCAAAATAGATGATTTGAATGATGATAGTGGCATTTCAAATGAGGAGTTTGCTTGGAAGTTTAAACAAGCCGTTACCATTGCGGAGATAGAGCCTTACCGTGCTACTACCCACAACAAGGGCATAATGAACGGCGTAGATGCCGTGGTGATTGCTACGGGGAATGATTTCCGTGCCACAGAGGCTTGTGCTCACGCTTATGCAGCAAAGGATGGTAGATATAAAAGCTTAACCCATTGTACCATAGAAAATGGAATCTTCCGTTTTTGGATAGACTTGCCTATTTCTGTAGGAGTAGTAGGTGGGCTTACCAATCTTCATCCTCTGGTGAAGTTTTCGTTGGCTCTTTTAGGGAAACCTTCTGCACAAGAACTGATGAGCATTTTGGCGGTTTCTGGCTTAGCTCAAAACTTTGCAGCACTAAGGTCTTTGGTTACTACAGGCATCCAAAAAGGGCATATGAAAATGCATCTGTTCAATATCCTTAATCAGATGAAGGCAACGGAAGACGAGAAGCAATACTTTGTGAATTATTTCAAAGATAAGACCGTAAGTCACCACGAAGTGATGAGCGAATTGGAAAGACTGAGAAAATCCTAAGTTTATGATTTTTCAGCTGATACAATACGCCTTACCATTGGTGTTTATTTACCTTGGTATTGTTATTAAAAGAAGTAGTGACCCAAGATTTCAGTCGGCTAAGAAAGTCGCAGATGTTTTAATTTTGGTGGGCGTTCTTACATTAATTGGTAGAATTATTTTAGATTATTTTATAAAATGAAAAATTTAGTATTAGTGATTGGAGCGTTGTACGGATTTGCTTCTGTGGTACTAGGGGCATTCGGGGCTCACGCTTTTAAGAAAATTCTTTCTGTGGAACGCTTAGAAAGTTTTGAAGTAGGCGTGCGTTATCAGATGTATTCTGCGTTATTTCTCCTAGTTGTAGGTTGGATTTTCAAGTTTGAAACAGGAACTGAAAAATGGATTTCGTGGTTGATGATTTTGGGAACATTGCTATTTTCTGCAAGTATATACTTTTTATCTTTCCAAGACCACTGGGGCGTTAGTCTAAAGTTTTTAGGCCCTATTACGCCTATTGGGGGAATGCTGATGCTTGTTTCTTGGGGGATGCTTATTGTCTATTTTGCAAAGCAGAAGTTTTAAATTATCCCTAAAATCATTGCCCACAAAAAAAGGAATGGCATAATGGCAAACCAAGGAAATTAGACCATATTTTATTTTTTCAGAAAAAAAACTCGGATAATCACTTTGGTTTTCTATCTTTTTCTTAAATTTGTGGAACTTTAAAATTAATTAAAAACAATTAAAATATTATGAATCTTCACGAGTATCAATCTAAAGAGATTTTAGCGAAGTATGGAGTTGCTATTCAGCGTGGTTTCGTTGCCAACAATGTGGACGAAGCTGTAGAGGCTGCTGGAAAACTGAAAGAAATGACAGGAGCCGAAGGCTGGGTGGTAAAAGCTCAGGTACACGCTGGTGGGCGTGGTAAAGGAGGAGGTGTTAAGTTTTCTCCAAACTTAGACAAACTGAAAGAAAACGCACAGAATATCATTGGAATGCGTTTGGTAACGCCACAGACTTCTGCAGAAGGTAAATTGGTAAATTCTGTTTTGATAGCGGAAGATGTTTACTACCCAGGTGAGAGCGAAACTAAAGAGTTTTATGTTTCTATTCTTTTGGATAGAGCACAAGGTAAAAACACTGTGGTTTACTCTACCGAGGGAGGTATGGATATAGAGCAAGTGGCGGAAGAAACACCACACCTCATCCATAAAGAAACCATAGACCCAGCTTTGGGATTGCAAGGTTTCCAAGCTAGAAAAATTGCTTTCAACCTTGGTTTATCTGGTAATGCTTTCAAAGAGTTTACTAAATTCATTACTAATCTTTACAATGCTTATGTAGGAATTGATGCTTCTCTTTTTGAAATCAACCCTGTATTGAAAACCTCTGATGATAAAATCATCGCTGTAGATGCTAAGGTAACTTTGGATGATAACTCTCTTTTCCGTCACAAAGACCTTGCTGAACTAAGAGATAAAAGAGAAGAAGACCCAATGGATGTGGAAGCTGGTGAAGCGGGGCTTAACTTCGTAAAACTAGATGGTGATGTAGCGTGTATGGTGAATGGTGCTGGTCTTGCAATGGCTACAATGGACATCATTAAGCTTTCTGGTGGTAACCCTGCTAACTTCCTAGATGTGGGTGGTACTGCAGATGCGGCAAGAGTAAAAACAGCGTTTGATATTATCTTGAAAGATGCTAATGTAAGAGCTATCCTCATCAATATCTTTGGAGGTATTGTAAGATGTGATAGAGTAGCACAAGGGGTAGTAGATGCTTACAAAGCTGTAGGGGAATTCCCAGTACCGCTTATCGTAAGATTGCAAGGAACTAATGCTGAAGAAGCTAAAAAGTTAATTGATGAGGCTGGACTTCCTATCCACTCTGCAATTACTTTGGAAGAAGCTGCTAATAAAGTGAAAGAAGTATTGGCATAACGCCTTTTAACTCTAAATTTAAAAAGCTCAAAGTAAAAATTACTTTGGGCTTTTTTGATAGAAAAAGGAAAGAAACACTAGATTTCTTTCCTTTGGAATGGTTGTTTAAGTGTATGCTAGTGGTTTACAATTTCTCCAATTGTCCCACTTTTTTCCAATTGTTATCTACTTTCAGGGAAACGGCAATGTAAACTCCGTTATTATTTGTTTTGAAAGCAGTACCTTGTTCTAATTGTGCATTCAGCTCTTTAGGACTAAGCTGGTACATTGCTCCCGTAATTGGGTCGATGATAAGCCCTACAATTCCTCCAAATACGAGATTCCCTAAATACCAAGCGTTAAACTTTTTGGTTAATTTCGTTTCATAAGGCTGGTATCCGTCTAGTTTTATTGTAACTGCGTATTCTCTATTTCTGTTGAGTTTGGTTTCAAAAGGTGTTTTTCCAACTTCTACTTCGTCAATAAAAACGGTAGCTTCACTAGGAGTACTTGTAAAGCTTACTTTTTGTTTGCTTCCAGAAATGATAGTTGCACAACTAGTAGCCGTTAAAGTAGCGGCTAAACCAATTAAAAAAGATAATTTTCGCATAATTTTAATTTATTTAATTTGTAATTGATATTGAGATAAAGACTTTACATCCCCATCATACTTATAGAAATCCACTTTCATTCTATAGCATGAACTCCATAAGTCTGGGGTTTTATTTTCGGTCACTTTTACAATATTAGCTCCATTTTCTCTTGCTATTTGTCTTGCTTTGATGAGGTTAGAGTTAAAATCACAATCTGTAGAAAAACCAGAGTCTCCAAACTTTGCCTCACCAACTTTTCTAGCATCTTCTGGTACTTTATGATTAATGTCTAAAAAAGCAACTTTATCGTTAGAAGTCAAGGCTTCTTCTTTACTTGTAATAGATGTTTTTACCGTAGCTGCACAACTGAATAATAGCAAGGTGCTTAAGCTTAAAATAAAATGTTTCATTGAGTATGATTATTTAATTAATGCTCAAATATAGGATTTTTATTTTTTGTATCCAAATTAAATTTTGTGTAAATTAGAGTGTGGTTATTGGTGGAATTTTAATGTTTAATTTAAACAAGTGTTTGATTTTATGAATATTTTGTAATTTGATTAGTCGGTTTTTCAATTGATTATCCGATAATTAAAAAGAGACTGCTTTATAAAAAGACAGCCTCTTCCGAAAAAAATGATGAGAAAGGGTTACTATTTAAAATCTCTTGTCCAGCCTTGTGCCCAGTCTGGTACTCCAGAGCCGTTACCAGCTCCTGTAGCTGAGGTGTTTACAGTAAATGCACCCGTAACATCTACCACTGTGCCAGCCGAGTTGGTTCCTCTTGATTGCTGGGCTACATTTTCAAAGTTAACATTGGTAAGTTTTAAGTCTCCAGAAGTGATGTGTCCTAGAGTAACATCGTGCTGAATGTCGATACCTCTAGACCAGTTGGAAAGGAATACATTGTCTAGTTTTCCTTTAGTTCCTACTCTTAGTTTTAAAGCTTGAGATTCAGAACCGCTGGTATTTCCTACCAAAGTAATATTGGATAGGGTAGGGTTAGAGAATGGGCTAGCACTGTTGTTATTACTATTGTTATCTGCCTCAATACCTCTGTTGCCTCTGTTATCAAATCTGTTGGAATACCAGTATTTACCATTTCCGTTCCAGCCTTCTGTCCAGTCAAAAGCATCATCATCAGCACCGTTTACGATGAGGTAGTTAGAATTTACCGTTCCACCAAACCACTCGATGCCGTCATCATTAGAAGCGTAAACTTGTACATATTCTACGGTAGTTCCTTTTCCAACTCCGAAAAGAGAAAGTCCATTAAACTCCTTTTCAGCATTGAAGATGGCTCCTGCGTATTCTATTCTTAGGTATCTGATGCTTCCAGAGTTGTCGTTTTCATCCGTACCACCATAAGGCGAAGCGCCTACTTCAGAAGAAGCTGTCGTAGCTCCGGTATTGATAGGTGCTTTTCCACAAATTACGATGCCTCCCCAGTCGCCTGGCGTTTGGCTTGGAGATGTGAATACCACAGGATTGGTTGCAGTACCATTGATATTGATTTTTCCTCCTTGGGCTACCAATACATAGCCGTTGGTTCCTGCTGTAGAGTTGATTTTGGTTCCTGCAGGGATGTTAAGTGTTCCTCCGTTTTCTACAATTACAGGTCCTGTAAGGTTGTAGGTTTTAGAGGCATCTAGCGTGAGTACTTCTCCACTTTTGATGGTAACTTTTAGGTTGTTAGCATCTACGCTAATGCCACCGTTATCAATGATGTACTCTTCGTTGTCTCTTCCACAAGATTGTAGCGTAATGCCTGTTGCGGTTAGAAATGTTGCTGCAATAGCAATGGTTCTGATTGTTCTTTTCATTTTTTTTACTTTTTATATTAATACTTTTTATTTTTTTAGAACTGATAAGATAGTCCAAGACTTGTTCTCACCCCTCTTCTGAAGGATTGTACTAGAAGGTCGTTATCTGCATTTTGCTGTTCTCTTTTGATGTAAGGATTTAGGAGATTTTTCCCTGAAAGTGAAATTCCAATACCGTTTTCAAATTTGAATTTAAGGGTGGAATCTAGGGTAGAAAAGCCTTTGTCAACGAGGTTTCCTCTTCCTGTATACCCTAGAGAGTAGATATTATCCGAGATATAAGAATAAGCTACCGTAAAGTCCATTTGGTTTTTATTCCACTTATGCTCTATCCCGAGGTTGACATTTCCTAAGAAATCCGAAGCTCCTTGGAGTTTATCACTCTTGGTATTGAAATTGGTACTGATGCCCAAAGTTTTGTTTTCAGCCAATGTTTTAGCATTATCAAGTTCTTGGTAGGTTTTAAGGTAAGACGCGTTAAGGAAAGTGTAGAATTTGGTTTTACCATTCACTTTGAAAAGGTCTTTTCTCAATTCAAATTCAGCTCCATAAACATATCCGTAATCTCCAGAGTTGACATAGGAAATCTCATTGGCGGCAGATACGATGGTAATTCTTGAGATTGGATTTTGAATGTATTTACCGAATGCGGCAAGGGAGATGAGTTCGCCTGCTTTTGGGAAAAATTCCCATTTAAGGTCTGCATTGTAGTTGTCGGCAGGTTTTACATCTGGGTTACCATAGCTGGTCTCGTTGATTTCATCGTATGCAAAAGGAGCAATTTCCATAATCATTGGCGTGGTATAGGTTTTAGATGCTGCGAAACGGAGATTGTTTCTATCATTCACGCTATACTTCACATTGAGGGAAGGGAGGAACTTGTTGTACACTTTATTTTTGCTTCCCGTTCCGAAAACTTGTACATCCCAATTAATCAATTGGTCGAGTCTATCATAGCGTACACCCAATGTACCTGAAATTTTATCGCTTAGTTTATATTCTATATTGGCGTATCCTGAGTGATTTTGCTGGTTAGAATCAAACATTGCAGGAACCATAGCGGTAGGTGTAGAGCCTATTAATCCTCTATAGGTACGGATGTCGAAATACCCTGCTTGGTAGTTAGCATTGTTAAAGAAACTACTAAAATTATTGATGTCTACGGGAGCGGTAGTGTTGATAATTCTGAAATTGAATTGTGTCGCACGGAAATCAGTATCGATATGTCTTCCCTGATAGCCAAAGGTGATTTTTCCTTTATCGTTTAGCTTGTAGTCTAAGTGAATATCTCCTACGAAGTCGTTTTGAAGGAAATCATCAAAATATCTGTTGTTATCTGCTGTAGAGTTGTTAGAGAAAGAGTAAGCACCACCTATATCATTTTGTCTAGCAAGGTTTTGCGTTCTATCAGGTCTTTTAGAATCTAGTCTATTGTATCCGATGTTCCAGAAGAGGTTGAGTTTATTACTCAATTTATTATCTCCCGATAATTGGTTTACGAAAAGGTCGGTATGTTTGTATTCACCTCTTCGGATGAATCCTGTTTCGTTTTCGGCGATATCACGGATAAATCCTTTCCAAATGCCCAATTTTTGTTCTGTGGAATGGATGTAATTGGAAGTGAATTTTACCTTATGATTACTATTGATTCTGTAGAATAGGTTGAGAACGCCTACGGTATTGGTGCTGTATGAGTTTTGCTCTCTGTTCAGTTCATTAATTCTATTGCCTTGGGCGTCATAGGAGTTTTGTGGTCCTTGGATGTAGTTGAAATCATTATCAAATCCACCATAGGCGAAAACATTAAGCTTACCCGAACCAATGTTGAAAGTTTTTCCTAACTCCACATTCAGGGAAGAGTTAATCGGTGTGAAGAATAGTTTGTTTTCTAATGAATTTTGAAATACATAGCCACCATTAAAGATTTGTCTAGCAGTAGGTTTTGCTGTGGCGTGGTATCCGAAGTAATTAGGGCCTTGATTTAGTGGGAAACTTCCTCTTTGGAAGCTATTGAAGTTTACACCACTTCCAAGTTCTATTTTTGCATAGGGTTTTCCAGAATGTTCCTTAGAATAGATATCGATATTAGCCCCATTCATATCCCCATAGATTCTTGGTGTATAGACTTTTTCTAAAGAAAGATATTCTATGATGTCCGTTTTGAAGATGGATAAATCAATGTTTTTATATTTAGGGTCGCTAGATGGGATAGGCAGTCCATTCATTGTGGTTGAGTTGTTTCTATCTCCCAATCCTCTCACGAAGATTACGCCCGTTCCTTCTTGTTTTTGGGTTCCTGTGGCTTTGGTAACGGCAGTAGCTACATCGCCTACACCTTGCTTGGAGAGTTGAGCACTTCCCACGCGTTCCACCACTTCTACAGATTTTTTTTGCAGATTGATGATATTGTTTTCTGCTCCTTTTTTAGTAGTTCCTTTTATGGTTACCCCTTCTATTTTTTTCTCTGTTTTCAGAGAGTCCTTTTGTGCGTAGAAGGTTCCAGAGGCACCAAAGAATAAAACTGCAATACTCAGTGTTTTTACTTTCATTTTTTTCGTTAAATTTTTTCGGTGCAAAGAAAATCATCATCTGGAGAAGAGGCGGTTTAGCTAAGTTTAAATATTTTTTAAATAAATTTTAAGCACTTAAGGGAAATGTTAATTTTTTATGAACATTGGAAATCCTGTATTTTACTTCATTTTATTTAGCTAAATTTGAAAGTTCAAATAGTAAAAATGAATCCGAAAAAAATTCTTTTAATAGATGATGAGCAGGATATTCTCGAAATTCTATCGTATAATTTGGAGAAGGAAGGTTACAAAGTTTTCACTGCAGACAATGGAAATACGGGTATAGAAAAAGCAAAAGAAGTTTTGCCAGATTTGATTCTATTGGATGTAATGATGCCCGAAAAAGATGGGATAGAAACTTGCCAAGAGCTAAGGAAAATAAAAGAACTACAGAAAACATTGATTGTTTTTCTTTCCGCAAGAGGCGAGGAATTTTCTCAGCTGGCAGGGTATCAGGCAGGAGCTAATGATTATGTGGTGAAAGTCATTAAACCCAAAGTGCTGATTTCTAAAATTAATGCTTTATTACAGCTTACCACCCAAGTAGATGAGGGAGCCAAACCTATTAAAATAGGGGACTTGGTGATTGATAAAGCTAATTTTAAAGTAACCAAAGGCGGACAACCTTTTTTACTTCCTAAGAAAGAGTTTGATTTGCTTTATCTCTTAGCATCCAATACAGAGAAGGTCTTCAAGCGAGAGGAAATTTTGGAGAAGGTATGGGGTAATGATGTCATCGTAGGAGAAAGAACCATAGATGTACACATCCGCAGACTGAGAGAGAAAATAGGCGACGCTACCATACAAACCCTGAAGGGTATCGGCTACAAACTGGTGATTGATTAACTAAAAATCGGTTTAATATTCCTATGAGATTCAGTAGGCTTTCGTTGTTTTCCGCATTGGTGATGACCATTGCCATCACGGGCATTGTGGTGCTTTATGACTATGTCCGAGCCATAGAGCTCAAAGGCCTCAATACCGATTTGATGTTCGCCATCAGTATGTTTTTAATATTTCTAATCAACTATTTCGGGGTAGATTTCTTGTTTTCTACCTATGGGAAAAGGCAAATCAAAAAGATGACCAGCGATTTGCCCAAAGGCTTTCTGGAAGATACAGAGAATGTGAATTTCAAAGAAATTTCTGAAAAACTGACCAGAAAAGCATCAGAAATAGATATGATAAAGGAAATGGAAGCGTACAGAAAAGAGTATATTGGGAATGTGTCTCACGAGCTGAAAACCCCACTATTTTCCATCCAAGGGTATATAGAAACGCTGAAAGATGGTGCGGTGGAAAATCTCGCCATTCGGGATAAATATTTGGAACGCATCGGGTTTTCCGTAGAAAGACTCATCAATATCGTGAGCGATTTGGATATGATTAACCGCTTTGAAGCTGGAGAGATAAAACTGAAACTGACAAAATTTGACATCAATACCCTCATAAGAGAAGTGTTTGATATGCTCTATTTCGAAGCAGAGAAAGTAAATACCACGCTATCCCTTAGCAGTTCTGCCCCCATTATCTTTGTAAATGCCGATAAACAGAAGATAGCACAGGTGTTAATTAATCTGATTTCTAACGCTATCCATTACTCTAATAGGCAACAAGCACAGGTTTTAGTGAAAACCACCGTACTGAAAAACTCGGTGCTGATAGAAGTTTCTGATAACGGAATGGGCATAAAACCCGAAGCACTTCCAAGGATTTTTGAACGCTTCTACCGCGTAGAAAGCAGCCGAAGCAGGAGGGAAGGAGGCTCTGGGCTGGGGCTCGCCATTGTAAAACATATCTTAGAAGCTCACAATGAGAATATTACTGTAGAGAGTACATACTTAGAAGGGACTTGTTTTAGTTTCTCCCTAGAAAAGGCAAACGGATAGGGCGACAATTTAAGGAAATATTTTTACATAAAATAGTTACTTTTTTATTTCACCCATTTTGCAATTATTATATATTTGCACCCGAATTAAAATCTAATAACAGAAGTCTTTTTTTAATAAGTTTATGGTTTACAAAATCCGAATTATTTTAGACACCAAAGAGGATATCTTTCGTGATGTAGAGATTAAAGAGAAACAAACGCTGTGGAACCTTCACTTGGGTATCAAAAGTGCGTTTAGCTTGCAGGGGGACGAGCTTTCTACCTTCAATCTGGTAGAGAGCGATGGAACGGTACTGAAGAGCGTTCCGCTGGAAGATATGAGCGATGATGGCGATGGCGAGATAATGAGTGATGTTTACATCAGTGAGGTTTTTGAAAAGGTAGGCGATAAAACCCACTTCCAGTATGGCTTGTTTGACCTGTGGGAGTTCTATTGCGAGCTGATAGAGATTATAGATGAAAAGCCAGCCGTTAACTATCCTATCACCGTGTTTCGCTATGGAAATGTGCCTCTGAAAGCTCCAAGCAAGAGTGGAAATGGCAAGAATATGATGGCACTTTTGGATGAAGATTTCGGGATGGAATTTTCAGGAGAAGGCTTTGATGATGTCGATGATTTTGACGATGAGGAAGAAGATGCAGGCTACGCTGATGACTTCTATGATGACGATGAAGATTAGTAGATTTAAAAAAAACGAACAATAGAAACACTCACTTCGGTGGGTGTTTTCTTTTGTTGATATAGAAAGAAGCTGTAAGGTGACACACTATGTTTTCATATCAATACTTCTATCAAATAAATTTTGGATAGTTGCCTAGCCAATGCTCCATCGGTGTGGAAGAAAATTTCCATCGGTGTGGAATAAAATTTCCGTCGGTGCGGAAAAAAATTTCCATCGGTGCGGAAGAAAATTTCCGTCAGTGCGGAAGAAAAATTCCGTCGGTGTGGAAGAAAAATTCCGTCGGTGCGGAAGAAAATTTCCATCGGTGTGGAAGAAAATTTCCGTCGGTGCGGAAGAAAATTTCCATCGGTGCGGAAGAAAATTTCCGTCGGTGCGTAAGAAAATTTCTATCGGTGTGGAAGAAAATTTCCATCGGTTCGGAATAAAATTTCCATCGGTGTGGAATAAAATTTTCGTCGGTGCGGAAGAAAATTTTCATCGGTGCGGAATAAAATTTCCATCGGTTCGGAATAAAATTTCCGTCAGTGCGGAATAAAATTTCCGTCAGTGTGGAAAAAAAATTCCGTCGGTGCGGAAGAAAATTTCCATCGGTGTGGAATAAAATTTCCATCGGTGTGGAAGAAAAATTTGAACCGTTTCTAATCTTATGGCTTACTGCCTAAAGCGTTAAAGTGCGGGCATAAAAAAAGCTGCCCTTTTCGGACAGCTTCTGTTGGTTTATCTATTGGCGTTAGAAGTTTCCTCGCCGATGTTCCAAGTAAGACCAAATCTCAGGGTGTTATCCAAAGCGGTATTAACCTTAGAGGTGTTGATGAGGTAAGATAAATCTAACCCGAACGATTGGTATTTCAGACCCACACCCACCGTGGCAAACTGGCGAGCTCCTTGCGAAGCATCTTCGTGGAAGTAACCTGTTCTCACCGCAAAGGTATCATCATAAGAGTACTCTAAACCACCGCTGAACATTAGGCTCTTGGGATTGCTAAACGATTTGCCAATACCGCTCATCACCCCAACATTTGGAATTTGATAAGAAGGAGTCCCGTCAACATTTCTGAGTTCGGCGCCTGGTACTAAAAGTTTAGAGGCTTCTACCGTTAGCCCTACTTTGTTAAGGTCGTCAAGGTGTAAATCATACCCTGCACCCAATCTCGCCATTGTAGGAAGGTAAGAACGGGAGTCTTCATTTCCAGTATAATCCAGCTTTGGCCCAAGGTTTTGTACTGCCCAACCTGCTCTTACTTGCCCTTCATAATCCCCGAAAGAGGTGTGTTTTTCAGATTCAAAATATCCAGCAACATCTACGGCAAAGGTATTGGCGGCTTTCATTGGATTATCAGAGTTGAAGCCACCAAAGAGGTCAGAGCGGATGAAACGCCCCGTTACAGCCATAGAGTAGTTGTCAGAGAGTTTTAGACCATAAGCCAAGTCAATGGAAAATTCATTAGGTTTTGTAGTCCCATTGGAAACAATCTGAGAGCCTACAATGCTATTGAGTTCTACTTCTCCCATATTGAAGTAATAGATACTTGCCGATAGGGTAGAGCGTTCTTCTTGCCCTAGGAAAGTATGGAAAGAGCCATAAAGTAGGAAGACATCATTGGTAAGCTTGCTCATATATGGCGTATAGTTTACCCCTACGGAAGATGTGGTTTTGCTGAATGGGTATTTTGCGGCGTTCCAAAACTGAGAAAAAGCATCAGATGAGGTGGCTACTCCTTGGTCTCCCATAGCCCCACCTCTGGCATCGGGTGCTATTCTAAGGAATGGTGCTCCCGTTAAAACAGGTGGTTTTTCCTGAGCGGATAGAGCTGTAGCAACTCCCAAACTAAGTCCTAAAAAAAGTTTTGATTTAAAGTTCATTTTATTCTTATTTAATAGTTATTACAAAAGTAAGATTTTAAAATTAAAGTTTTAAGTTTTAAATGTTGAGTTTTCAGTTCAAGGTTCAATATTCAAGGTTAGAGGTTCAAGGACTAATTCAAAACTCAGCACTCAACCCTCAATACTTATGTTAGTTCAAGGTTAGAGGTTCAAGGACTAATTCAAGACTCAGCACTCAACCCTCAATACTTATATTAGTTCAAGGTTAGAGGTTCAAGGACTAATTCAAGACTCAGCACTCAAAACTCAAAACTCAGCACTCAACCCTTATTTCAATATCACCAATTTTTCCACCGCCGTAGCACTGCCTTTGCATTGCTCTTGGTTTTGGCTTTTGGCAACCACCTTGTAGATATAAGTGCCTTTGCCTACGGCATCTCCAAAATCATCTTTTCCATCCCATTCTATGGCTGTTCTTGGTGTTCTGTAGCCTTCCATAAATGGCTCTGAAGATACTAGAACAGAAAGTGTTCTTACCAGCTTGCCCGTGATGGTATAAATCTGAACATTGACATCCAGAATATCATTACAGTTGTGCTCAAACTGAATATAGGTTTTATCCGTGAAAGGATTAGGCCAGTTGAGCAATCGGTTTAGCGTTAGCTTCTGTTCTGCATCATCTTTTACTACAAAGTTTAACGAAGCAGTGGCAGAATTATTGTTGATGTCCCAAACTTTAAAAGTCAATTGGTGAGCACCAGGTTTCAAATTTCGGAATGGATAAGAGACGCTTCCCTTCTGATATTCGGCAAAAGAGGCGTTGATACAGCCATTGCTTTCTCCAGCACTAAAGAAGTCATTTACCACTGTGGTGTTAATGACTTCACCATCTAAAACGACTGTAATATCGTGCCCAATCCCTGCACCAGCCGAGTTAATTCCCGTATTATCTGTGATACAAGCCAGCAGCGTAGGGTTTTGGTTGGTAATGCCACCATCTGCAAAGTTGGTATTGTTCATATAGAGGTTTACTTTAGGTGGCTCTTGGTCGTTGATGCCATTAGGGTTAATCTCACCAATGGAATAGCTTTGGTTATGATAGACATCAAAGGCATCAGTCTTAGGTGTTGCTGTTGCAAAGTTATCAGCATAGATGAGGATTCTACCGTTGCCCACTTCATAGTTAATATCTTTTGGGACATAAAATTCCAAGGTGTAAAGTCCATTTTTAGCATTGGTGGCAGATTTTACTATGGCAGTACCTTCCTCGGTGTAGATGAGTTTAGGGTTGAGTCCTGCAGCATTGTCGTTATTTCTGGTGGTTTTATTCAGTCTTTTATCAAAAATGTTGATGTTTACTTTCCCGTTGAATTGTTCATCTACCTCACCATTGTCTTTCAAAATCTTCCCTGAAATTTTGACATAGTCCAAAGCTCTAAGTTGCCCTGACACAGGAGATTCTATATTATCAACGGTGATGAGAGGCTTAGGGCGACTGAGTTTCATTGCAGGGTCTCCTAGGAAATTTACTTGTAGGTGCCCTCTATCAAAGCCTTTGAGTTTTTTGGCAGCCAGATGAGCATCGCCCAATCGGTTAAAGTCATTATTGTTCAGTTCAAAAATCTTTTGGGTGAGCAAATCGGTAAACTGTCTTCCGTAGGTTACAGAGATGGCACGGCTAGAGGTAATCATTGTGGCGGCACCTCCCGTTTTAGATTTTAGAGTTTGTTCTCCTGCGGAGCTCATTGCTGGGTCATCCCAAAGGGTAAATTCACAAGTGATGGTAGAAATCAATGGGAATCTATTATAAACAGCAGAATAATTATTTAAAGTTTGAATTTCATTCAAGGTAAACACCCGCTCTTGAGCCCAGCCATTGATACCGCCGTGCCCAAAATAAAAGATGGATAAGCTATTTCCAAAATCATCGGCGATGGCTTGGTTGATCTGTGGAAATCTTTGCCCAGCAACTGTGGAAGAAGCGTGATAGGCGTCTAGATAAAGCTTGCTGATGTTGTATTCTTTCTTTTCTGTGCCATCTTCAAAACTGTGTTGTATGGCTTTATTCATCACGTTATGAAAAGGTTCACCACCATCATAATCATCATCTACCACAAAGCTCATCTTCATACGCCAAGGCCCGAAAGGGGAAGGCTGGTTAGGCAGAGCATTGTAATATGCCAGAGTCTTATCAATGAGGAGTTTGGCTTCTGTGAGGTTGGATGCGGGTAACCGCCCTATAGGGATAGAAGGGAGATTCATATGAACCAAAGAGCTGGTCTGGGGATCAGTATAGCCAAAATAATCGTCTGTAACAAAGGTGCTGGTGACATTGCTGCTGTCTTCACTCTGATAGTTGGGAACGATATTGTCATTATTGGTCGTTTTATTTTTGAAATCATAGCTGGCGTCACCAAGGATAAAAACATACTTTAGCCCCCCATTCTCATTTTGAAGTTTTGAAACAAAATCTCTGATGGCAGTAATGTCTTGGCTTCCACTACTAAATTCATTGTAAATCTGCTGCACATCTACCACCGCTGTGCGAAATCCATTTTTGCTAGCGTGGTAATCTGCCAATCTTTGGGCTTCTCCTAGAAATTCTTTTTTGGTAATAGCTAGATAATCAATGTTTTGTAGGCTGGATAAATCTTGAGTGTCAATTTTTCCAACGAAGGAAGGGGTATAAGCCGCAGAATGTTTAAAGGCTACAAACTCATTGTTGAAATTAGGAGAATCTGCAGTATAGGCAAAATTATAAACAGAAGTATTACCAGATAAATTATTCTTTCTGGAAACATTGGTAATGTCTGATACATCCCAAACTTGTTCTGCACTATTGGCATTGGATAGGGAAAATCCATAAGTGTTATTGCTGTCTTCCTGAATATCATACACGCGGAAATTCATTTGGCTGTCATTGAAAACCAAATCTTCTTTATACAAAACTTCGGCGTAATCAAAGTAGAAGCTTCCACTTGGATTGGCACTGAAATTTGGCGTGATTTTGAAAGTAATCTCCTGCCCTGTGAGTCCATCAATGGTTCCATTGAAAGCGGTGATTTTGTTAAACTCTAAGCTTTTGGATGGCACAGTGTAGGTGCTTTCATCTAGTCCGTTGATGCTTTGGGTAATCGTATTTTGCTGAGATTTATAGCCCACCACAGAGGTTCTATATTGCACCAAATCTTCAGGGCGAGAAGGTGTTTTTTTGGTAAATTTAATGCTCAGCTCGTTGGTGATGGGGTCGCTTACCCATACTCTTCCTAGTTTTAGCAGGTTGTTTTTATCCTCATCTATAAATTGGTAATCATCGTACCTTGTGAGGAGTGTAGCAGGAAGCGTCTCATCTTTATCAGTAATGCGTTTACCTTCTCCTATATCAAAATTGATGAAATAATACGCGTGGTCTTCATAAATATTTTGAAAATGAAGACTTCTATCTGTACGGGTTTCAGTTCTGGTATTTCTGTTGAAACTATTAGTGCCGCTACTATGGAGGTTAAACCCGTGAGCCCCTTGTGCGTAGAACAAAGCATAATCGTCATCATTCCATACGCCATCTTCTTCACCTACTACTTGTATAGCGTTTTCTTGCAGAGAGGCATATTTTTCATCTTGATTAAACTCAGATAAAGCTAAGCCACCATTGCCGTAGATTCTAA
This sequence comes from Bergeyella porcorum, assembly GCF_042427575.1. NCBI lineage: Bacteria > Pseudomonadati > Bacteroidota > Flavobacteriia > Flavobacteriales > Weeksellaceae > Bergeyella > Bergeyella porcorum. Next base: position 266,465 of record NZ_JBHMFD010000013.1, read on the forward strand.
AGTTTTTAGGATTGATATTATTGACATTGATGCCATTATCACTCAAGAATTTTTTGGTGATTTTAAACACCCCACTTTTATCCACTTTTATTTTGTAGAAAGTACCTGCTTTCAGTGGATTTTCAGCGGTTCCAATTTTAGAAGTAGCAGAGCGAGCTGTTCGTGATGCAATGGAAGCATCAGGAACAACTTCGAAAGATTTAAGTCTATAGATATGTCCTTTTTCAAACTTTAGCGTTGAAACTTTAGCAAAGAAAAACTCTGCATTGTTCTTTGTATCAAAATAATAAGCAATATCCGTTCGGTCTTCATTGGGGAGCATCGCTTCAGAAAGGTCAAAGAGATTTTGTTTTGTAGTTTTTTCCCAAACTAGATTGGTTACTTTGTGTCTTTGCCCGTTAGATGGACCTTGGAAATTAAAATAAACGGTATAATCCTCTGGAGCATAGCCAGTATGGTCAAATTTAGGATAATTGATTTTAGTTAAGCCATAATCTACCACTTCAGAACCTGCCCAAGGCACTTCTACTTTCTGAGAGTAAAATACAGCGGGGAAAAACGCACACAAGGCAAATAGTAACTCTTTTTTCATTACAAAATATTTCGACTACAAAATAAACGAAAAAAATAAAATTTTGATATATCACAAAATAAAAAAACTGAAATTTCGTTTTGCTTAAAAAAGTCTGCCAACTTTATGGTTATGTAGATTTTTTATATTTTCTTTGCATTTTGAAATTTTGTATATCGAGATATGAAAAAAAGTAAACTGTTTTCAATGATGGCTTTAGGCACAGCGTTACTATTGGTAAGCTGTGGCGGTGGCAATACCAAGAGCGGTGGTGGAACCAAGCGTTTTACCAGTAAAACAGGTTGGAAACCGAATGATAAAAATGGATGGTTTTTCTCTGGAAAACAAGAAAAACAAAAAGGATGGCCAGGAATGGTCTATGTGGAAGGAGGAACTTTCACTATGGGATTGGTAAAAGATGATGTAATGCACGATTGGAACAATAGCCCACGAAGAATGCAAGTGAGCTCATTTTTCATCGGTGAAACGGAAATTACCAATTACGAATACCGCGAGTATGTTACTTGGCTAAAGTATGTATTTCCACCTTCTGACCCTAGCTTCAAAGACATCTATAATGGGGCACTGCCAGATACTTTGGTGTGGAATAATAAGCTTTCTAGAAATGATTTTGCAGAAACTTATTTCCGCTCTCCAGAGTTTGATTATTATCCAGTAGTGGGGGTGTCTTGGCTTCAAGCCTCTAGATATTGTGAATGGCTTACCGATAGAGCCAATGAAAAAGCCTTGATGGATAAAGGGGTTATTTCAAAAGATTTGTATGCTAATGATGCTAATAACCAAGGGCAAAGTTCTTTTACATTGGATAAATATAAGGCTAATGACCCTGCGATGCAAGATTACATCAACCAGCAAAGGGCTCAGAGAGCTACAGGAATTAAAACTTCTAACCAAAGAATTTTAGCAGCCAATAGAAATGCTACTTCTGGTGTGGTAGAAAAATTCAGATTGCCTACCGAGGTAGAATGGGAGTTTGCAGCACTAGGACTTTCTAAAAATAGAGAGTATAATAACTATATGGAGAAAAAACCGTTGGTGGAAGAACTTAGAGGTAGAAAAGGTAGAAATAGAGGAATGTTCCTAGAAAACTTTAAGTACGGACGAGGTGATTATTCTGGTACATCAGGTTGGAAAAATGACGGAGCAGCCATCACTTCTGATGTGAGACAATATCCTTCTAATGACCTTGGAATCTACGGTATGTATGGTAATGTATCCGAATGGGTTGCCGATGTTTATAGACCAATTATAGACCAAGAAGGAAATGATTTCAACTATTATAGAGGTAATGTAGTACAGCAGAAAGTACGCAATGAAGATGGAACCTATCAAACCATAGATGGTAACAATGTGAAGTATGATACCCTTGCAGATGGAAGATTGGTGTACAGAGGTTTACCTGGGCAGTACCAAAGAGAAGTAGTGCAAGATGACAGAAACTACCGTGATGGAGATTTTATGTCCTCTCTGGAAGCAGGCTACGGTAGAGAAGCGGATAGCTCATCGCAGTATTCTATGTACAACTCTCCTGTGAAACGCTTTGTGGTAGATGGTAAGGGTAGAGTGAAATTGCAGAAAGATAACAGAACTAGAACCTCTCAGGTTTCTAATGAAGTGAGAGTGGTGAAAGGAGGCTCTTGGATGGATACAGCTTATTGGCTAGATCCAGGACAAAGAAGATACAGAGACGAGTCTAAAGCGTATGGCTGGATTGGTTTCCGTGTAGCTCAAGATGCTAAGTCTAACAACAAAGGCAGAACAAAAAGATAATTTTTGAAAAATAATTGATAAAATCCTTCCTAGTCTTAGGGAGGATTTTTATTTTTGGGAAATGAATGTACAAGAGTTTTATAGCCTTTATCAGCAATGTGGTAAAGTTACCATAGATAGCCGAAAGATAGAGCCGAAAGATATATTTTTTGCCTTTTCAGGGGAGAATTTTAATGCTGCTACCTTGGCAGAACAAGCCATTGAAAAAGGAGCTTTGGCAGCCATCGTAGAGCAAAAAGAATATGAGAATTTAGACAAAAATATATTCTACACGCCATCTACTTTGACATTTTTGCAGGAGCTGAGTCAATTTCACCGCCAGCAGTTGAAAATCCCTATCATAGGGCTTACGGGAAGCAATGGAAAGACCACTACAAAAGAGCTCATCAGTGCGGTGCTGTCGCAGAAATACAAGGTACAATTTACTTTCGGAAATCTCAATAACCATATCGGCGTACCGCTTACGCTACTTTCCATAAAACCCGAACACGATATTGCCGTGGTGGAAATGGGAGCCAACCATCAGAAAGAAATCCAAGAACTTTGTGAACTGGCACAACCCAATATTGGCTATATCACCAATTTTGGAAAAGCTCATTTGGAGGGTTTTGGAGGGTTTGAGGGTGTAATTAAAGGAAAATCAGAACTATATGATTATTTGAAACAAAACCATCAGACCATTTTACTGAATTTGAACGATGATTTGCAAAAAGAAAGAGTAGGACATTATGCTCCAGTCATTTCCTTTGGAACTCCCGATGCTGATTACTATTTTGAGCAATTGGCGGAGGATAATTTCGTGGGCTTAGGGTTTAAAGGAGAGGTGGCACAGTCTCATCTTACGGGAAATTATAATTTTACCAACCTTTGTGCGGCAGCGAGCTTAGGTTTTCATTTTGGGCTTTCATTTCAACAAATAAAACACGCCATAGAAGGCTACACGCCTACCAATATGCGTTCGCAGGTGATGGTGAAAGATGGCAAAACGCTGGTGTTGGATACTTATAATGCTAACCCGAGCAGTATGGCAGCATCGCTTCAGAATTTTAAAAGTTTTGAAGGAAGCAAAACTGTGATAATGGGCGATATGCTAGAATTGGGAGAGGAAAGTCTTGCAGAACATCGGGCGATACTTGCTTTGGCTCAATCGTTGAATTTTGAAACTATCATTACTGTAGGAAAGGAATTTGCAGAGGTGACGAATAATAATTTTAAAACGACAACGGAATTGATAGATTATCTTCAAAAACATTCCATAGATACCCAGAGTATTCTTTTGAAAGGTTCAAGAGGGATAGCTTTAGAAAAAATAATTGAATATTTGTAAAAGTAAAAAATACCGAGGGCGATGAGGCTTTCGGTATTTTTAGTTTGTTGCAAATTTATTCAAAAAACGATGAAATTAGTTTAAAAGCTGTGATTCTTCTAATATTAATTGAATGTTTTTGAAAGTCTTAGGGAATACATCGGTCAAGATTTCAGACTGATTTTTCCAAGTGGCTTCGGTGATGCCTTCTTCTGTCTGAGGAATAGGAGTATCAGTCCCGTTGTAATTCATTTTAAACCAATGGGTAATTTTCAGTACTTGCTTGCCATCTCGCTCTGTGTAGATATGGTATGTGTGGCTGATGAAATGTTCTAGCGTTAAATCTTTCAAGGCAGTTTCTTCTTCCACTTCGCGTAAGGCAGCCTGCTCTATAGACTCTCCCTTTTCTATTTTTCCTTTAGGTAAATCCCATTTCCCAAGACGATGGATGAAGAGTATTTTCCTTTCCTGATTGGTGACAATACCTCCAGCTGCTTCTATGATTTTGAACATTTTAGCAAACTTTTTCCAGAGAGAGTCTATGTCCTCGCAATGCACTGCCACCTCTGTACAAGAAGTATTGGCAAGCAAATCAATAGCTATTTCCAATGTAGAAGCGTCTTCGAAACGAAGATTTTTTTCAATAGCCACGGGATGCTGACTTAGGATTAATTTTTTTTCGTTCACAAAAACTTTATACATTTGTAGGATAATTTTATTAACATTGCAAAAATAAGAAAAATGAATTTAGAAGGAAGAAAAATAGTTGTCAATAAATCGGTAGCAGAATTGGTAGAAATGCTGAAAAATCCCAAGGATTATGAACATCTAATGCCAGAAGGATTGCAGAAATTTGAAGCATCTGAGAATGGATTTAAATTCGGATTAAAAGGAATGCCAGAGATTGCCTTGAAGATAGATGAGGTTTCGGCACAGCAAGTGGTTTTAAAGTCTGCCAGCTCTAGTTTGGATTTTGCGTTGAAAGGGCAAATGAATGCTCTGAACGACCAGCAAACGGAAGTGCAATTGCTTTTTGAAGGACAATTTAATCCATTTATTAAAATGATGGTGGAGAAACCTTTGCAAAACTTCATCAATACCCTTACCGATAAGATAGAGCAGCTGTAGAAATTGAGTTTTGAGGGGTGAGTTTAAGTGTTGAGTGCTGAATTTTGAGTTTTCAACCAACAACTATAAACTAACCATTAACTCTCTAATATCTAACTTCCAACCTCTAATATCTAACCTCTAGTATCTAACCAAAATTCCAGAGCAATGGTCTTGAGAGCTTCCTGTAGCTGATGCTAAGACATTATTCTCGTTTTGGAGTCTTAGAATGCCCATTAATGCAAAAATAAGAGCTTCCTTAAAATCAATCACCTCTCGGGAGGGGATGATGATAGATGAGGAAGTTTTTTCTTTAATTTTTTCAATGAGAAAACCATTGTAAGCCCCTCCACCCGTTATCAATACATTGCCTAGTTGATGTTCTTCAATCGACTGGGCTATTTTTATGGCAGCGTGTTCTGTAGCGGTTGCCAAGGCATCTTTTGGATTTAGAGTTTTCAGCTTTGGAAGGATTTCGGTTTCAATCCATTCCCTTCCCAAGGATTTGGCTCCTTTAGCTGAATAAAATTTTAGTTCATTGAGTTGATTTAGTATTTCTAGGTTGATTTCCCCTTGCCGAGCCAGATTTCCATCATCATCGTAGTTTTTATTCAGGATTTGAGCGAAAAAATTCAGAACGATATTCACGGGGCAGATGTCAAAAGCGATGCGTTGATCTTGTTGTTTCAATGAGATATTGGAAAAGCCTCCAATGTTTAGACAGGCATCATATTCTGAAAATAAAAGTTCATCACCAATGGGAACTAAAGGGGCTCCATTGCCACCCATTAGCACATCTTGGCTTCGGAAATCGTAGGTTGTAGGAATGTTATTGATGATATAAATGGCTCTGCCATCACCAATCTGTAGCGTATATTTTTTTTCGGGCTGATGAAATACGGTATGTCCGTGCGATGCGATGACATCTACCTGACTGATGTGATGCTGTTGGATAAACTTCTGTACCGTTTCGGCAAGGTAAAAACCATATTCGGAATGGAGTGCCATCAACTGAGAGGCGGGCATTAGGAAAGCTTGTTCTAGTAATTGTTTCCATTTAGGAGGATAGGGTAGGGTTTCCGCTTTTAAGATATTGAAATTCCAAGCATTGTTCTCATTTCTGCGAAAAGCAGTGTAGCAAATATCTAGCCCATCTAAACTGGTGCCAGACATTAGACCGATGGCGTGAAAGATTTTAGAATTCAAGGTTTGAAGTTTTAGAAGTTAGGGGTTGGAGGTTAGATATTAGAGGTTGGAGGTTAGATATTGGAGGTTAGAAAGTTATAAAGATATAAGGTTAAGAGTTTTTTTTCTCTTTCTTCTTTCTTCAAAAAAAACTCAAAACTCAGCACTTATAACTCAAAACTACTTCCCAGCGGTTGGGATTTGCTTAGATGGGAAACTTCCCGAATTGTTATAAAACATATATTCTGAAAAATCATCTTTGGCTACCATACCATTGGCTCCCACAAGGATTGAGCCGTCTTTATCGGTTACGAAAACGGTGTCTTGCGTGTACATTTTTCTGTTTCGTTTGTCCCAATAGATACTTTGGGTGGCAAAAAACTGCCCTTCGCTGGTGCGGATTTTTACATTGCCCTTGGCGGTATAGAAATCTCGCAGTTCATTGAGGCGGGCGTAGTTTGCCCATATTTTACCTGGAGTTTTAGGATTTTTTTTATCAAAATATTCCAGATAGATGCCTTTTCTAGCTTCCACATACGGGGAGTCTATAAGCTCGTATTTCTCTATAATAGGAGCTTTAAATCTTAGGCTCACCATTCCAGAATCGTGCTTTATCATATCTGCTTTGTAGATGACTTGGGAGGGGAAGTTGGTTTTCTTTTTTTTAGAATTATTGGATAGACTTTCATCGCAAGCCATAAAAAATATAGCACATCCCAAGAGGATTGCTATATTTTTCAGGTATATTTTAGGCAAAGCCATCATAGTTTCTATTAATCGTATTGGCGTTTTTGGAACCACTTATCGGCGAAGTTGAGTCCTAGTTTAAAATTAACAAAAGTCTGGCTAATCATATTATTGTTTAGGGTTCCTCTTTTACCTACTTCAAAGCCCAAATCGATGCTGTTCATTCTGTTGATAGGGCTATTGGCGAATGGTAGGGTAAGCCCTCCTGTAAGGGCAAATTTATTAACATTGGTAGAGGAGGTGGAGTTGGCAGGTGTAATGCTGAGATTGCCTTTCTCATAATATGCTCCGAAGCGATAAATAACGCGAGAGAAATAATTTCTAAAATTATTATAGTTGGGTAAAATCCATCCACCAGCAGCAATACGATAAGCATCCGCATAGCCCATTGGCTGCCCTAGGAAAAGAAATTCTCCGCCTTTTTTGAAGTCTATCTGTGTGCTATAGAACCATTTGCCATCGTGCCCATAGCCAATACCCAAAGACCCTTGTTGTGGAATCAGGTTTTTGCTATTGCTGGTGGTTTGCTCTATGATAGAGCGGTTTTGTGGCGTGGTAGAAGTGCTATAGTAATAGGTGCTGTTGGTAAACTGGGTTTCCATTTCGCCTGTTGTACCAAAGGTGTAAGTAGCTCCTACGGTAAATTTTCTATCATTTTTCAGCTTTTTTTGATAGGTAGTACCTGCTGTAAAATTGAAAGATTTTACTTTATTGCTGGTTTCATAGCCGTTGATTAGTTCTACATTGGAGAAGGTAAGCTCCTCTGTATCGTAGATTTTACCGAAGTAGAAATTGGTTCTGAATCCCACAGCTAAAGCTTCGCTAATGTTGTATGCTAGTGCCGCTTGTACAGTAGAGATGGAGCCTTTGCCGTGGAAGGCGTTGTATTGGGTGGTGGTTTCGTCTATGGCTTTGCTGGTACTGATTTCGTAGGTTTTAGAGCTGTAAGGCTGGTATCCTAGTCCGAATTTTAGCTTCTGTGAAAGCGGAAACGCCACCGAGATATTAGAGAGGTAGGTAGAATGTTTGGTGGATTTCATATCCTGATAGTTGGATTTGAAAAAATTATTCTCATTCGTTGTTTCAATGTTAAATGAGGTGAGTCCTAAATTTCCATTGGCAGCTGGGTTAGAGAAGTTGAACTTGTTGTTAAGGTCAGAGATATACGCTGTAGAAATACCACCCATCGCAGTAATATCTATAGTATTGTCATATTTTACATCTCCAAGTCCGAATGCGGCATAAGGCGAATTTCCAATGGATTGTGCGTGGAACAACGCTCCTAAAGCAATGAATGATGTTGCAAAAATTCTTTTCATTCTATCTGTTTAATTCAATTCGCAAATATCATAATTATTACTGAAATCTAAAAATATACAGCCGTTAAAGTTTGTTAAGTTACATATTTTATATATTCAGTAATGTGGTAGATTGGTTTAGTGATGATGAGAATGCGTCAAAGAGGTAGCTTTTATACTACATAGTATAGAGTTGTTATGATTATGATTAGAAGATTCAAGTTGAATGGTCATATGTTGAATGTTCAAATGTTCTAATTTGTGTTCTATATCGCGTAGTATTTTTTCGCTTTCTTGCAATGTTATATTTCCATCAATTACAACATGGCAACTCAGAGCATTTAGTCCATTTGTAATTGTCCAAATATGTAAATCATGAATGCTTACAATGCTATTAGTTTCTTGTATTGTTTGAATTACATTGTCCATATCTACATTTGTAGGAGTACCTTCCATTAGAATATGAATGGAAGATTTTGTAATAAAATATCCGCTTCTTAGAACTAAAATTGAAACTATAATACTAGCCAGAGGATCAGCCCATTTCCAATCAAACGCCATAATCAAAAGAGCAGCTATAATTGCTCCGAATGACCCTAACATATCGCTGATGACATGTAAATAAGCACCACGCATATTTAGATTTTCTTTTATATCACCTCCTTTCATCATAATCCAAGCGACGAATATATTGATTAATAACCCAATAAAGGCAATAATTAACATTCCAGAAGATATAACATCTGGTGGATTTCTAAATCTATCCACAGCTTCATAAATGATATAAAAAGATATTAAAATTAAGGTAGTACCATTAATAATAGCCGCTAAAATTTCAAATCGTTTATATCCATAGGTTTTACGATAATTTGCTACTTTACTACTTATTTTAAATGCAATGAGGGCTATCAAAATTGAAATAGCATCACTGAGCATATGTCCAGCATCTGCAAGTAAAGAAAGACTGTTGGTAATTAGCCCTCCGATTACTTCCACTAGCATATAAGTAGAAATGATAATTAAGCTGAATTTTAAAACCTTTCTATTGGCATTATGTGAATGATTGTGTTCTTGTCCCATAATTATTTTTTTATAATCCGTATTAGGTTTAAGTTATTTGTATTGAAGTTTAGGATGCTAAATTTATAAAATAAGGCTTATATTACTAATTTTTTTTCTTTACTTTTTTTAGTGCTTTATTAATTAGTTCAAGTAAAAGAAAACTATGCCTACTTTTTTGTTTCTAAACGCATTATTATAGCTATACATCGTATAGGTTTTTATCAGTTTGTAAGCTTCTGTGGAAATTTTTTTCTATACTTTCATCAATGTATTTTATGAAGTTTAGATATAGCCTATTGTAATTGCGAAGATTTTTACAGAATTGTTCGTTTTTCATTGTTTTATAATTTAAAGTTGGTCTAAAAAATCAATATTGCGTTTTAATCCAGAGAATTTGGTTCGTTTTACGGGACTTTTTCTAAAGATTTCAGAAAATAATTCCTGCGTTATTTCTCGCCATTCTCTTTTGGTATAAGATTTTAAAAAAGCGTTAGGCTCAAACTTAGGTTGCTGATGCGGTGTGGAAAATCTATTCCAAGGGCATACATCTTGGCAAATGTCACACCCAAACATCCAGTCTTCCATTTTGTTTTTAAAGCTGTCTGGGATTTCGTTTTTCAGCTCTATGGTAGCGTAGGAGATGCACTTGCTCCCATCAATAATTTTCTCCGAAACAATGGCACCTGTGGGGCAAGCATCGATACATTTCCTGCATCGTCCGCAGTGGTCTGCCACGGGGATATCTGTCTCCAGAACAAGGTCGCAAATAATCTCTGCCAAGAAAAAGAAAGACCCACGCTGTTTGGTGATGAGATTGGCATTTTTTCCTACCCAGCCTATGCCAGATTTCCTTGCCCAGCTTCTTTCCAAGACGGGTGCGGAGTCCACAAATATCCTGAACTGAAACTCGCCAATCTCTTCTTGCAGCTCTGCAACCATTTCCCGTAAAATTTCTTTGATGACCTCGTGATAATCTTGGGCATAAGCGTATTTTGAAATCTTGAAATTGTCCAATGTGTTAATGTTTTCCTTCGGAAAATAATTGTAAGCCAAGGAAATTACAGATTTAGAGCCTTCCACCAGAAGTTGAGGATTTAGGCGTTTGTCAAAATGGTTTTCCATATATGCCATTTCGCCGTGGAAGTGGTTGTTCAGAAAATGCTCCAAGGCAGGGGCGTCTTCTTCTAAAAAGCCAGCTTTTGAAATGCCACAACTCATAAAGCCAAATTTCTTTGCCTTTTCTTTAATCAATTTTGTGTATTTTTCTGAGTTTTGTAGCATTTTATAACGGTGCAAAACTAATAATTTTATACTTTTGTTTTAAAATAATATTCAAAAATAGAAAACGATGGAATTATTAGATGTACTTAAGTCTGGAAACTACGAGCTAGTGGATGTTCGTGAACCTTTAGAATTAGAAATGGATGGGGAAATTGTAGGAGCAAAAAATATTCCTTTAGGAGAAGTAGAAGACCGTAAAGAGGAGTTTCTGTCTCTCGGGAAACCAGTAGTGATTTTTTGTAGAAGCGGCAATAGAAGCGGTAAAGCCTTAGAATATCTTACCTCACAGGGATTGAAAGATGGCTATAATGGCGGTAGCTGGGCTCAGCTGAAGGAGACTATAGAAAGTTTGTAATTAAGAAAGAAATGGAAAGTTCGGCATTGTTGTCGGACTTTTTTTGTACAAAAATTCTCGTTTGGGGAAAGTATTATTCACGGAATATAAAAAAATAACAGAGATTGGTCTAAAATGCTTAACTTTAAAAACAAAAAAATGAAATATATAGAAGGAATGTTGCGTGAAGACGCATTGAAAGGAAAGGTTATCGTGGTAACAGGTGGTGGAAGTGGTCTGGGAAAGGCGATGACGCGTTATTTTTTACAGCTTGGAGCCAAGGTGGTAATTACTTCTCGGAATTTGGAAAAGTTGCAAAATACCGCATCAGAATTAGAGAAAGAAACAGGTGGTGAGGTGCTTGCAGTAGCGTGTGATGTGCGAAACTGGGATGAGGTAGAAGTAATGAAGCAAGCTGCATTGGAAGCTTTTGGAACCATAGATGTTTTACTGAATAATGCGGCGGGAAATTTTATTACACCCACGGAAAGATTGACACACACCGCGTTTGACTCTATATTGGATATCGTCTTAAAAGGGACTAAGAACTGTACGCTTTCCATTGGGAAATATTGGATAGAACACAAGAAGCTAGGCACGGTGCTGAATATAGTTACCACTTATTCTTGGACGGGGTCAGCGTATGTAGTGCCATCAGCTTGTGCCAAAGCGGGAGTATTGGCAATGACGCGGAGTTTGGCGGTAGAGTGGGCAAAGTATGGTATTCGATTTAATGCGATTGCTCCGGGACCATTTCCTACCAAAGGAGCTTGGGAGCGATTGTTGCCAGGTGATTTAGCTGAGCAATTTGATATGAAGAAAAAAGTACCACTGAGAAGAGTAGGAGAGCATCAGGAGTTAGCCAATCTAGCAGCATATTTGGTTTCTGATTATTCTGCATATATGAATGGTGAAGTGGTTACCATAGATGGAGGCGAATGGTTGCAAGGAGCAGGAGAGTTTAATATGCTGGAGGCGATTCCTCAAGAAATGTGGGATACTCTGGAACAGATGATTAAAGCTAAAAAATCTAAATAGGGTGTTGGGTTAAAAAGTGGAGCAAAGCTTCGCTTTTTTTATGTAAAATAAAAAGCCTCCTAGTTATGGACAAGAGGCAATCCAAATGTTTTCACAACGGAATAATCCTTATTGTAAATTGCTTTCGGAAACAAAATTAAAATAAAATTTTTGTACTACAAAATTCTTTTTTGTAAATTCAGCGAAAAAAAATATCAGCACATGAAACATAAACATATTCTCGGTCTTGATTTAGGAACCAATAGCATTGGTTGGGCTTATGTGAAAGAAGCACAAGATAGTTCGGTGCAATCAGAAATTGTAGAGTTGGGGGTAAGGGTAAATCCTTTAACGGTAGATGAAAAAACAAACTTTGAGAAAGGGAAACCTATTTCTACCAATGCAGATAGAACGCTGAAACGAGGGGCTAGACGCAATCTACAACGCTATAAACTGCGTAGAGAAGAGTTGATGGTTATTTTAAAAGAACATCAATTGATTTCGGACGAGAGTATTTTGACTGAAAATGGTAAAGGAACAACTTTTGAGACACTGAAATTAAGAGCAAAGTCGGCAAAAGAGAAAGTTACATTGGAGGAGTTAGCTCGTGTTTTCTTGGCTATCAATAAAAAAAGAGGGTATAAAAGTAGCCGAAAAGCTAAAAATGAAGATGAAGGGCAATTGATTGATGGAATGGCTATTGCAAAGCGATTATATGAAGAAAATCTTACGACTGGACAGTTGTCTTTACAATTATTGAAAGAGGGGAAAAAGTCATTACCAGATTATTATCGTTCGGATTTACAATCGGAATTGGATAAAGTTTGGGAGTTTCAGAAGCATTTTCATTCGGATATTTTGACAGATGAATTTTATACAGAACTAAAAGGAAAAGGGCAAAGGGCGACAAGTGCTTTGTTTTTAGCAAAATATCAAATATATACTGCTCAAAATAAAGGTAATAGAGAAGAAAAAAAATTACAAGCATATCAATGGAGGGCTGATGCTGTTTCGAAAGAATTATCTAAAGAGGAATTGGCTTTTGTGATAACCGAAATAAATAGTAATCTCAACAATTCAAGTGGTTATTTGGGAGCTATATCCGACAGGAGTAAAGAATTGTATTTCAATCAAGAAACTGTAGGGCAATATCTTTGGAAACAGATACAGAACAATCCTCATACCTCGTTGAAAAATCAGGTGTTTTATCGTCAAGATTATCTTGATGAATTTGAACAGATTTGGAATACACAAGTTGCTTTTTATCCTCAAATACTGACTGATGAGTTGAAAAAAGAACTTCGCGATGTGGTCATTTTCTACCAGCGAAAGCTAAAATCTCAAAAATCATTGGTTAGTTTTTGTGAATTTGAAAGCAAGGAAATTGCTTTAAAAGATAAGAAGGGAAATCTTGTTGTAAAAAGTGACAAGCCAGTAATGAAATTAGTTGGTGCAAAAGTGGCTCCAAAATCTTCACCGTTGTTCCAAGAGTTTAAAATTTGGCAAACCCTTAATAATGTTTTAGTTCGTAAAAAGGGAAGCAAAAAGAGAACTGTTTCCAAAAATCAGCCTTTGCTATTTGAGGAAGAGAAGCAAATTATTGAATTGAGTTTGGAGCAGAAAGAGTTATTGTTTGGCGAACTAAACCTTAAAGGTAATTTAACATCTGATTATTGTTTAGAACTTTTAGGTTATTCTGCCAAAGAGTGGGAAATGAATTATTATTCTGAACTTGAAGGGAATAGAACTAATAAGGCTTTGTATGAGGCTTATTTGAAAATACTTGATTTAGAGGGATATGATGTAAAAGAATTATTACGCGTAAAATCTAATAAAGATGAAGTTGAACTTGATGATTTGAAAGTAGCAGCTTCGGAAATCAAAAAATTGGTTTCGGAAATTTTTAATACTTTGGAAATCAATACGGAAATTCTGAATTTTAATGCAGAATTAGACGGGAAAGATTTTGAAAAACAGCCAGCCTATCAGTTGTGGCACCTGCTATACTCCTACGAGGGGGATGACTCAAAAAGCGGTAATGAATTGTTGTATAAATTGTTAGAGGATAAATTTGGTTTCAGAAAAGAGCATTCTCAAATTTTGGCAAATATTGTTTTTTCTGATGATTATGGAAATCTTTCTACCAAAGCAATGCGAAAAATTTATCCGTATATCAAAGAAAGTCAATTCAGTAAGGCTTGTGAGTTAGCTGGTTATCGTCATTCCAAACATTCGCTTACCAAAGAAGAAAATGAAAATCGTGAACTGAAAAATACTTTGGAAGTTCTGAAAAAGAATAGTTTGCGTCAGCCTGTGGTGGAAAAAATTCTGAATCAGATGGTTAATTTAGTGAATGAATTGATTAAGAAACATAGTAAAAAAGATGAAAACGGAAATATCATAGAGTATTTTAAGTTTGATGAAATCCGAATAGAATTGGCTCGCGAATTGAAAAAGAATGCAGAAGAACGCAAAGATTTGGATACACAAGTGAGGGAAGGAAAAGCAAGAAATGAAAAGATAATCAAGGTTTTGAAGTCTGAATTTGGTTTGCCAAATCCTACTAAAAATGATATTGTTCGTTATCGTTTGTATGAGGAACTCAAAGATAATGGCTATAAAGATTTGTATACGAATATTTATATTCCAAGAGAAAAATTATTTAGCAAGGAGATTGATATAGAGCATATTATTCCAAAATCAAGGTTGTTTGATGATAGTTTTTCAAACAAAACAATTTGTTATCGACAAGATAATTTAAATAAAGGAGAAAAAACAGCTTATGATTATATTGAAAGTTTGGGAGAGAAGCAATTGGAAGAGTATTTATCACGAGTTGAAGATTTATACAAACGGAAAGTAATTACCAAAGCAAAATATCACAAACTGCTCAAAAAAGCATCTGAAATAGGAGATGGATTTATTGAAAGAGATTTGCGAGAAACACAATATATTGCTAAAAAAGCGAAGGAAATGTTATTGCAAATTGCTCGTAATGTGGTTTCTACATCGGGAAGTATTACTGATAAATTGCGTGAAGACTGGGATTTGGTCAATGTAATGAAAGAGCTTAACTTGCCAAAATACAAAGCATTAGGGCTGACCGAAATGCAAGAACGCAAATATGGACAGCAAATAGAGGTCATTACCGATTGGACAAAAAGAAACGACCATCGCCATCACGCAATGGATGCTCTCACTGTGGCTTTTACAAAACATAATCATATTCAGTATCTTAATTATTTAAATGCTCGTAAAAATGAACAACACAAAGAGCATCAGAATATTATGGGGATTCAGAATCAAGAAACTGAAAAAGTGAAGGATAAAGATGGGAACGAGAAAAGAGTGTTCAAAGCTCCAATACCGAATTTCCGTCAAGTTGCAAAAGAGCATTTAGAAGCTGTTTTGATTTCTCACAAAGCTAAAAATAAGGTGGTTACCCGAAATAAAAATAAAATTTCAGGAAGTAATAAAATACAGGAAGCACTAACACCTCGTGGGCAATTGCATAAAGAGACTGTCTATGGAAAATACCATTATTATGTGCAAAAAGAAGAGAAAATAGGAGCTAAGTTTGATATTGGAACCATTGAAAAAGTGGCAAACCCTTTGTATAAATCATTGCTTAAAAAACGATTGGAAGAAAATGGCAATGATTCTAAGAAGGCTTTCACGGGTAAAAATGCTTTGGCTAAAAATCCAATATATTTAGATGAGGCTAAAACAGAACAACTTCCTGAAAAAGTGAAATTGGTGTGGTTGGAAGCTGATTATTCTATTAGAAAGGATATTACCCCCGAAAATTTCAAAGATGAAAAATCTATTGAAAAAGTATTAGACGAGGGGGTTAAAAGGATATTGAAAAACCGTTTAAAGACCTTTGGAGGAGATTATAAAAAAGCCTTTTCTGATTTGGATAAGAATCCGATTTGGCTCAATAAAGAAAAAGGAATTTCCATTAAGAGGGTTACTATAAGTGGCGTGAGTAATGCAGAAGCCTTGCACACAAAGAAAGACCATTTTGGCAAGGAAATATTAGATGAAAATGGAAATCCGATTCCGGTAGATTATATCAGTACGGGAAATAATCATCACATAGCGATTTACCGAGATAGGAAAGGTAACTTACAGGAAAAAGTAGTCTCGTTTTTTGAAGCGGTAGTAAGAGCAAATCAGGGATTACCAATTGTGGATAAAACATATAATCAGCATTTAGATTGGGAGTTTTTATTTACAATGAAACAAAACGAAATGTTTGTATTTCCAAATGAGGAGGTTGGTTTTAATTCTACTGAAATAGATTTATCAGACCCTAAAAATAAGAAGTTGATAAGCAAACACTTGTTTAGAGTGCAGAAGATCTCAGAGGGGGATTATTGGTTTAGACATCATTTGGAGACAACAGTAGACTCTAAAATGGAATTGAAAAATATTATTTATAAGCGTATTACATCGGGATATTTAAGAGGTGTAGTAAAAGTTCGAATTAATCATTTAGGGGATATTGTGAGTGTAGGGGAGTATTAATCTAAAACAATGAAACTATGCTTTACCGTTCTATTTACATCGGCAATCCTGCGTATCTGAAACTACAAGACAATCAGATGAAAATACTTTGTCCGGAGAGCAAATCGGTAAAGGGAAGCGTGCCAGTGGAAGACTTGGGGCTATTGATGCTCGATCATTTTCAAATCACCATTTCCCATCAGTTGATACAGCGGCTGATGGGAAACAATGTGGTGGTGATTAGTTGCGATGCCCACCATTTACCCCACGGGATGATGTTGCCCATTTACGGACATTCTACCCATTCTCAACGGATTAAAGAACAAATGGAGGTTTCCGAACCCCTCAAAAAGCAACTGTGGAAGCAAACCGTAGAATGTAAAATTGCCAATCAGATTGCCGTTTTAGAAAAATTAGGCAACTATGCCGAACCGATGTATGAGTACCTCGGTCAAGTAAAGTCGGGCGACACTACCAATATGGAAGGTATTGCAGCACAGCACTATTGGAAACATTTGATAAGTCCTGATTTTCTACGAGAACGCTTTGGGAACTCTCCCAATCAATTTTTTAACTTTGGCTATTCGGTACTGAGAAGTATTGTAGCAAGAGCCTTGGTGGAGACGGGGTTGTTGCCTGTATTGGGAATTTTTCATCGAAATAAATACAATCCCTATTGCTTGGCAGACGACGTGATGGAACCCTATCGTCCGTTTGTAGACTTCTTGGTTATCAAATGGTTAGAAAACAATCCCGAAGCCGAAGAACTGACCAAAGAATGTAAAGCCTATTTTCTGAGGATAGCCACTTGCGATGTAAAGATAGACGACCAATTACGCCCCTTATTGGTAGGTGTAAAGCAAACAGCCTCATCGCTTTATAAATGCTATACAGGAGAAAAACGCTTGATTTCCTATCCAAAATTAATATGAATGCAGACAGATTTAACGCCTATAGAATTATGTGGGTAATGGTATTATACGACTTGCCAACCGAGACCAAAGCGATGCAAAAAGCGGCAAATCTCTTCCGAAAACGCTTGGAAGACGATGGTTTTGCACTATTTCAATTTTCCATTTACATACGGCATTGCCCGAGTAGGGAAAACGCTGAGGTGCACATCAAACGCGTGAGAAGTTGGTTGCCCAAGTATGGAAAAGTAGCGGTGATGACCATCACCGACAAGCAGTTTGGGAATATAGAGATTTTTCATTCCCAAGCCAAAGAAGATCCGCCACCTACTTACCAACAATTAGAGTTGTTTTAGGATGAAAAAAATGCTTTAAAACCTCTGTAAACAACAAATAAGTACTCGGGAAAACTATTTCTAAAAAACAAAAATAATCCTCTACTAATCAGAGGATTATTTTGTTTGAGGTTGTAACTAATCACAAAGTTACACGAAATGAAAGCAATTCACAACGGAAGTTTCATTGAACGGAATTTCAATGCAGTTGTAACTAATCACAAAGTTACACGAAATGAAAGCAATTCACAACAAAACTTTTGTAGCAGACTTTGTATTTAACGTTGTAACTAATCACAAAGTTACACGAAATGAAAGCAATTCACAACAATGTTGATACTGGTTTGTTTCATTTTACTGTTGTAACTAATCACAAAGTTACACGAAATGAAAGCAATTCACAACAAAAGCCTTAGAAGATTTAGCGGAGGATACGTTGTAACTAATCACAAAGTTACACGAAATGAAAGCAATTCACAACTCCTTTTCTTTCAATTGCTCGGCGAGTTCTGTTGTAACTAATCACAAAGTTACACGAAATGAAAGCAATTCACAACACGCTATATGAATGCTATTTTTATTATATCGTTGTAACTAATCACAAAGTTACACGAAATGAAAGCAATTCACAACTTACCTGTGTTTTTTTCATCGATTTTAAAAGTTGTAACTAATCACAAAGTTACACGAAATGAAAGCAATTCACAACAGTACAGCCACTCCCTCAAAGTTCTTTCTTGTTGTAACTAATCACAAAGTTACACGAAATGAAAGCAATTCACAACAGTCGATGTATTGAATCTCGGGGATTTCTTGTTGTAACTAATCACAAAGTTACACGAAATGAAAGCAATTCACAACTGATGGTTATCGATATCTCTCGGTAGTTTTAGTTGTAACTAATCACAAAGTTACACGAAATGAAAGCAATTCACAACAATGGATTATATCGTACCTGCCAATCGGCGGTTGTAACTAATCACAAAGTTACACGAAATGAAAGCAATTCACAACTGGATTAAGCGAAGAAATACAAGGTGCAACGTTGTAACTAATCACAAAGTTACACGAAATGAAAGCAATTCACAACCCTTTCATCCTTTGATAAATCAAATATTTGGTTGTAACTAATCACAAAGTTACACGAAATGAAAGCAATTCACAACTGCTACGCTCTACGAGCGAATGAGCGACAAGTTGTAACTAATCACAAAGTTACACGAAATGAAAGCAATTCACAACAAACCAAACAGCCCCAACGGTTGAACCACTGTTGTAACTAATCACAAAGTTACACGAAATGAAAGCAATTCACAACGCATACGCCTATTTCTTATAGGACCTGCTCGTTGTAACTAATCACAAAGTTACACGAAATGAAAGCAATTCACAACCTTGATTTTGTGAGAAAAGAGAACCTGGAGGTTGTAACTAATCACAAAGTTACACGAAATGAAAGCAATTCACAACTAATAGAGCTAATGTTATTTGGTGGGAAGAGTTGTAACTAATCACAAAGTTACACGAAATGAAAGCAATTCACAACCTTATCGTGTTCATCCTCGAACGAATGAAAGTTGTAACTAATCACAAAGTTACACGAAATGAAAGCAATTCACAACACTTTTGGGTCATTTTCATCAAATACGAAAGTTGTAACTAATCACAAAGTTACACGAAATGAAAGCAATTCACAACAAAGGTTTCATCAGCAAACGCATTATACCAGTTGTAACTAATCACAAAGTTACACGAAATGAAAGCAATTCACAACTAAATAGGACTTTGGCGGTCTTGCAATTAAGTTGTAACTAATCACAAAGTTACACGAAATGAAAGCAATTCACAACTGTGATAATATTAATATTAAAATCATCCTTGTTGTAACTAATCACAAAGTTACACGAAATGAAAGCAATTCACAACATGGAATGTTGAGTGCTGAAAATATTCAAAGTTGTAACTAATCACAAAGTTACACGAAATGAAAGCAATTTACAACTATGAATTATCTAATAAATACTTGCCGTGTGTTGTAACTAATCACAAAGTTACACGAAATGAAAGCAATTCACAACCAGCGATGCGTATTTTTTCTTCTTCGTAGAGTTGTAACTAATCACAAAGTTACACGAAATGAAAGCAATTCACAACCTTTGTCCTCCCGAGTTATCCCAATACTTGGTTGTAACTAATCACAAAGTTACACGAAATGAAAGCAATTCACAACCAGTTATTTGTAATTCACCAGATATTTTAAGTTGTAACTAATCACAAAGTTACACGAAATGAAAGCAATTTACAACTTAGTAACCCACCAATTTTTAATAAATTTTGTTGTAACTAATCACAAAGTTACACGAAATGAAAGCAATTTACAACACGGGTTAATTATCTAACCAAGGTGGATTAGTTGTAACTAATCACAAAGTTACACGAAATGAAAGCAATTTACAACCCTCCTTATCGTTTTTATTCTCGGAACGCTGTTGTAACTAATCACAAAGTTACACGAAATGAAAGCAATTTACAACACTTATCTCTATACCCGTGTGTTGTTAATAGTTGTAACTAATCACAAAGTTACACGAAATGAAAGCAATTTACAACAGGAGGTGTAACTTCAACAGATAAGGTTTCGTTGTAACTAATCACAAAGTTACACGAAATGAAAGCAATTCACAACAACTGAGCTAATAACATCTTTCGCAGACTTGTTGTAACTAATCACAAAGTTACACGAAATGAAAGCAATTCACAACTTAATTCCTCCAGACCTTTCGTAATCCCTAGTTGTAACTAATCACAAAGTTACACGAAATGAAAGCAATTCACAACAAGTGTATAAAGGAACCCTAGATGGAAAAAGTTGTAACTAATCACAAAGTTACACGAAATGAAAGCAATTCACAACTATCTCTGTAAAGAGAGACCGCAAGGGCTAGTTGTAACTAATCACAAAGTTACACGAAATGAAAGCAATTCACAACCATACCACAGAGTGTATTTAACCATCATTAGTTGTAACTAATCACAAAGTTACACGAAATGAAAGCAATTTACAACGTTTTCTCAAAGTAAGATTGAAAAGCGTTCGTTGTAACTAATCACAAAGTTACACGAAATGAAAGCAATTTACAACGATGAAATAAAAGAAGAATCCCAAAAACAAGTTGTAACTAATCACAAAGTTACACGAAATGAAAGCAATTTACAACTAGGAGACGTGGGATTACAAGTACTAGGAGGTTGTAACTAATCACAAAGTTACACGAAATGAAAGCAATTTACAACCACTCGCTTCAAAATATCTTCGGAAAATGAGTTGTAACTAATCACAAAGTTACACGAAATGAAAGCAATTTACAACGAGGTAGTATTTATACTCCTAGTGTACTATGTTGTAACTAATCACAAAGTTACACGAAATGAAAGCAATTTACAACCGTTAAACATATTTCTAATGAAAATAGTAAGTTGTAACTAATCACAAAGTTACACGAAATGAAAGCAATTTACAACGGGTGAGCAAGACTACGAGGGTACGATGAGGTTGTAACTAATCACAAAGTTACACGAAATGAAAGCAATTTACAACACACCTGATAAGACTTACTACTGGGATACTGTTGTAACTAATCACAAAGTTACACGAAATGAAAGCAATTTACAACTTATTCGCCTTGCGGAAACATCAAATCTATGTTGTAACTAATCACAAAGTTACACGAAATGAAAGCAATTTACAACCAATAAGTTTAGGGCTAGTACACTACCACTGTTGTAACTAATCACAAAGTTACACGAAATGAAAGCAATTTACAACGGTATCAAAATTTGGTCCTCCAAGTAATTAGTTGTAACTAATCACAGAGTTACACGAAATGAAAGCAATTTACAACCACATTACAGCAACAGGCACAATTAACAGCGTTGTAACTAATCACAAAGTTACACGAAATGAAAGCAATTTACAACAAGCCACGCTGCTAGCTCATCGGCGGAGTTGTTGTAACTAATCACAAAGTTACACGAAATGAAAGCAATTTACAACCTTTACCAAATTTTCCTATATAAACTTTTTGTTGTAACTAATCACAAAGTTACACGAAATGAAAGCAATTTACAACAGCTTTACCGTATGTAAACTTCTTCTATATGTTGTAACTAATCACAAAGTTACACGAAATGAAAGCAATTTACAACTCAGCATCTTCAACCCCCAAGTACAATTTTTAGATTACAAATTTATAAAATAAACTTTTAGGTTCCTCAAAATTCAATGTTAATCTAGGTTAAACGCACGAAATTTATAAAACATTAGTATCCAGTGAACTAAAAACTCGATTAAAGGTATCGTGCGAGGGCACTCCGTTGGGAAGCTTACAATATTCACGCACAAAATCAGAGTGATTTTCAGCAAATAATACCATATCTTCGTAGTCTTCGCCGTTGCTCAAATAGGTGAAAAGTCCAATGAGAAGTATGTCAGAAAGAAGATGATTGTATTTGTTCACAATACGAAAATCCTCAATGTCAGAAAAATAACTTACTAAATCCATAAAAACAAAAATATTAAATTTCGTGCGTTTGACCTAAAGATATTTATTTCACCGAAAAAAAATAATTCTAAAATCCCTAACTTTGCCTTTCATAAAACCACACTCTATGGCAACTGTCTTTAAAATATATCCTGAAAACCCACAAGAAAACCTTCTAGACAAAGTAGTAGAAACCCTCAGAAATGGAGGTATCATTATCTATCCTTCGGATACGGTCTATGCTTTGGGCTGCGATATCAACAATACCAAGGCGATGGAAAAACTCGCTCAAATCAAAGGGGTAAAATTGGACAAAGCTCAATTTTCCATCATTTGCAATAACCTTAGCCACCTTTCAGATTATACCAAATCTATTGACAATGCTACTTTTCGCCTGCTAAAAAGCCATATCCCTGGTCCTTTTACCTTTATCTTGGAAGCTGGGAAAAATTTACCTTCGGCTTACAAAGGGCATAAAACCATCGGCATTCGTGTGCCAGACCATTCGGTACCGCAGTTGCTTGTAGAAAAGTTGGGCAATCCTATCGCCTCCACATCCATTAAAGATGAAGACGAAGTGCTAGAATACACTACCGACCCCGAACTCATTGCTGAAAAATACGACCACTTGGTGGATATTGTGATTGATAGTGGCTATGGCGATAATGTAGCTTCCACCATCGTAGATCTTACTAGCGGTGAACCAGCAATCATCCGTGAAGGAAAAGGACAGCTTTAAAAGTTTTGAGTGCTTAGTTTTGAGTTTTTTTTAGAAGAAAGAAGAAAGACCAACTCAACAAGTTTTAAGTGCTGAATTTTGAGTGTTGAGTTTTTTTGAAAAAAAAGAAAGAGAAAAAAACTCTTAACCTTATAACTTTCTAACATCTAATTTCTAACATCTAACTTTCCAACCTCTAATTTCCAACCAATGAAAATCATCACTTCTCCAGCGAAACTAATGAACATCAGCAATTCAACCGAATTTCTAAAACCCTCCAAGCCTACCTTCATCCAAGAAGCAGCGTTGATACAATCTTACCTCAAAGAAAAATCGCCAAAGTTCCTTTCGGAATTGATGGAAATTTCGCCCAAATTAGCCGAAGAAAACTGGGAGCGAAACCAAAACTGGAAAGCCAATCCCACAGCGAAAGAATCTGCTCCTGCAATGTTTGCCTTCACAGGCGAAGTTTACAGAGGTTTAGACGCCAATACCCTCAGCAAAGAAGCGGTAGATTATCTTCAGAAAAATTACAGAATGCTCTCTGGGCTCTACGGCTGGCTAAAGCCTTCGGACAAGGTAATGCTATACCGATTGGAAATGGGAAGACACTTTGAATTTGAGCATTATAAAAATCTCTATGAATTTTGGCAAGATAAGGTAACCGCTCAGCTTAATAGCGAACTCAAAAAGAAAGACTTGGTGCTCAATTTGGCAAGCAACGAATATTTCAAAGTGATTGATAAAAAGAAAGTCAATGCACCGATTATCAATTTTGATTTTTACGAACTCAAAAGCGGAAAGCCTAAAACCATTGTGGTCTATACCAAGCACGCCAGAGGACTGGTGGTGAGATTCTGTGCAGAAACCAATGCCCAAACGCTGAATGATGTAAAGGCGTTCAACTACGAAGGATACAGAATAGATGAAGAACGCTCTACCGATAGCAATTTGGTTTTTGTAAGATAAATTTTTAGTTTTAAGTGTTGAGTTTTGGGTTTAATTTGTAAGTGCAGATTTGGGAGAAAATGACTATTTCGGAATTAAAAATAGAATTTAAAAGGGCGTTATCGGCATTGTATTCCGAATCGGAAAGTGCGGAGCTTTTCTATATTTTTGCTCATCATATCATCGGATTGGATAAGTTTCAGTTGAGAAAATTTTCTCATCAAACCGTTTTGCAACAAGATGAAGAAGCTTTAAAACACATCATCTCCGAACTAAAAACAGGCAAACCCTATCAATACATTTTGGGAACAGCCGAGTTTTATGGATGTTCGTTTTTCGTAAACGAACACACCCTCATTCCACGCCCAGAAACCGAAGAATTGCTAGAATTTGCCATTGAGAAAATCCATAATCGCTGGGATAATAAAGAGAAACAATTCAATTCTGCTGAAAACAATTCCAAACTCAATTTCCGAATATTAGACATCGGTACAGGAAGCGGCATTATCCCTATCGTACTGAAAAAACATTTCCCTAATGCTGACATCACCGCCATCGACATTTCCGAACAAGCATTGGAAATCGCCAGAAAAAATGCGGAATACCATCAAACGCCAATTCGGTTTATCCAGCAAGATTATCTCCATAGTACTTTAGAAGAGAATTATGACATTATCATTTCCAATCCTCCTTATATCGGGCAAAATGAAGCCGATGAAATCGCTCCATCAGTAAAGGGATTTGAGCCAGTATCAGCTCTTTTTTCGCCTACTACCGACCCATTGATTTTCTATAGAAAAATAGCCCAAGATGGCGAAAAACACCTCCGTGAAAAAGGGATGATATTCTTAGAAATCAATCAGAAATTGGGAAAAGAAACTTTAGATTTATTTCAAAATTTCCCCGAAAAACAACTTCTGAAAGACCTTTCGAGTAATGATAGAATAATTTATGCAGGGAAAGAATAAATTCATTTTACCATCAATTCATTCTTGAGTTTACACTAATCCTATAACTCAGAATTCCGATATTTTTTGTACTTTTGTGGATTACATCTCTGAAAATTCTATGAGCGAACATAATACTGCACAATACACCGAGGATAATATTAAAACGCTAGAGCCCCGCGAACACGTTAGGCTAAGACCTGGTATGTACATCGGGAAGTTGGGCGATGGCTCTTCCGTAGATGATGGGATTTATATCCTTCTGAAAGAAGTCATTGATAACTCCATAGACGAGTTTAGAATGAAGTTTGGGAAACGCATTGATGTGAAAATCAAAGACGGGAAAGTGGTGGTAAGAGACTACGGACGTGGGATTCCTCTGGGAAAGATAGTAGATGTAGTATCCATTATGAATACGGGTGGAAAGTATGATGATGGGGCTTTTAAAAAATCCATCGGGCTCAATGGAGTGGGTACCAAAGCCGTAAACTTCTTGTCCTCCTATTTTCAGGTGAAATCCATTAGAGATGGCAAAACCAGAAGTGCCGAGTTTCGCGAAGGGAAGTTGGCTGAAGTTTTTGAGGAAACCGAAACCACCGAGCGAAACGGAACGGAAATTACCTTCACTCCAGATGATACCATTTTCGTGAATTACAAATTCCGAAATGAATATGTAGAGCGAATGCTCCGCAATTATACTTACCTCAATTTAGGTCTGAAAATCTACTATAATGGAGAGGTTTTTGAGTCTCAAAACGGATTGAAAGACCTTTTGGAGGATGAAATCAACGGACAGCCAATCATCTATCCTATCATTCACATCAAAGATGAGGATATGGAGATTGCCATTACCCACTCGGATAAATCGCAATCCGAAACCTATTTCTCTTTCGTGAATGGGCAATATACCTCACAAGGAGGAACGCACCTTAATGCCTTCAAGGAGGCTTTTGTGAAAACCGTGAAGGAATTTTATGGTAAAAATTTTGAAGCTACGGATATTAGAAAAGCGATTATTGGAGCGGTGTATATCAATGTGGGAAACCCGGTTTTTGAGTCCCAAACCAAAACCAAACTCGGCTCTACCACAATGGGACAAGACAAAGATGGCAACGAGCTGGAAACCATCAGAACTTTTGTCAATAATTATATGAAAAGCAAACTGGATAATTTTCTACACAAAAATCCAGAGATTGCCGAAGCACTTCATAAGAAAATCCTCGTTTCCGAAAGGGAAAGAAAGGAGCTTTCAGGGATTCAAAAACTGGCAAGAGAACGAGCTAAAAAAGTATCGCTGCATAATAAAAAATTAAGAGATTGTCGCCAGCATTATAACGACCAAAAGGCAGAGCGAAAATCTGAAACTCAGATATTTATCACCGAGGGAGATTCAGCATCAGGGTCTATCACCAAAAGTAGAGATGTGGAAACCCAAGCTGTTTTTTCATTGAAAGGTAAACCACTCAATTGCTATGGATTGACCAAAAAAGTGGTTTATGAAAACGAGGAGTTCAACCTCTTGCAGGCCGCTCTCAACATTGAAGAAAGTTTGGAAGACTTGCGTTACAATCAAGTGATTATCGCCACCGATGCCGATGTGGATGGAATGCACATTCGCCTACTGATGATTACTTTTTTCCTTCAATTCTTCCCTGATGTGATTAAAAACGGGCACTTGTACATCCTTCAGACGCCGTTGTTCAGAGTAAGAAATAAGAAAGAGACTCGCTATTGCTATACCGAAGCGGAAAGACTAAAAGCATTGGAAGAATTAGGGAAAAATCCTGAAATTACCCGCTTTAAAGGGCTTGGTGAAATCTCACCCGATGAGTTTAAACATTTCATAGGGAAAGACATTCGCTTAGAGCCTGTGGTGATAGGGAAAGATACCACCATAGACCAACTTCTGGAGTTTTATATGGGGAAAAACACCCCTGATAGACAAAACTTTATCCTTGAAAATCTGGTGATAGAAGAAGGGGTTTGATGATTCAAAGTTCAAGGTTCAAGATTCAAAGTTTAAGGTTCAAGGTTAGATGATGCAAGTGTGTAGGATTTAGAAAATCATTTACCATCAGTCAATAATTTTAAAAAATATAAAGATGAGATTGAGTAATAAAAGAAAAGTACCATTATACAACTTTGCAATAACACTCCTTTTAATGCTGATGTTATTTGGGGTTTTAGGATACTTTTTTGAAATCTATAGATTAAAAATATTGGGATATGAAGAGTATTTATTGCTGATAATCCCAGCCATTTTATTGATAATATTTTTTCTAAGAGGGCGGCAAATTTTTGAATATGATAGTGATGGCGAAGCTCTCAATTTTAAAAATAGAGGAATATCGCCCATCTTTGGAAAAAGCGTCAGCGATGAATTTCCAAAATACAAACTGCTGAAATATGAGGTGGTTAATGCTATTATTTTCAAAAGATTATACATTACAATTTCTAGCAAGAAAAGCCATAGTATCACTTTGAAATATGATATCTCTTACCTTACGGATAAAGAAATAAAAGATTTAAAATCATCTTTGAATAAGGTAGTGAAGCATAATAAAGAAAATTAAGATAAGTAGAAGCATAAAATGCAAGAAAATCAACCACAAGAAGAAAGCCTAAAAAAAGTTTCGGGATTATACCAAGATTGGTTCTTGGATTATGCCTCTTATGTTATTTTAGACAGAGCCATTCCATCGGTTTATGATGGATTTAAACCCGTTCAACGCCGTATTATGCACTCTATGAGAGAGCTAGAAGACGGCAGATACAATAAAGTAGCCAATATCGTAGGAAATACAATGAAGTATCACCCACACGGTGATGCCTCTATTACCGATGCAATGGTGCAAATTGGGCAAAAAGAACTTCTGATAGATACCCAAGGAAACTGGGGAAATATCTATACGGGAGACTCTGCCGCCGCCGCAAGGTATATTGAAGCAAGGCTTACGCCCTTTGCTCTGGAGGTGGTTTTTAATCCCAAAACAACCGATTGGACGAAATCCTACGATGGTAGAAATAACGAACCCATTGACCTCCCTGTGAAATTTCCGCTCCTTCTAGCTCAAGGGGTGGAAGGGATTGGTGTAGGGCTTTCTACCAAGATTATGCCGCACAATTTCAATGAGTTAATCAACGCTTCTATCGCTTATCTGAAAGGGAAAAAATTTGAACTCTATCCAGATTTTCTTACGGCAGGGATGCTAGATGTATCAGGGTATAATGATGGCAAACGCGGCGGAAAACTCCGTGCCAGAGCTAGAATTGTTCAGAAAGACAAGCATACGCTTTGCATTACTGAGTTGCCTTTTTCTAAAACCACTTCCGACCTGATTGATAGCATTTTAAAGGCTAATGAAAAAGGGAAAATCAAAATCAAAAAAATAGAAGATAATACTTCTGACCAAGTGGAAATCAATATCCACCTAACCAATGATGTATCCCCAGACAAAACCATAGACGCTCTCTATGCTTTCACCGATTGCGAAGTTTCCATTTCGCCTAATGCCTGCGTGATTGTAGGAGATAAGCCAATGTTTCTTTCTGTTTCGGAAATTCTAAAAATGAATACCGACCATACGGTTTCTTTACTCAAAAAAGAATTAGAAATAGAACTGGGAGAGCTAGAAGATAAATGGCATTTTGCTTCTTTGGAAAAAATCTTCATCGAGAATGAAATTTATCAAGAAATCAAAGGGAAAGATAGCAAAGAAGCAGTTTATGAAGCTATTGACAAAGCCTTAAAACCATTTACCAAGCACCTGATGAGAGAGGTGGTAACAGAAGATATTATTCGCCTTACGGAGTTGCCATTTATGAGAATTTCTCGTTATGATAGGGATAAAGCTTTGGAAAATATCGCTGCTTTGGAAGGTAAAATGGAGCAAGTGAAATACCACTTAGAAAACTTAGTAGCCTACGCTATAGATTATTTCCAGAATATCCAGAAAAAATACGGAAAAGGAAAAGAAAGACGCACGGAAATCAGAGTTTTTGATACCATAGACGCTACCAAAGTAGCTGTTGCTAATGAGAAATTTTATGTCAACAGAGCTGAAGGTTTCATCGGAACTTCATTGAAGAAAGATGAATATGTCTTTGATTGCTCGGATATAGACGATATTATCATTTTCCGAAAAGATGGAACAATGATGGTGACTAAAGTAGAGCCGAAAACCTTTGTAGGAAAAGATATTATCTATGTAGGGGTTTGGAAGAAGAATGATGCCCGTACGGTTTATAATATGATTTATCGTGAAGGCAAGATAGGACCTTTCTATATGAAAAGATTTTCGGTAACTTCCATTACCAGAAATACAGAATATCCTTTAGCTTCAGACCAAAAAGGCTCCGAAGTGCTATATTTCTCTGCCAATCCTAATGGCGAGGCGGAGGTGGTAAGTGTTCTCCTAAAACCTAATGCCCGTATCAGAAAAAATAAAATAGAAATAGATTTTTCAGATTTGGCAATAAAAGGCAGAAACTCCCGCGGAAATCTGGTAACCAAATATGCCGTGAAGAAAGTAGATTTGAAAGAAGAAGGCGTTTCCACTTTGGCTCCGAGGAGAATTTGGTTTGATGAAGCCGTGCGGCGTCTCAATGTGGATAATAGAGGAACTTTCTTAGGCAATTTCAAAGGCGATGATAAAATCCTCACCATCAATACCAATGGTGAAGCCAAACTGGTATCCTTTGACCTGAGCAATCGTTTTGATGATGAATATCTGGTGCTAGAAAAATGGAATCCCGAGCAGCCTGTTACTTGTATTTATTATGATGGAGAGAAGGAAATTTACTATATCAAGCGATTCCTTTTCGAGGCTACCAATAATATCCAGACCTTTATGCCATCAGAGCACCCTAAGTCTTTTATAGAAATGGTATTCACGGCAAGTAATGCTACGGCAGAGCTCGTTTTCGTGAAGGAAAAAGGTAAAGAGAAAGAACCAGAACAGATCAATGTAGATGAGTTTATCGCAGTAAAAGGCATTAAAGCTCTTGGAAATCAACTGACAAAGAGTAAATTAAAATCTGTAAACCTCACAATTCCAGAACCAGAGGAAGAACCCGAACCAGAGATAGAAGATACCCAAAGCGATGCTGAAGAATTTCCAGAAGAGGGCGTGCAAGGGGAATTGTTTTAGGTAAAAAGAATAAAATATTTTTTTTAATTTTTTTAATGGAATAATATGACTTTGTTATACATCATCATTATTGCTACGGCATTGGTTTCTTATAAAGGGTTTAATGACCGCCTATTTTTTGAGAAATACAAATTCAATGTTAGCGATGTGATTTATAGAAAAGAATACCACAGATTGCTCACGGCAGGTTTTCTCCACGCCGACTGGATGCATCTTATTTTCAATATGATGACGCTGTATTTCTTTTCTCCCATTGTGCTAGAAGCATTTGGAACCATTGGCTTACTGCTCATTTATTTCGGTTCTATTTTGCTAGGTAATTGGTTTTCGGTTTATATCTACAAAAAACAAAGTTGGTATTCTGCCATTGGTGCGAGTGGTGGCGTTTCGGGGATATTGTTTGCTGCTATTGCGGTATATCCTCATTTGGAACTGTTTTTATTTTTCATTCCGATTCCTATTAAGGGGTATATTTTCGGGGCGTTGTATTTTGGTTATTCGGTCTATATGATGCTGAATCCCAAACAATGGGACAATCTGGGGCACGCAGCCCATTTAGGCGGAGCATTTTTTGGGTTAGCCTATGCCATTGTACTCTTACCTGAAGTGGCAATGGGAAATCTTCAATACTTGGGCATAATGTCCTTACCGCTATTATACCTCTGCTATGAACTTTTTGTAAAAAAGAAGATAGACTAAATACTAAATTTATAATCCATTCATAACTAACGATTGTATTTTCGTTACTTTCTATATAGTCAATCAAGGTTAAATTATAATATGCTGATATTCAATATGCGTAATTGTCAAATGTCTTCAAAATAGAATTTCGTGCGTTTAGCCTATTCCTCGTTGGTATTGCTTGCAAGCTGTTTTTTTTCGTACTCCCCTACAATCTTCCTTTTTCCTCTTCATTACTTTGTTTTCGTTTCTCAGTTTTCAATTGTTTTCCAAAATTCCAAGAAAGAGACAATCTTACCTTTTGGGTATCAGCATAATCATAATTCTTTTGTTTGATTCCATTTACAATCTGGGTGAAGGTAACTTTGTTGGTTCTGAAAATATCTATTGCATTGAGAGTAATATTTAGTTTCTTATTTGGAGATATGTATTTAACCCCAGCATCTATATAATACCAGCTATTTGTGGTATAGCTTCCAGCTATTGCGGGGGATTGGTAGGTAAAGTTCAGTTCTGCTCTTATGGTTTTATTGATGACAAAACTATTATTGGAACTAAAAAATAAAGTCCATTTTTCTATTTTAGGCAATGTGTTTTCTAAATCAGAAGTTGTTTTGGAGTAAAAAAGTGTAGCAGAATTATTACTTTCTAACCAATTCCATTTATTAAATGTGTAATTATGAGAAGTTCCGATATTCAGCTGTCTATAAAAGTTATAAGGAATAACTCTTTGTATAGGATTATTGTTTGATACAAAAGTAATCTGGTCAATACCATTGGTCATATAGTTTGCATACACTGATGTAAAATAATTTTTATGTGTAAATGAAATTTCTGCATTATCTATGTAAAAAGGTTGTAAAAAAGGATTTCCTTCACTATAATTATACCTCGATGAATAGAACCTGAAAGGGTTTAAATTGCTATACGAAGGTCTATCAATTCTTCTGCTATAATTCATTCCAAAAGTGCTATTTTCCGTAGCTTTATAGGTTAGGTAAAAAGTAGGAAATAGTTTTGTGTAATTATTTTTATTGGTTTGATTGAGTGTTGCAGAATATCCTTTTGTTTGTGTGTTTTCTATTCTCAAACCTGTTTGTAAATCCCATTTTTCAGAAAGTTTTTTATTTCCCGAAACATACAACGCCTGTGTATTTTCTTTATAATTGAAAATATTGCTTTTTGATGGGTCAAGCACAGGATTTGTATGAGTGGTATCAAAATAAGAAACTTTACTATCATTATTGATAAAAGATATTTTTCCACCAAAGGAAAGATTAATCCATTTTAAGGGCATTTCATAATCAAGTTTTGCGGTATATACATCTATATTTTGATTGCTCAAATTATTTGCAGAAATGTAGCTATTAGGTATTGGAATATAATTTGGTAAATACGTATTTGTATTAAAATTAGAATTTAAATCAGATTGAAATTTAAAATAGTCTATATCAATAGAATACTGCTTACCAAGAGTGTCTATTTTGGTTACGCTATGAAAGTTTAGAGAATGTGTTTTTCTTTCCATTTCTAAACGAGATGGAGTGATAATTAAGGAGTCTAAATTAGAAGATTTATTATTTGTAATATATGAAATGTTTTTGCCTCTCACGATTGGTTTATTGATAACACCAGAATACTGAATACCCATACTTGTTTTAGTACTTACTTGATAGTCTAATGCAATCCTTCCATTTAAACTATTTATAAATTGTCTTTTATTATTGGTTTCAAACCATGTGTAATTTGGATAATATATTGTATATTCTTGATAGGGAGCAATACTACCATTATTGTAGTTAAGATTAGAAGTGATAGTTAATTTGTCTTTTTGATAATTTAATCCACCACCTATACTTCCTAACGGATGCGTAGCTTGAGTATATGAAGTTATTAGACTGCCACTTATGTTATTTTTCTTAGCTTTTTTTAATTTAATATTTACAATCCCGCTATTTCCTTGTGCATCATATTTTGCAGGTGGATTTGTAATTACTTCAATACTTTTAATATCATCTGTCTTAATTGTTTTTAGAAAACTGATTAAATCATTACCTGAAAGTTGTATTAATCTATCATCAATCATTACAGATATTCCATTCTTACCAATTATAGAAATCTGGTCGTTCTGAACCTTTAAACTTGGAGTAACTCTTAAAACATCTAAAGCATCTCCGCCTGTTGCAGAAACGGAGTTTTCTACATTAAAAACTAATCGGTCTGTTTTCCGTTCTACTAGTTTTTTATTGGCTTTTAATTCTATAGTTTGGATTTGTTTCTCAACTATAGGGTTAATGCTATCCTTTTCTAAGGATTGAGCATTGTATATAGATGATAATAGAAATAAGAATAATATGAATTTCTTTAATCTCAAAATAAAGGATATTTATGAGACAAAAATGGTGATTTTAAAATTTAAAAATTGTGATTTGAATCACATTTTATTTAATTATATAATTTTGAAATATTATAAGTAAATCTTCCCTCTTACATAGGATTCTCGTGAAATTCCTAGAAAAGAAGCTAAAATACTATCATCAACTCTTTTTATTAAAAAAGGAAAATTGAATTTTAAAAAGTGCATCTTTTCCTGTACGCTTTTACAAGCGTATAAGGAATGTTATAATGCTCCCCAAAAATCAGACCACGGGTTAAGTAAAAAAAAGTACTAATTTTAACTCGTAGAAAAATAAAAAACAAGAAGAAAATTTAACCCCGCCTTCAAGGCACAGGTTGCTATTGAAGCCCTGAAAGAGAGAGAAACACTATCAGAATTAGCTGCTCGTTTCGATGTTCACCCTCAGCAAATCCAGAATTGGGAGAAAGAGTTTTTAAGCCAAGCAGACCAAGTTTTCTCATCAGAAAGGAGAAAAGAACAATGCTGGTAAAGAGGAAAAACTCTATCAAAAAATCGGTCAATCGCAGATAGAGATTGATTTCTTAAAAAAAACTTAGGGATGCTAGAGGAATGAAAGAACGGGAAAAAATGATAGATAAAGAGCATCGATTGAGGCTTCATAAACAGTGTAAATTATTGTGTATTAATGATCAATCTAATCAAGGGGAGCCAATATACCTCTAGCCATTGGATAGATTTTATGGAAAATCACGATATAAAAGTCAGTATGGATGGCAAAGGCAGGGCTACAGACAATATCTATATCGAACGGTTTTTCAGGACGATAAAGTATGATTATATCTATCTCAATCCTGTGGAATCAGGCTTGGAACTGTACGAAGGGATTAGAGATTTTATTGCAGGATACAACAACCGAAAACATCAAGGCATTAACTACCAAAAACCAAAAGATTTAATTCAATTTGAATCCAATTATCAACTTAAATCCGCTTAACTGTGGTCTAAATTTGGGGGATAGTATATAATTGCAACTTTGAAAACTTTTTAGAATTCATAAAAATTAAATTTTAAAATTATCTCTACTCTTTTAAGGATTTTCGAGTTACTCCTATTATCTTTATTTTAATTTGCTCGATTTTGTTCTTCAAAGTTGATACGTTTTGTTGCTCCTTTTACTTTGCTATTTCCAAAATTATAAGTAAGGCTGAATGTAAATCTACGATAATCATTATACTGATTAAAATCTTCCCGATAAACATTATAATTAGTATATCCGTGATTACGAATAGTTTTGAAAGTATCATTAAGTACGGCACTTATTTGGAGTTGCTTATCAAACAATGATGCTTTTATACCTGGCGAGAACTCCAGTTGTTGCTTCAAATAGGTACTTCCGTAGTTGAATGGTAAAGAATGCCAAAAGTTGAGCATTACAAAAAATGTCTTAGACTCGTTAAGTGCAATAGTATTATAGAATGAATAGAGTAACGAATTTACGGACATTCCTTGAAGTTCAGGAACTAAAGGTTTCGTAGTTCCTCTCGAAGCGTTTACATTCGCATAGAGTTCCCAAATTTTGAAAAATGTATCATAATAAGAAGTACTAATTCCTAATTTATTTTGATTAAAACTATTTTCCATTATACTGCTATAAACCCCATCATCAGAGAACCTAACAATATAGCCATAACCATTTTGAGTATATTGATTATATACAGAAAAAGTTAGTTTATTCTTAAAGGTATAGCTAAACTCTATATTATCATTAAATGATGGTTGTAATGTGCTATTTCCACTGGTATAATAATATGGATTTGTATGCCACCTAAAAGGATTTATTGATTGAAAATCAGGGCGAGTAATTCTCTTGGAATAATTGAGTGAGAATGTATGATTTTCGTTAGGAGTGTAGCTTAAATATGCTGTTGGAAATAACTTTCCATACTTATTATTTACTACATTATTACCTTGGGCATTTTTTCCTAATAATGTTGCATATTCATATCTCAATCCTAATTTAGAAGACCATTTGTTGTTAATTTTTTTGTCAAAACTTGCATATAGAGCATAGTTCTGCTCTTGATAATCAAAAATATTACTTCTTGCAGGATTGATAATATAATCACTTAAACTATATGAATAATCATAGTATCCTACATTGGAATTATTTTTGAACAAGGTATATTTTGCTCCTGTTTCTATTGTTCCCCAACTGTAAGGAAGATATAAATCTGCTTGACCAGAATATACATTATATTTTAGGAAACTCGTATTTTTTACAATATTATCATTTAGGGTAAAACTATTTTCTGTAATAAAATCATTTGTTTTTCGAGGTTGGCTATTTAATAAATTTCCTACAATATTGAGTTTTTTCCCAAGTGAGTCCAGTTTTAAGTCATAATATACAGAAAGTGTATGGGTAGGTGTTTTCCACAAATGATTGGCATTAGTAGATAACAAAGAATCTAATGTATTATTTCTATAATAATGACTCTTGTTTTCGGATTGTATTTGATATTTAGAATGAGAATAATCGTATATGAAACCAATAATTGATTTTTTATTAATTTCATAGTCCGCACTATAATTAATGCCTACTCCTAAGGTTCTATCAATTCTTTTCTCATTAGAAAAAACTTCTGTCAATCCACCCAAAAGACTTCTATTACCAATGGGAGTATATCCATTGTCATAGTGTCTAAGTTTTAGAGTAGAGTTAAAGTTATTATTTTTATAATTTAGGCTTATTCCATTTCTAAAACCATTTCTTGTATTCCTTTGGTAAGAAGTATTTAGGCTTCCACTCCATCCTTGTTTTCTGTTTTTTTTCAAGATGATGTTTATCAGTCCACTATTTCCCTGTGCTTCATATTTTGAAGGCGGAGTAGTGATAACCTCTATTTTAGCAATGTCATCAGAACGCAAAGATTGCAGATAGTTAGTAAGTTCTCCTCCTGAAAGGTTGAGCATTCTTCCATCTATCATCACATTTACACTGCTCTTTCCAACAATAGAAATCCCTTGTCTATCATCTACCCTTACCAGAGGCGTATTAGTTAGTGCCTCTATTCCACTCATACCTTGCCCAGCAGTAGAGTTTTCAATATTAAAAACTAATCTGTCTACTTTCTGTTCTACTAACTTTTTCTTTACCAAAATATTAATAGCTTGTATTTCCTTTTCTTGTATTTTGGAAATACTATCTGTCTTTCTTTCTTGAGCAAAAAAGAATATGGGTGAGAGTGTAAAAACTAATTTATATAAAGACATTGTTTTCATAAAAAAAAATTATACCACAAATATTATGTTTTTTTGATTAAAAAGATGTGATTCAAATCACACTTTTTATTTAATCATATAATTTTGAAATATTACAAATAAATCTTTCCTCTTACATAGGATTCTCGTGAAATTCCTAAAAAAGAAGCTAAAATAGTGTCATTAGTTCTTTTTATGAGATGTGGGAAATTATCTTTCAAAAAAAGCATCTTTTCTTCTATACTCTTACAAGCATATAAGGAATATTTTCTTATGTAAAGTTCATTATATTCACTAAGAATATTTAAATATATGTTATTTAGATTGGGACAAGTGCTTAATAATTGATAGAAAAAATCTTTTTCAATATAAAGAATTTCAGAGTTTTCAAGAGCCTCAATAGTTTCATCAGATGAATTAAAATGCTTAAAAACATTAATATTAGTAAGAAATCTATTTTCCCAAGCAATGATGCGAGTGCAGACACAACCTTTTTTGTCCTCTACAAAAGCTCGTAAAAGTCCTGAGTTTACAAAAATAATATTGTTAGAATGGTTGCTTTTGAAAATTTCATTCTTTTTAAGAGAAGCAAATTGAAAATGCTTCCTGATAAGATGTTCTTCTTTATTAGAGATATTTCCGTATTCTTTTAAGGTGCAAATTAAGTTATGATGAGAGGGCATATTTTAATGTCATTTTTACTTGAAATATTCTTTATCGATTGCCAATGGTTTAATTCAGAATAAGCATATATTGAACATTATACAAATTTTACTATCTTACAGAAACCCTACCACTGCTGCTTTGCGTTTTTTCTACGGAAATCTCTCCCTTTTTATAAGCAATGATCTCTCCTGAGGAGTTGGCATCGGCTACCAATCTTTTAGAAACGCTCACTTCAATAGAACCACTGCTAGAAGCCTTGGCTTCTGCATTTTCTACCGTAAGTTCTTTCGCTTTGATATCTGCGGAGGATGAGGTTTTTAGTATAGCATTTTTACTTTGCCCTTTTAGGGTGATGTCTCCCGAAGAGCTGGCATCAGCAATGAGGTTGAGTGCCCAGATGTTTCCAGAATAATCACCGCTGCTGGAAGTTTGGATGTGGAGGTCATTGGCTTCAAAATCGCCTTTGATGCTTCCCGAGCTGCTAACGCTTATGGAAAGTTGGTTTTGAGTAAAAGTTGGTCGTACAACAATATCTGCCGAAGAGTTGGCAGTAATGGCTTTAAAATCTTTAGCGAAAATTTTAGCATTGATGTATCGGGTGCTGTAGAGGTTAATTTGTGGTTTGATACGAATGGAGAGGTTACCATCGGTATTTTCCACCAAAACTTTATCTATAATTTCTTTTGGTGCGTAGATGATGACTTTTTCCTCGTCAGATTTTACAACTTCAGCATTGATGGAAGTCCCCACTTTAATGGTACTAAAATCTCCTAGATATTCCTTTTGTATGATATTGTTGCTAAGTTCTATATCTTTGGATTTCAGGATATTATTTATAGGGTTGGAATTATCCTTTGTAGAGCAGGCCGTCAGAAAAGCACAAGCCATTATACCAAAAAAATGCTTTCTCATAATATTTTATATTTGTATTTCTCAAATTTAAAGAAAAAATAACTAATTTAGCACTTGAGTTTAAAATAAAAATTTAAGAATGAAAAATATTGCAGCGTTATTTTTAATTCCGTCATTGGCGGTGACTACTGCTTGTACTACGATGAAAACAACACAAAACAAGCCTCTGCAAGAGGAAGTTGCCTTAAAAGATGAGGTGGCAGGAAATCCTTTCTTCAAGAAAAGTGCCCTTCAATATCAAGCTCCAGAGTTTGATAAAATTAAAGATTCAGATTACAGACCAGCGTTTGATTATGGCTTGAAAGTACAGTCTGAGGAGATTGAAAAAATCATCAATAATCCAGAAGCACCTACCTTTGAAAATACAGTCTTGGCATTGGAGCAAAGTGGCGAGGTGCTAGGAAGAGCCAGAACGGTTTTTTATAACTTAGTAGGTACCAATATCAACCCAGAGTTGCAAAAAATTCAGAAGGATTATTCTGCGGTATTTGCGGCTCATAGTGATAAGATTTTCTTGAATGCAAAATTGTATGAAAGAATTAAAAAAGTTCACGAACAAAAAAATAAAATAACAGATGCAGAAAGCCGCCGTTTGGTAGATTTCTATTTGGAGCAATTTGAACTTTCGGGAGCCAACCTTTCTGATGCTCAAAAAGAAGAAATGAAGAAAATTAATTCAGAATTGGCATCACTTTCCACAGAGTTTTCTACCCGCCTTCTAGATGCGAGAAAAAATAGCAGCCTTGTGATTTCTGATGTGAAGGAGCTAGAGGGCTTAACCAACGATGAGATTGCAGCGGCAGCTCAAGATGCTAAAAAAGCAGGACACGAAGGAAAATACCTTCTCACAATTTATAATACTACGCAACAGCCATTGCTTCAGAGTCTTAAAAATAGAGCGACAAGAGAAAAACTCTTCAAAGCGTCTCAGCAAAGAGCCGAGAAAAATGACTCGGGAGATACCCGCGAAATCATTGAAAAGATGGCTAAATTAAGACTGAAAAAAGCCCAACTCTTAGGTAAAAAA
This sequence comes from Bergeyella porcorum, assembly GCF_042427575.1. NCBI lineage: Bacteria > Pseudomonadati > Bacteroidota > Flavobacteriia > Flavobacteriales > Weeksellaceae > Bergeyella > Bergeyella porcorum. The sequence goes on from NZ_JBHMFD010000013.1 coordinate 305,129, forward strand.
TCATTTGCAGAATGGAAACTTCAAGACCAAATGGCAAAAACTCCAGAGGCGGCAATGAAGCTATTGGCAGAATTGGCTAAGCCAGCGGTGGAAACAGCTAAGATGGAAGCAGCAGAGATTCAGAAATTGATTGATAGCCAGAAAGGTGGGTTTAAATTGCAACCGTGGGATTGGAGCTATTATGCAGAGCAAGTGAGAAAGGCTAAATATGATTTGGATGAAAATGAAATCAAACCTTATTTTGAAGTGCATAATGTGCTAGAAAAAGGAGTATTCTTTGCTGCTGAGAAATTCTACGGAATGACTTTGAAGAAAAGAACCGATTTGCCTGTATATCACCCAGAAGTTTTGGTCTATGAAGTGTTTGATAAAGATGGTTCTTCTATGGCGTTGTTTTATGTAGATTTCTTCTCTCGTGAAAGTAAAAGAGGTGGGGCGTGGATGAGCTCCTTTGTGAAGCAAGCCAGCAGTAAAGGACAAAAACCTGTAGTAGTGAATGTCCTCAATTATCAAAAGCCTGCCGCAGGAAAACCTGCCCTCATCAGCTATGATGAAGTGACAACGCTTTTCCACGAGTTTGGACACGCTTTGCACGGATTGTATGCCAACCAAAAATATGGTAGCCTTTCTGGTACTAGTGTAGCAAGAGATTTTGTGGAATTGCCTTCTCAGATTAATGAATACTTTGCCTTGGAACCAGAGGTTTTAAAGAACTATGCCCTTCACTATGAAACCAAGCAACCTATGCCACAGGAGTTGGTAGAAAAGATTAAAAAGGCATTGACTTTTAACCAAGGTTTCTCCACCACAGAGACGGTAGCCGCGGCTGCATTGGATATGGCGTGGCATTCTATTACAGATGAAAGCCAAGTAAAGCCAGCTTCGGAGTTTGAAGTAGAGGCATTGAAAAAAATCGGATTGTATGTGCCACAGATTCCACCAAGATACCATTCGCCATTCTTTGCTCACATTTGGGGAGGAGGTTATTCAGCGGGGTATTATGCTTATATGTGGAGCGATTTACTAAGTGCTGATGGTTGGGATTGGATTACCAATAATGGAGGAGCTACCAGAGCCAATGGTGAGAAGTTTAGAAAATCAGTACTTTCTACGGGTAATACTGTGGAGTATAATGAAGCCTATAAAAACTTTACGGGAAGACAACCAGATCTTAAGTCTTTGTTAAGAAGTAAAGGATTTATCAAGTAACATCAGCGTTAGAAATCATCTAATTGAATAAAAAAATGAAGCTGTTCGAAAAGGGCAGCTTTTTTATGCTACTAAATTTTGGTAACATAAATTTCGGGGGCTAGTCTATAGTATTAAGATTAAAAATATTTGGTAAATTTGACCATTGAAATTTAATTAAGATAATAACACATTATGCAAAACTATCAAGCATTGCTTCAATATATATTGGATAACGGTACGGATAAAACCGACCGCACAGGTACGGGAACTCGCAGCGTTTTTGGCTATCAGTTGAGGTATGATTTAGCAAAAGGTTTCCCGTTGGTAACCACTAAAAAAGTTCATCTAAAATCCATTATCTATGAGCTTCTTTGGTTTCTGAAAGGAGATACCAATATCGGATATTTAAAGGAGAATGGTGTAAGTATTTGGGATGAATGGGCAGATGAAAACGGAGATTTAGGCCCTGTGTATGGAGCTCAATGGAGAAGCTGGCAAGGCGCTGATGGCAAGGTGATAGACCAAATATCCGAAGTGATAGACCAGATAAAAAAGAACCCCGATAGCCGCCGACTGATAGTATCTGCGTGGAATGCTGCGGAAATTCCCAATATGGCATTGGCACCTTGCCACGCGATGTTTCAGTTCTATGTGGCAGATGGCAAACTCTCTTTGCAACTGTATCAGCGTAGTGCAGATGTTTTTCTTGGGGTACCGTTTAATATAGCGAGCTATGCTTTGCTTACGATGATGGTAGCACAGGTTTGTAATTTAGAAGTGGGTGAATATGTGCATACCTTTGGCGATGTGCATATCTATAACAACCATTTTGAACAAGTGAAAAAACAACTGTCCCGAGAGCCGCGTGCTTTGCCTACAATGAAACTAAATCCAGATGTTAAAAATATTTTGGATTTCAAATACGAAGATTTTACCTTAGAAGGCTATGATCCTCACCCAGGTATTAAAGCCCCTGTGGCGGTATAGCCATTGTTCAACCCTCAATTTTAATCAAGAAAATGAAAAAAATACTCATATCGGCTCTTTTATTGGGAGCAATTTCAGGGATTAATTTATCCTACGCTCAGACGGAAACCTCTGGGAGAGAAAAAGTATATAGAGCATCCCATACCAAAACCACGGAGCTGAAACATACCAAGCTGAAAGTAAAATTTGATTACGAAAAAGAACAAATGGCAGGTGAAGAATGGCTTACCGCTTCGCCTTATTTTTATCCATCAGATTCCTTGGTGCTGAATGCTAAAGCGATGCTCATCCACGAAGTGGCATTGGAGAAAAACGGAAGCAAAACACCGTTGAAGTATGATTATAAAGAGGATATATTGAAAATCAATCTGGATAAAACTTATCAAAAAAATCAAGATTATACAGTTTATATCAAATATACCGCACGCCCCAATGAAGTGAAGCAGAAAGGTAGTACTGCCATTACAGATGCCAAAGGACTTTATTTCATCAATGCCCAAGGGAAAGAAGCGGATAAACCAGTGCAGATTTGGACTCAAGGAGAGACCGAATCTTCCTCCGTTTGGTTTCCTACTATAGACAAACCTAACCAGAAAACTACACAGGAAATCTATATGACTGTGCCAGATAAGTATGTAACGCTTTCCAATGGCTTCCTAAAATCTTCTACCAAAGAAGGTAATGGACTTAGAACAGACCATTGGGTGATGGAGAAAAAACACGCACCTTATTTGTTTTTTATGGGAGTAGGAGACTACGCTGTGGTAAGAGATAAATGGAGAAATATCTCAGTGGATTATTATGTGGAAAAAGAATATGAAGCTTATGCCAAGCAGATTTTTGGGATGACACCAGAGATGATTGAGTTTTTCTCAAAAAAGCTAAACTATGATTATCCTTGGAATAAATATTCTCAGCTGGTGGCCCGCGATTATGTAAGTGGAGCAATGGAAAATACCACAGCAGTAATTCACGGTGAGCAGGCACAGCAGAAGCCAGAGGATTTGATAGACCAAAATGTTTGGGAAGATGTGATAGCACACGAGCTGTTCCACCATTGGTTTGGCGATTTGGTAACTACGGAAAGCTGGGCAAATCTTACGGTGAATGAATCGTTTGCCAACTATTCTCAGTACCTTTGGAATGAGTACAAGTATGGTAAAGATTATGCCGATTATACCCTGAAAAAGGAAGCAGATGCTTACTATATGAACCCTGAAAATATTTCCAAAGATTTGGTGCGGTTCAATTATCATTCTCGGGAAGATATGTTTGATGCCGTATCTTATAACAAAGGTGGTTCTATCCTTCATATGTTGAGAAATTATTTGGGCGATGAGGCATTTTTTGCAGGCATTTCAGACTATCTCAAATCCAATGAATACGGAACGGGAGAAGCTCATCAGGTAAGACTGTCTTTAGAAAAAGTTTCGGGGAAAGATTTGAACTGGTTTTTTAATCAATGGTTCTTCGGAAACGGACACCCAAAGCTGAGCTATACCTATCATTTTGAACCCGTGAAAAAACAAGTCACTGTGGCTATCAATCAGTTGCAAATAGGAGATTTTTTTCAATTTCCTTTGGCAATGGATGTCTATGTGAATGGGAAGCCTACCCGCCAGAATGTTTGGGTAGATGCTAAGGCTAAAAATGAATTTACATTTTCTGTAGCGAAAAACCCAGAATTGATAAACCTCAATGCCGATGGAATCTTATTGGGAGAAATTTCGGAAACCAAAACGCCAGAGCAATATTTGCTTCAATACCAAGGTTCTAAAGAATTTTTAAGCAAATGGAAAGCGGTGCAAGATGCTGCAAAAAATGCCGCCACCAGCGAAGTAGCTTTGAAAACTTTGGTAGTAGCACTGAAGGATACCAATTACCCGTTGCGTATAGAAGCGTTGAAAGGGTTAGAGCTATCCAAGCCTAATCAGGCAAAATTGGCTCTTGCTGAGGTAGAGAAATTGGTAAGCAATGACCCGAAAACATTGGTTCAGGCAGCGGCAATTACCGCCCTTTCAAAGACCAATGATAGAAAATATTTACCTCTATACGAGAAGGCAAGCACGGCGTTGTCCAATTCGGTAAAAGGTGCGGCTTTAGCAGCGATAGTTCAGATAGACCCAGCAAGAACCAAAGCGTTGTTGGAAACCATTAATCTGGAAAATGCCAATGAAGATTTGATTACCAAACTGTTACCATCTATTGTGGATAATAAAATGGAAAAACACGCCCCTGCGATAGGGCAGGTGGTAGCCTTCTATCCGTTTATTAAATTTCAAGACCCTAAGCTGGGAGATGTAGCAGAGAAAGGCTATCAGTGGATAATGGAGACTGACCAACTGAAAGCAACGCAAAATGTAACCAAAATATTTTCGGCGGTGAAAGGGCAGTTATCAGAAAATCCTCAAGCCAAGATGATGTTGCTACAAGTGATAAAAGACGGACTAGAAAAGAAAATGCAACTGCTGAGAGCTAATCCATCCAATGATGCGGTAAAACGACAAGTAGAGCTGCTGAATAAAGTAGTAGAAGAGTATAAATAGTACAGAAATAGAACCATTAGCCATCGCCTCTATTGCGATGGCTTGGTTTTTACGAAGGAGGTTTGGTATTAAAATTGTTGTGTTAAGGTAGCCCACAGCTTAAAGCTTACTGCAAAAAAAAACTATCTTTAAAAAATATTAAAAATGAAAAAAAGCGTATTAATAGCATTGAGTTTTATGGCGGGAATGTTATTACTATCTTGCCAAAGTAGAAAACCTAATACCCAAGCGAATATGAATGAGTCTAATAAAAAACAAGCAGATACTGCGAAAACCAGCATCAAAGACCAATCTGAACTGTTGAAAGAGTATTTTAAAAAGAAGAAACCTTCTAGGGAGGAGTTGATGAAAATGGCGAAGGAAAAAGGAATACCATATAGAAAAGAAGAAAACGGAAAGGTGTATGAGCTGCAAGGCTTTGATGGTAGAGGAATGCCAATCTACTACACCACTTTTTCTGCAAAAGAAGAGATTATTCTCCCCAAAGAGGAAAAAATAGAAGTTAAAAAATAGAAAAATAAATAAGCTGTCTCACTTTTTTTGAGATGGCTTATTTTTCTTAGGTTTTGATGTGTGGGAATTAACATCTCCAATAAATTTGTATCGCATTGTTTTTTCCTTTAACTTTGCACAAACCTAAATCTAAATGAGTAAAAAGAACACTAAATACATCTTCGTAACAGGAGGTGTGACATCTTCTTTAGGGAAGGGCATTGTCTCAGCATCTTTGGGACTTCTTCTAAAATCTAGAGGCTTCAATGTTACCATACAAAAATTAGATCCATACATCAATATCGACCCAGGAACACTCAATCCCTATGAACACGGGGAATGCTATGTGACTGAAGATGGTGCCGAAACCGATTTGGACTTAGGACACTACGAAAGGTTCTTGGATTCACCTACCTCTCAGGATAATAATGTAACCACAGGAAGAATCTATCAAACCGTTATAGAAAAAGAACGAAAAGGAGATTTCTTAGGGAAAACTGTGCAAGTAATTCCGCATATTACCAATGAAATTAAGCGTAGAATAAAAATCTTAGCTAAGCAAAATTACGACATCATCATCACCGAAATTGGAGGAACGGTGGGAGATATAGAGTCTCTACCTTATATAGAATCGGTACGCCAACTGAGATGGGAATTGGGCGAGAACAATTCTATGGTGATTCACCTTACCCTATTGCCTTATCTCTCGGCAAGTGGGGAACTAAAAACCAAACCATCACAGCACTCTGTACGCCAACTGATGGAAAGCGGTATCCAAGCCGATGTATTGGTGTGCCGTACAGAACATAAAATCCCGAAAGAGCAGAGAGCAAAATTGGCTCAGTTTTGCAATGTGCCATCGGAAAATGTTATAGAATGTATGGATGCAGATACCATCTATCAAGTGCCTTTGGACTTACAAAAACAAAAGTTTGACGAAGTGGTTTTAAAAGAGTTGGATTTACCTATTAAGAAAGAATCTGACCTTAAAGATTGGAAAAATTTCTTGAAGAAACATAAAAATCCGAAACGCAAAATAGAAATTGCATTGGTAGGGAAGTATGTATCGCTTCAAGATTCTTATAAATCTATTGCAGAAGCCTTTATCCACGCAGGAGCAGAGGAAGAGACGGAGGTGAAAGTGCGTTGGGTATATAGTGGAGATATTACAGCAGAGAATGTAGCAGAAACCTTCTCGGGGATAGATGGGATGCTCATTGCCCCAGGCTTTGGAGATAGAGGGATAGAGGGGAAAGTACTCGCAGCTCAATATGCCAGAGAGCAAAGTATTCCACTTTTAGGGATTTGCTTGGGAATGCAGGTGATTACTATAGAGTTTGCCAGAAATGTCTTAGGTTTGGAAAAAGCCAACTCTATGGAGTTTGATGCTGGTACGCCAGATCCAGTGATTTCCATTATGGCAGATCAAAAAAATGTAGTAGATAAAGGAGGTACAATGCGTTTAGGGGCTTGGAAGTGTGCTTTGAAAACGGGTTCTAAATTGGCAGAAATTTATGGAGCGAAAAATATTTCGGAAAGACACCGCCACCGCTATGAGTTTAATAGCGAGTACCAGCAGGAATTTGAGAAAAACGGTCTGGTGCCTACGGGGTTCAATCCAGATACCAAATTGGTAGAAACCATAGAGCTGAAAGACCATCCATTTTACATTGGTGTTCAGTATCATCCAGAATATAAAAGTACTGTAGAAACGCCTCATCCATTGTTTATTGCTTTTGTTCAGGCGTGCAGTCAGCGTAAATAGACCATCTTTGGCAAGGCTCTTTTGGGGACTTGCCAAAGTTTTTCTCTTTATATGGGTGAGGTTTTAATTGCCCTTAATTTAAACTCTTTGAAAAAAAAAGAGTATTTTTGTCCGCTTTTATCAATCAAAGGCTATCCGTTTAGTCTTTGAGAAAATGTTTAGAATAATTAATTTCATTAAAATGCAACAAAATAACGGATTAGACAAAAATCAGTTAATCAGTTTTATGCTGTTTTCCCTTATTATGATAGGGGCAATGTTTTATTTTCAGGATAAACAATCTAAAGAACAACAGCTAAAAGAGGCTCAAAACCCTAAAAAAGAACAGGCGAATGCTACCAAACCTGCTGTAGCCGCCAATCTTAATGGCAATGTGTCTGCGGCAGCCATACAAGCGGTTAATTTGCAAAATGAAGAGTTGAAATTGGAATTTTCTAGCCTTGGTGGGCAGATTTCCAAAGTAGAACTGAATCAGTACAAGGCTTATGACCATAAAACGGATAAAGCAGACCTGCCTCTGTATCTGATGAATAAAAACAATTCTTCCTACGGATTCCAGTTTAAGGATAAAACAGGAAAAACCATCAATACCAAAGACCTGGTGTTCACCCCAGTGGTGAATGGTAATACAGTAACCCTTACCAGCAATGTGAACGGAGCTATCATCCAGTTTATCTATACTTTATTGCCAAAATATAAGGTAGATTTTCAAGTAAGAACGCAGGGTTTATCTCAGTTGGTAACCGATGGTAAGGCTAATTTCGTTTGGGATTATCAGGTAAGAAATGTGGAAAAAGGTAGATCTCAGGAGCAAACCCACTCGGAGTTTGTCTATACTTTTAATAATTATAAAGACTATGACTATGATGGCAGAACCACAATGGAGGAGCCAGATGAGACTTTGAACTGGCTAGGCGTAAAGCAGCAGTTTTTCTCTTCCGTCATAGAGGCTAAAAATGGATTTACCAACTCTAAAGGCTATCAGGATATGATAGAAGAAGGGGAGTATCTTAAAAAGCTTAACTACGATGGGCAAGTGCAATTGGTGGGCAACGAACTCAATCAAGATTTTACTTGGTATTTCTTACCATTGGATTTGAACTTGTTGAAATCTTATGATAAGAACTTTGATGAAATTTTACCGTTAGGTTGGTCATTCATTGGGACTATGAATCGTTGGTTTTTCATCCCAGTTTACAATTTGATTTCCTCTTGGGGAATTGCCGCAGGATGGGCTATTTTCTTACTTACGATTTTCGTGAAACTCATTTTGTCGCCTATTATGTTTAAACAACATAAGCTGAGTGCGATGATGAGGGTAATACGCCCAGAAGTGGACGAAGTGAATGAAAAATATAAAGATGCCGACCCAATGAAGCGTCAGCAAGCTATAATGGAAGTGTATAGAAAGGCAGGAGTAAACCAGATGGCAGGCTGTCTACCAGCATTGTTGCAGATTCCTATCTTCTACGCATTATTCCGTTTCTTCCCTAATTTTATTGACCTAAGAGGGCAGAGCTTTTGGTTTGCAAAAGACCTTACCGCCTATGATGATGTGATAAAACTACCATTCCATATTCCATTTTTAGGGGAACACTTAAGTATTTTTGCGATAGCGTGTACCGTGGTGATTTTGATTTACACGATGATGACTTCAGGTAATATGCAGCAACCTACACAGCCAGGAATGCCGAATATGAAAGTGATTATGTACATTTTTCCAATTACTTTCCTATTCTTCCTTAATGCTTCGGCATCGGGGTTATCTTGGTATTACTTTGTGTCTAATGCTATCAACATTGTCATTATTCTTGTGATTAAATATTGGATTTTAGACGAGAAGAAAATTCACGCACAGATTCAAGCTAATAAGGCACAGCCTAAGAAGGAAGGAAAATTCCAAAGAAGAATGCGTGAAATGATGGAGAGAGCCCAAGCTCAACAGGAAGAAATGAGAAAACAACAGCAACAACAAAACAAGAGAAAATAATAGCGATAAGCGTAATTTTTGCTAGAGATTTACCATTGATAAATTCCCTTTCAGAATCAATTCTGAAAGGGAATTTTTTTACTCAAGATTATGCAGTAGAATTAAGTTTTTGATATATATGAAATCATCGAACAAAACCTTATGGTTTACTGCTTAAAACGTATTGCGTAATTGTGATTTACTAAACGATTGTTTGATTTTGGCTTTTATTATAAAAAAAATGATGTTGAAATTTGTTTATTTTGATGAAAAGTGTATATTTGATGTGCTGAATTAAATTTGACTAAAATGTATTTTAAAGTTATGAATAAGTATTTTTCAGTTGTATTATTATTGTTGGTTAATTTTTTATTTTCCCAAAAACTCAATGTACATTATAAACAATGGGCACAGACGGACATTAACGACCCTTCTTATATCGAGGAAGATGATTTAATATTGCAAATAAGGAATCATTCTTCTATCTATTACAGTCAGAAGTATCATTTTATAATGACTAATCAGCAGAAGGCAATGGAAATGGGAATTAATCCCAATAAAATTTCTAATAACTACATCATACAAAAGGATGGAGATAAAATTTTCCATATAAGACCTATTGAAAGAGATTTCGTGAAATATCAAGAATTGGAAATGCCGATATGGAAGCTGGAAAATGAAGAGAAAACCATAGATTCTTTGAAGGCTAAAAAGGCAGTTTGTGAATACAGAGGTAGAGCGTTTACCGCTTGGTACACAGATAGTATTCCTATTTCTGATGGGCCTTTTAAATTCAAAAATTTGCCAGGATTGGTTTTGGAAGTAGAAAGTGCGGATGGGCATTATAAGATTAAACTGAACGGGATTGAAAAAGAGGAAAGCGAATTAGAATTTCCTAAGGCAATCACCGTAAAGAATAGAGCAGAGTATTTGAATGAGTTAAAAAAGTTTGCGGATAATCCTAGTTATAAAATGATTCAGCGGGACAATGCCAATACTTTTAAGTATAAAACCTATGTAGATGGTAAAGAAGTGAATAATTCAGAGAAATATAAGTTATTTAATAAATTTGTGTGGGATTTTATGAAAATTCATAACAATCCAATAGAAAAAGATGATTTATGGATAAGATAATAGGAAAATGCTTGCTGCTGATATTGTTTCTGAACTCGTTCAGTTTTTATGCTCAGAGCAGATACGAAAAAAAGTATGTAAAAGTGGAAATTACCAACCGATGGAATGCGGATTCTCTTAGAGTTGTTCAGAAAAAATTAAAAAGGGACTACGGCATTGATTTTTCTTTTAAAAATGTGAAATTGGATGAAAAGAAAAAGATAAAAAGTCTGGATTTGTATGTGAATTGCAATGATGGGTACAAAGGAAGTGCTTCCTTTGCGGGTAATGTGGAAGGAAGTTACTTTGGTTTTTACAGAGATTATGGCTACTTTGCATTAAAATACTTTGGGGTAGGTTATATTGAGAAGTAAAATACTGATTGTGTTTAATACACCAGCTTAAAGGATTTTCTATGATGGATGGTTGCACCATATTTCATCAAGGCTTCTTGGTGGTGTTTGGTGGCATAGCCCATATTTTTGTTCCAACCATATTCTGGGAAAGCTTCGTGAAGTTCTATCATCAGTTTATCCCGATAGTTTTTGGCTAAGATGGAAGCTGCAGCAATGGATAGTACTTTAGAATCTCCTTTGACGATGCATTGGTGGGGAATGAAAGGGTAGGGCTTAAACCAATTGCATATCATTAAAATTGCTCAAAGTAGAAAATGGAGCCCCAATATTCTGGTCCAGATTCATCGCTTTAATGTACTGATAGGTGATTCCGTAGCGTTCTGAAAGTTTAAGTTTAGAAACATTGAGGTATTTTAAAGGTTTAAATGGTATAAGCCTTTTTCGGAAATGAAAATTCTTATTTTTTCATTAACTTTTTTTTAGGTCAAACGCACGAAATTTATAATCCGTTAATAACTAGTAATTTGCATTTTCGTTATTCTCTATTAAAGCAATTAAGAGTAAATTTTAACACATTGATAATCAATGTATATATTTAGCAAATATCTTCAAAATATAATTTCGTGCGTTTAGCCTAAAGATTATTGAATAAAACCTTATTTAATAAACATTTTCGCTACCTTTTCTGCTTTTTTACTTTCAGAATAATCATAGAACCCTTCGCCTGATTTTACCCCGAGTTTCCCTGCGGTTACCATATTCACTAGTAGTGGATTAGGAGCGTATTTAGGATTTTTAAATCCATCATACATCACATTTAGAATGGCTAAACAAACATCTAACCCAATGAAGTCTGCTAACTGAAGAGGCCCCATAGGATGAGCCATACCGAGTTTCATCACGGTATCGATTTCCTCTACACCTGCTACGCCGCTGTATAGCGTTTCTATGGCTTCGTTAATCATTGGCATTAAGATTCTATTAGCCACAAATCCAGGGTAGTCGTTCACCTCTACAGGGACTTTTCCTAAGGTTTTAGACATTTCGTAGATGGCATCAAAAGTTTCTTTAGAAGTAGAGTACCCTTTGATGATTTCCACCAATTTCATAATCGGAACGGGATTCATAAAGTGCATTCCTATCACTTTCTCCGGTCTTTGGGTAACGGAAGCAATTTTCGTAATCGAAATGGAAGATGTATTGGTAGCCAAGATGCAATGTTCTGGCGAAAAATCATCCATTTGTTTGAAGATTTTCAATTTCAAATCCAAGTTTTCCGTTGCCGCTTCTACAATAAGGTCTGCGGTTGCTGCCGCTGCTTTTAGGTCTGTAAAAGTAGTGATGTTTCCTAAGGTCTGTGCTTTTTGCTCTTCGGTAAGGTTGCCTTTAGCAATGATTCTATCCAGATTGGTAGTAATGGTTTTTAGCCCTCTGTCCAAAGCTTCTTGGGATACATCTACAAGGTTTACCTTAAATCCTGTTTGTGCAAATGTATGGGCAATGCCATTCCCCATAGTTCCTGCACCGATGACAACAATGTTTTTCATTTTTAATAATTTTTATTTTGAAATTTTCAATTCTTCTAATTTTTTAATGCCTGTTCGTTTTATTTTGACTTCTTGTTCTAAAATGTTTTGAGCAACCTTTTCGGCAAAATTGACAATGCCATCTGCATTAGGATTTCTTTTGCTGTTTTGTTTTTCAATGGTTTTTTGCAATTGAGCAAAGAAATCTTCTTTATATTTAGGTTTTAGCGTATCCAAAGAGATATAAATACGGTATTCTCCCTCTCTGCCCAGTCCGCTTTGTTTGTAGATTTTAGGAAGCGTAAGTTTTTTTGAGGCAAAATAGGTTTTAGTAAACTCCAAAACCATATCACTGCTGGGAGCACCACAGCAAATGCTACCGTAATAAATAGAGGCATACTCCGTTTTTGGGGAAGGCTCTGGTGCTTCAGATTTTTGGCTGGCACAAGAGACCATCAGTATTATAGCAAAGAATAAATGTTTCATTTTTTTAGTTTTAAGTTTTGAGTGCTGAGTTTTAAGTTTTGAGAAAAGAAGAAAGAGAAAAGACTTTCTTAAGAGTTTTAAGTGTTGAGTGCTGAGTTTTGAGTTTTTACCATCAACTATCAACAAACAACCATCAACCATCAACCACTAACTTATCATCTTCATAATTTCCAAAGCTACTTTCAAGGCTTCGGTGCCATCTTCCAATGAAACTTCCACATTTTTATTTTCTGTAATGGCATCGGCAAAGGCATTCAGTTCGTCTAAAATAGCATTATTAGGCTGAATGTTTGGATACTCAAATAAAATCTGATTTCGTTCTCCTTCTGCATTTTCAATAATCATATCAAATGGGGAAGGCTCATCAGGAGCCGCTTTCATACGGATAACTTCTGCTTTCTTTTCTAAGAAATCCACAGAAATATAGGCATCTTGCTGGAAGAAACGGGATTTTCTCATCGCCTTCATAGAAATGCGGGAAGTGGTAAGATTAGCAACACAGCCGTTTTCAAATTCAATTCTGGCGTTGCAAATATCTGGCGTTTTAGACACCACGCATACCCCCGAAGCGTGAATGCTCTTCACGGGAGATTTTACAATGGATAGCAAAATATCCAAATCGTGAATCATCAAATCTAGCACCACAGAAACATCGGTTCCCCTTGGGTTAAACTCCGCCAATCTGTGAATTTCAATAAACATCGGATTTTTGATATAATCCTTCGTAGCAATAAATGCAGGATTATAGCGTTCTACGTGACCTACTTGGGCTTTGATGCCGTATTTTTCGCATTGTTCTAATATGTCCTGAGCTTGTTCTAAGGTCTGCGTAACGGGCTTTTCTATGAAAAAATGTTTGCCGTTTTCTATGGCTTTCAAAGCGTAATGATGGTGATAAAGGGTAGGGGTAACAATGTCTAAAACCTCTATCTGAGCAAGCAATTCTTCAAAATTTTCAAAGTATTTGTAGCCCAATTCGGCTTCTAGTTTTTTACCATTTTCGGCATCGGCATCATAGAAGCCTACCAATTCATATTTATCACTTTGGTTTAGCAATTTTAAGTGGATTTTTCCGAGGTGTCCTGCACCTACCAAACCTGCTTTTAGCATAAAGAATATAATTTTTTTGTAAAGATAATAAATTTTGAAAATTGGAATTAATCCTATTGAACCATCACATCATCTATTTTCTGAAATCGCTGTCTTTTAGCAGTTGTTCCAAGACTTTTTTGGCTCTCATAATGCGTACTTTGGTATTGGAAAGCGAAAGATTGAGCTCCTCCGAAATTTCTTTGATGCTTTTTTCTTCAAAGAAACGCAGACGGATAATTTCCCGATAACTATCGTCCATAGAATTGATAATCTCTTGGATGTTATCCATTTCCTCTTCCGAGATGAGGAGCTCCTCTGGCGATTGGGCATACTGATTTTTCACTTGTTCCAGAGAATCGGTGATTTCTTCATTTTCCTTATTTTTCTTTCTCCAAAAGTCAATGATGGTATTTTGGGCAATGGTGAGAACCCAAGTTTTAAATTGGAAATTAGGGTCGTACAGCTCCAGCTTATTCAGAACTTTGGAAAATACCGATACTGTGATTTCATCGGCATCGGTTTCGTTTTGCACTTTTTTCATCACGAAAGAAAAAACATCTATCCAAAACAGATTGATGAGTTGTGTCTGAGCTTTGGGTTTCTTCTCTCGTGCCTCAAAGATTAGAGATAAAAGGGAATCTTCATTTGTCATATCGGTTACAAAAATACGATTTATCAATGTAACAATGTATCAATGTATCAATGTAGGAATGTAACAATGTACCAATGTAACCTGTTGCGGGGAATGAATGTAATCTGTATTTTATTCCAAACATATTGAGGGAAATCAATGTAACTTGTATTTTATTCCAAACAAGTTGCGGGAAATCAATGTAACTTGTATTTTATTCCAAACAAGTTGCGGGGAATGAATGTAATCTGTATTTTATTCTAAACAAGTTGCGGGGAATGAATGTAATCTGTATTTTATTCTAAACATATTGCGGGGAATGAATGTAATCTGTATTTTATTCTAAACAAGTTGCGGGAAATGAATGTAATCTGTATTTTATTCTAAACATATTGAGGGAAATTAAATACTATTGATTTTATTTTAAAATAACATATTTTACGATAATTTACTTTTGTTTTAGCTTTAAATATATTGATTTGTTAAAATTAAAGATATTACGCTTGCTTAAAACTTCAATATTTCAGGATTTTACATTTAAGTGGAGTTCAGTTCAAAATTAATATCTTTGCAACATTAATTTTTATTTTTAATCCAATGAACGCATTTATTGAAGAACTGAAATGGAGAGGGATTTTTGCAGATGCAACCCCAGAGACAGAAGAACTACTCAATAAAGAACAAACTTCGGCTTATGTGGGCTTTGACCCTACGGCAGATTCCCTACACTTAGGTCATCTGGTGCCTATTATCGTTTTAAGACACTTTCAAAATCACGGACATAAGCCTTATGCCTTAGTGGGCGGTGCTACGGGGATGATAGGCGACCCATCGGGGAAATCTAATGAGAGAAACTTGCTAAACGAAGAGCAATTAGCCAAAAATGTGGCAGGGCTGAAAAGCCAATTGCAAAGGTTCATCGATTTTAATTCCAGCGAAAGTAATGCTGCTGTGATGGTGAACAACTATGATTGGATGAAGGATGTTACCTTCCTAGAATTTGCCAGAGACATCGGGAAGCATATCACCGTAAACTATATGATGGCGAAAGATTCTGTAAAGAAAAGACTTAATGGCGAGTTTCAAGAAGGAATGAGCTTCACGGAGTTTACTTACCAACTATTGCAAGGGTTTGATTTCCTTCATCTCTACCAGCATCACGGCGTAAAATTGCAAATGGGTGGTAGCGACCAATGGGGTAACATCACCACAGGAACGGAGCTTATCCGTAGAAAAGTACAAGGCGAGGCGTATGGGCTTACTTGTACGCTCATCACCAAAGCCGATGGATCTAAATTTGGGAAAAGTGAAGCGGGGGAAAATGTTTGGCTAGATGCGGCAAGAACTTCACCGTATAAGTTTTATCAGTTTTGGCTGAATCAATCGGATGTGGATTCTGAGCGTTATATCAAGATTTACACCTTCCTTTCTAAGGCGGAGATAGATGCCATTGTAGAGGAGCATAAAACAGCACCGCACGAGAGAAAACTCCAAAAGAAACTGGCAGAGGCAATTACCGTTTGGGTACACGGGCAAGAGGAATATCAGAAGGCTTTGAAGGCTTCGGAGATTCTATTTGGGCGTTCTACTGCAGAGGATTTGGTGAGTTTGGACGAGGCTACTTTCCTTGAAGTTTTCGATGGCGTTCCACAAAAAGAGGTGGCTAAACAAGAGGTGATAGGGGCAAATATTGTAGAGCTTCTTTCTGAAAAATCAGGGTTTCTAAAATCTAAAAGTGAAGCCCAAAGGGAACTGAAAGGCAATGCCATCTCTGTAAACAAAGCAAAGGTAGATGATGCTTTTACAGCTCAGGAAACGGATTTGATAGATGGTAAATTCTTACTTCTTCAAAAAGGGAAAAAGAATTATTTCATCGTGAAAGCGGTGTAGGGGTAATGGTTAATTATTAATTATTAATTGGTAATAGTGGCGTGATGCTACTACTATCATAGAAGATAAAAGAAAATCCGAGCGAAATCGTTCGGATTTTTTTATGCTTTCTTGGGTATCAGTCAAAAACTATTTACAATTTAAAAGTTTCAAAGACAATGTCTTTATAGTATCAGTATAAGATTTGTTCTGCTGATTATTCCAAAATATTTCATTTCATTATTCTGTACCATCTTGGTATAAAACCTGCTTATCTCATTGAAATTAAAGTGTGCAAAAAGTAAAAATTAATACTAATAAATTCCAATAATATTTTCTATCTTTGCTAAAGTTAAAATATTAAACCAATGAAATTACCAAAATTTTTATTAGCAGATAACTCTGAGTTTCCAGAAGATTTATTCGTAGTGCATACAGAGTACCCAAGATTCATCCTCAATGTAGAAGAGGAAGAAGTAGAATGGCTAGACGATTTAGAAGGTGATGATGAGGAAACTATGGCAGATGAAGCAACTAAAGTTGTAGAGCAAGCTTTCAGATTTTGTGAGGAAGAAATCGCAAAGTATGATGATGAAGACGAAGAAGAATAGTCTATTTTAGTCTATAAAAAAAGAAGCCTTACAGATTTGATTTGTAAGGCTTTTTCAGTTGCTATTGTTTGTTAAATTTCATCAGTAAAATCTGACCTTTATACAGTGATAAAGTATTTTCGCTTACCACATATTTATCGGCTTGCCCTAGCATACTTAGGAAGTTGCTTTCTGTAGCCATATCAGAACACGCCATTTTGGTTGTAGCCAAATTGGTTGCAGAAAAATTTCCCGCAGTAGCATCCAAAGTAACTCCTCCAAAATAACTATTGCATCCCGAATTTCCCGAGATTTTACCATTCTCTATGGAGAGTGTAGGTGTTTTTCCTTTAACAGTTTCCGCCAAAATCCATTGCGTATTGACGATGGAAGCTTGCTTACCTCCTACCTTAGAGATGGCACTTTGCACGCTGGTACACGCCGTAAGAATCATTGCTCCGAAAATGATTAATGCTATTTTTTTCATTTTATTTCTTTTTAAAATTAATATTTCCCCAAAAATTACCCTCTCAGTTCTGCACCAAATTCTTTAGTAAAAGTCTTGATAAGGGCATTCATTACTTCAGAAATGTCTTTTTCTTCCAAAGTTTTTTCCTCGTTCAATAGTTCAAAACTCAAGGCATAAGATTTCTTACCTTCAGGAAGGTTTTTCCCTTCATAAACATCAAATAGATTAATCGCTTTAAGATATTTAGATGGATTTTTCTTAGCCGCTTGGTACAGATTGCTGTATGTAATATCTTTATCCAATAGCAATGCCAAATCTCTTCGGGTTTTGTTAAATTTTGGAATATCTACAAACTTAAAATTCTCCTTGGTTCTAAGAGATTGAGCTGCCTCCAACTCTATCTCTGCATAGAAACAATCTTGTTCTATATCAAAGTTTTTCAATAGATTAGGAGCTACTTTACCTAATCTTACCACTGTCTTTCCGCCTACTTTCAAAGCTATAGCATCAGAGAAACGCTCATCTTCTAGTGCTACTTCTTCTACAGCTACATTAAGACGCTTCAATAAAACCTGAACATAAGCCTTTAAGTGATAGAAACTGGTTTCAGATTTTGGCATCAACCAATTTTCTGCCTTCTCTCTACCGCTTACTAAAAGTGCCAATTGTTTTCTTTCCTCGTATCTGTATTTTGTTTTTACCTCTTCTGTATTGGTATTAGGATAGCGATGATAGATTTTGCCCAATTCAAAAAACTTAATATCTGCGTTCTTTCTATTGATATTATAAATGGTATTTCCTAAAAGTCCTTCTAAAAGTGAAGTTCTCATAAACGCTAAATCTCCACTCAGCGGATTAAGAAGTTTCACAGCATTGGTCTCATCTTTTACCGTAGTGAGGGAATTATTCATCACTTCATTAAAACCATTGCTTTGTAGGGTTCTTGCCCAAGAGTTTTCCAATTCATCTTGGTCGTCAAAGCTTAGTTTCACAGGGGTAAAGGCGATTTTTTGTGGTGCTTCTATCTTATTGTATCCATAGATTCTCAGCACTTCTTCTATCACATCTATCTCTCTGGTAACATCTGCTTTGAAGGTAGGCACAGAAAGCTCCAATCCATTTGGAATTTCATTTAAAATTTCAATTTCCAATGATTTTAAAATTTCTTTTACTTTCTCTCTGTGAATTTTTATTCCCAAAATTTGGTCTAGCATAGAATACCTTAGCACCACATAGCTTCCTTCTATTTTTTTAGGATAAAACTCCAAAAGCTCTCCCACCAGCTTTCCACCTGCCAAATCTTCTATCAATTTGATAGCGTGTGTAATGGCTGTTTTTGCATTATTAGCATCTACCCCTCTTTCAAATCTGAACGAAGCATCGGTATTAAGCCCGTGAGCCTTTGCTGCTTTTCTCACTGCAACGGGATTAAAATAGGCACTTTCCAAAAAGACGGTTTGGGTTTCAGAAGTAACACCAGAATCCGCACCTCCAAAAACTCCCGCAATACACATTGGGCGGCTATTCTCATCTTTTATCATAATCTCGGAGCCATTGAGTTTTCGCTCTACTCCATCCAAAGTTTTGAATGAGGTTCCCGCTGCATTTACCCCTACTTTCACGGTTTTTCCTGCTATTTTATCGGCATCAAAAGCGTGTAATGGCTGTCCCAGACCGTGCAAAATATAATTGGTAATATCCACAATATTGTTGATAGGACTTAGCCCAATAGCTTCCAAGCGATTTTGCAACCACTCTGGCGAATCTTCTACCGTAACATTACCAATGACAGCCCCGATGTATCTAGGACACAGCTCTGCATCTTCTACTTCCAGCTGAAAATGATGCTCGCCCTCCCCTTCCAAAGGCAGAGAACTGAGTTTTTCAAATTCAGATTTTAGATTGTTGGTAGAAAGGTAAGCGTGCAAATCTCTGGCAACGCCGTAGTGAGACATTGCATCGGTTCGGTTGGGCGTTAATCCGATTTCAAAAACCTCATCTTTCACAATGTCAAAATATTCTGCAAACGGTTTCCCTACAACATACTTGTTCTCATCTAAAACCATTATACCACCGTGGTCATCACTTAGTCCCAATTCATCTTCTGCACAGATCATTCCTTGGGATTTCTCCCCACGGATTTTAGCCTCCTTTATTTCAAAGAAACTTCCATCTTTTGCGTAGATTTTAGTGCCCACCGTAGCCACTGGTACTGTCTGCCCCGCTTCTACATTGGGAGCTCCACATACAATGTCCAACACCGTTCCATTGCCTATATCTACTGTTGTTTTTTTAAGTTTATCTGCATTGGGATGCTTCTCGCAAGTTAAAACTTTTCCTACTACAATACCTTCTAGCCCTCCTTTGATGTTTTCAAAGGTTTCGATGCCCTCCACTTCCAAACCTATATCGGTGAGGCAATCGCCTATTTTTTCAGTTTTTAACTCCGTAGAAATAAAGTTATTAAGCCAATTTTTTGAAATTTTCATTTTATCAAAATTTATTTATCAATCCTCATTGGTGGTAACGCTTCTCTTAGGATAATTTACCCACCAATGGTAAGTTGCAAATATCGTGATTTTTATAGAAATGATGAAGTTTTAAACCATCAAATCAGTTCTTTGTTCATAAAAAAGAGACCTGAAATAAGTTCAAGTCTCTGGTATAAAAAGTGGATAATTCATTCCATTACAATCCTATCACAGGCATAGATAGCATCAGAAGGTGTTCGTTTTCTTCCAAGCCATCTACGGGCTCTATAATACCTGGACGGTTGGACTGCGACATCTTCATCGTAATATCATCTGCCCCGAGTATAGCCAACATCTCTGATAAAAACTTAGAACTGAACCCAATATTGATGTCTTCCCCGTTATAATCACAAGGTACTTGCATATCTGCTTTGTTAGCATATTCTGTATCTTCTGCGTGAAGGTGAAGAATGTTCCCAGAAAGCTTAAAACGTACCTGATTGGTAGATTTATTAGACATAATAGAAGCTCTTTTAATGGCGTTGAGCAGCAAACTTCTATTAATGGTAAGCACATTAGGGTTTTCCTTTGGAATTACCGCTAGGTAATTAGGATATTTACCATCTATCAAGCGGCAAATCCAGATATTATTCCCAAAAGTAAACTTCGCCATATTTTCGCTGAACTCAATCACCACATCATCTGCCGAGTTTGCCAATATATTTTTAAAAATATTCAAAGGTTTTTTCGGCATAATGAATTCCATTGGCTCTGCTTTCAAATCGGTTCTTTTATACACCACCAAACGATGAGAATCCGTAGAAACAAAATTGGTCTCTTCCTCACCAAACTGGAATAAAACCCCCGTCATCACTGGTCTAAGAGAATCATTAGAAGTTGCAAAAAGTGTATTAGCCAAAGCCTCAGAAAGAATCCCCGATGGAATGGTAACACTCTGTGCTGTATCAAACTCTGGTAGCTCTGGATAATCTTCTGCATTGTCCAATGCTACTGCAAAGCTGTCTCTTTCATCCAAAATTTCCAATAGACTTCCTGTTCCTTCTTCATTAGGCTTCACAGAAAGCGTTAGCGGTTGTTCATTGTATGTTTTCACGAAGTCTTGCATAATCTTCGCAGGAACGGCAAATTTCCCTGTATCCTCAGACATCACTTCCAAAGAAG
Organism: Bergeyella porcorum; assembly: GCF_042427575.1. NCBI lineage: Bacteria > Pseudomonadati > Bacteroidota > Flavobacteriia > Flavobacteriales > Weeksellaceae > Bergeyella > Bergeyella porcorum. The sequence goes on from NZ_JBHMFD010000013.1 coordinate 325,864, forward strand.
TAATCAATGTGGTTTCGCCATCAGACGCCGTGATTTTCAAGTTTTTTTCTTCTAATTCAAAAAGGTAATTTTCCAGAATAGGACGCGATTGCGAACTTGAAATCACTCCACTTACTGTCTGTAAGGCTTTCTGCAAATCACCACTAGAAACTATAAATCTCATAATAAGAAATAATTTTTACAAATATAGGAATTTGATAACTAATAATAACAAACATTATTGAGATTTTTTTAAACCTAAAATTGAAAAACAATCATTAACGATATCCTGAACACTCATAACAGCTCGTTTTGAGAAGTAAAAAAACATCTAAAAAAATGGCTACCTTTGTATCCTATGAAAAAGCCTCCTTTCTACAAGAGTTTGCAATATGCCATAAAAGGAATTCTGAGCATCATACGCACGGAACGAAATTTCCAATACCACCTTTTAGGTTTGCTGCTCAATTTATTTCTTATCGTGGTTCTTCAGCTTACCTCTACAGATACTGCCTTGATTATCTTAGCGTGTTTTGCTGTATTGGTAACAGAAATGCTGAACACGGCTATCGAAAAAATTTGCGATTTTATAGAGCCTAACTTCAATCCCAAAATTGGCTTCATCAAAGATTTGGCGGCTGGTGCTGTACTGCTTGCTACCATTGGAGCCATCGCTGTGGGCGTTTTGGTGTATTGGAGGTATCTGTACTAATGTACCGATGTACTAATGTAACAATGTAACAATGTAGCAATGCAATAGTCTAGCAGTGTATCTACTAATGTACCGATGTACTAATCAATATAACAACTACTACCGCCGTATCAATATAATACCACCACCCTACATTGGTACATTGATACATTTTTTCAAACTTTTCTCTTGCAAGATTGAGTTTTTTTTTTGCAAAAAGTTTTTAAATATTTCACAAATGAAAAAATTAATTTTATTTTCTATGGCTACCCTCAGCCTTACAGCGTGTAAAAGAGATGATGACAACACTACTGCAGAGCCTTCCATCGTAGGAACTTGGAACTCTAGCAAATATGTTATCTATAGTGGAAAAGACAAAAGTATCCTTAAGGAAGAACCCGCAACAGCTTGTGATGCTAAAGACACTATGATTTTCACTTCTGATAAAAAAGTATCCGATACCTACTACACCGAGAGCAATGGTACTTGCGTAGAAAATGGTACAGATGCAGGCACTTATTCTTATGATGCTACCACCAAAAAACTCATCTTTCACTGGAGTGGCAATACCACACCCGGCACTGTGGATGTTCTAAAACTCACTGAAAAAGAATTCGAATTTGTAGATGAAGACTTCGATTATAATAATGATGGTGTAGACGACATCCATACTGCTATCTATACAAGAGTTAAATAACAACTATCTCAATTGATATTCACCACGGGCGTTGGCTCGTGGTTTTTTATTTTCCATTAGCCATTTCACCTCGGGGGAAGCTTCGGGCAATTGCTCAAACCTCATTTCACCTCGGGGGAGGCTTCGAGCAATTGCTCAAACCTCATTTCACCTCGGGGGAGGCTTCGGGCAATTGCTCAAACCTCATTTCACCTCGGGGGAAGCTTCGGGCAAATGATTTTTTGCCGCTTCATCACGGGGGAAGCTTCGGGGTTTTTATTCAGAGATAATTATGCTAGATTTTTATAAAAATAAATAAAAAAACAACATTATTTTTTGAATATCAAAAAAAACTTCCTTTCAAAAATCGTTCTGAAAGGAAGTTTTTAATCTATAATTATTATACGATTGCTACACCGCTATATTGTTACATTGGTACATTGTTACACTAGCACTACACCAACGCCATCAGCAGCACCTCGTTTATTTTTTCCACTTTTACGATGTTATTTTTCGTAAGATTTTTGGTGGCTTTATCCCATTTCTTTCCAGAAAGGTCAGATTTGGTTTTCACCACGCTCAGTTCCATAGGCTCTGATTGCGAAGAAAGAATATCCACAATGCGTTTTTCATCTTCATTGAGTTCAAAACTTGGAGCCGCCTTCTCTGGCTTCATCTGTGGGAAGAATAGCACCTCTTGGATGGAAGCATTATTGGTAAGGAACATTATCAGCCTATCCATACCGATGCCCAGACCTGCCGTTGGTGGCATACCGTATTCCAATGCACGGAGGAAATCTTGGTCTATGAACATTGCCTCATCATCGCCCTTTTCAGAGAGTTTTAGCTGTTCTTCGAAGCGTTCTCTTTGGTCGATAGGGTCGTTCAATTCTGAATACGCATTGGCAATTTCCTTACCGCAAACCATCAGCTCAAAGCGTTCTGTAAGCCCTTCTTTGCTTCGGTGTTTTTTAGTAAGTGGCGACATCTCGATAGGATAATCTGTAATAAATGTTGGCTGAATGAAGTTGCCCTCGCATTTCTCTCCAAAAATCTCATCAATCAGTTTCCCTTTCCCCATTGTATCATCTACTTCTATGCCGATAGATTTTGCAAAATCTCTCAGCTCTTCTTCCGTTTTCCCAGTGATGTCAAATCCTGTAAACTTCAAGATGGCATCCGTCATAGAAATTCTTGGATATGGTGCTTTCCAATTGATGGTATGCTCGCCAAATTGAGATTCGGTAGTACCATTCACTTGTAGTGCTACGAACTCCAAAAGCTTTTCTGTGAAATCCATCATCCAATTGTAGTCTTTATAAGCCACATAGATTTCCATTGCGGTAAATTCTGGGTTGTGCGTTCTATCCATTCCCTCGTTTCGGAAGTTTTTAGAAAACTCATACACCCCATCAAAACCACCTACAATTAATCTTTTCAGATAAAGCTCATTGGCAATTCTCAGATAAAGTGGAATATCCAAAGCGTTGTGATGCGTGATGAAAGGTCTTGCCGCTGCACCTCCTGGTATGGACTGCAAGATAGGCGTTTCTACCTCGAAGTAACCTGCTTCATTGAAGAACTGACGCATCGCATTGAACATTTTGGTTCTCTTCACAAAAACCTCTTTCACCTGCGGATTCACGGTTAAATCCACATAACGCTGTCTGTATCTCAGTTCAGGGTCGTTAAAGGCATCGTGCACCACGCCATTTTCATCGGTTTTAGCTTGTGGCAATGGTCTGAGCGACTTAGTAAGTAGCGTGAAGTGTTTCACCATCACTGTCATCTCTCCCACTTGAGTTTTAAAAAGCTCCCCTTCGATACCGATGATATCACCAATATCTAAAAGATGCTTGTAAACCTCGTTGTAAAGCTCTTTGTCTTCCCCTGGGCAAATCTCATCACGATTGAAATACACCTGAATTTTTCCTTCTGCATCTTGCAATTCTGCAAAGGAGGCTTTCCCTTGTATTCTTCGGGACATCAGGCGACCTGCCAATTTTACTTTTTTCCCTTCCTCGAAATTATTTTTGATAGACTGTGTAGTGTCAGTAATGGTATATTCATCTGCTGGAAAGGCATTGATACCCATTTGGGTCAATTTTTCCAGTTTTTCTCTTCGGATAATCTCCTGTTCTGATAGTTGCATATTCTATTTCCTTAAATGAAAGTGCAAAAGTACGGATTTTTAACAAAAATGAATTGGAATCAATGGTTTTCATTTCAAAAAGTGGTAACCTATTCTTTGCATAGTAATTAAATTTAGTATTTTTGCTCATCTATTATTCAGCTTTTGAAGATGAAAAGAATATCAGAAGCTTAATTTAAATACACTCAAAAATGACTCAAAATAAAACTTTAAAATTTCAAGATTTAGGGCTAATGGATTACCTTCCTGCTTTTGATTATCAGGAATCTTTAATGAAATCCATCATTGATTTAAAACTAAAAAACCGCGATAGAACCGATGGCATCTATGAAGAAACGCCCAATTACTTTCTTTTCGTAGAGCATCCTCACGTTTATACCTTAGGGAAGTCTGGTGATGAGCAAAATATTTTATTCAATGAAGAAAAATTAAAGGAAATCAATGCCACTTTTGTAAAAACCAACCGCGGTGGCGATATTACTTACCACGGCTTTGGGCAAATTGTAGGCTATCCTATTTTGGATTTGGATAACTTTAAATCAGACATTCACCTCTATATGAGAAATCTGGAAGAAGTTATCATCCGCACCATTGCAGAATACGGTCTAAAAGGCGAACGAAGCGAAGGCGAAACGGGCGTTTGGCTGGATGTAGGAAAACCCTATGCCCGAAAAATCTGTGCAATGGGAGTAAAAACCTCCAAATGGGTTACAATGCACGGTTTTGCCCTGAATGTGAATACAGATTTGAAGTATTTTGAATACATTATCCCGTGCGGCATCAAGGACAAAGCCGTTACTTCATTAGAACGAGAGCTAGAAAAAACATTTACACAGCAGGAAATGGAAGAGGTAAAACGCAAAATAAAAACCCATTTTGAAGAGGTTTTTGACGCTAATTTTTCAGAGAACAATATATAACAAATTACTATATATCAACTTATTACAGACAAAAGTCCCTGTACTAAAAATTAGTTATTTTTGAAGATTTAAAATATTCCCAATTTTTATATCAAAAAATTTATATATTTGTAAAAACCGAAAAGTAAAATGGCAGAGTATAAATTATTATTGCCTTCAATGGGAGAAGGCGTGATGGAAGCTACCATCATCAGTTGGATAGCCAATGAGGGCGACTTCGTAAATGCAGATGACTCCGTAGTGGAAATTGCAACCGATAAAGTGGATTCTGATGTTCCTACCCCAGTTTCTGGAAAAATCGTGAAAATCCTAAAGCAAAAAGATGAAGTAGCACAAGTGGGAGAAGCCATCGCCATCTTAGAAATAGAGGGAGAAGCCACAGAAGAGCCTGCACAAATCTCCAAAACCGAAATGCCTCAGCCTGCTGCAACCAACTCAGGAGACGCTGAATATCAACTACTATTACCTTCAATGGGAGAAGGCGTAATGGAGGCTACGGTTATCAGTTGGCTATTCAACGAAGGCGACTTTGTAAATGAAGATGATTCCGTAGTGGAAATTGCTACCGATAAAGTGGATTCTGATGTGCCGACCCCAGTTTCTGGAACCATCGTGAAAATCCTAAAACAAAAAGATGAAGTGGCAAAAGTAGGCGAACCTATCGCTATCCTATCCATCAAAGGAGCGGCAATAAGTGGGTCTGTACCAAAAACCGAAACACCTACCGCAGCCGATATCAAGGAACTAGAAAAACCCCTCCAAAATCATACTCCAAAAGTAGAATTTACTGGAGATTTATACCTTTCTCCATTGGTAAAATCTATTGCAAAGCAAGAAAATATCTCCGAAGCGGAACTAAAATCCATCCAAGGAAGTGGACTGGAAGGTCGCATTACCAAAGAAGATATCCTAGGCTATGTTGCCAATAGAAGTACCGTAAAAGTAGCACCAAAAGCTGCTGCTCCGCAACCTGCTACCGTTGCTCCAGCATCCACACCTGCACAAGCAAGTGCACCTGTAGCAGTATCGGAAGGTGATGAAATTATCCAGATGGATAGAGTGAGAAAAATCATTGCAGATGCGATGGTAAACTCAAAAAGAACCTCGCCACACGTTACCTCTTTCATTGAAACGGATGTAACCAATGTGGTAAAATGGAGAGCCAAAAACAAAGGCATTTTAGAAAAACGAGATGGGGAAAAGCTTACCTTTATGCCAATCTTTGTGAGAGCTGTAGTAAAGGCCATCCAAGATTTCCCAATGATCAATGTCTCTGTAGATGGTGATAAAATCATCAAGAAGAAAAACATCAATATTGGTATGGCTACGGCTCTACCAGATGGTAACCTGATTGTTCCTGTCATCAAAAATGCAGATCAACTTTCGCTTTCAGGATTAGCCAAGGCGATTAACGACCTAGCCTACAGAGCCAGAAATAAAAAGCTAAGACCAGAGGATACTCAAGGAGCTACTTATACCATTTCCAACATCGGAAGTTTTGGAAACCTGATGGGAACTCCTATTATCCCTCAGCCACAGGTGGCTATTTTGGCGATTGGCTCTATTGAAAAGAAGCCCGCAGTTTTAGAAACCAAAGATGGCGATGTTATTGCCATTCGCAATCTGATGTTTATGTCCCACTCTTATGACCACAGAGTGGTAGATGGCTCATTAGGTGGAATGTTCCTAAAACACGTCCACGATTATCTCGAAAATTGGGATATGGATGCTGAAATTTAATTCTTTACGGAACTTTAATTGACCTATATAGAAAAAGAGGCTGTCCAAAACTTTTAGGACAGCTTCTTTTAGATTAGAAAGAGCATCTAAAAATTTCAATCCTTCCACAAATCATAATTGATAATTATTTCCGAAATTTGCCCCTATGAATCAAGATTTCTTTAAATACCAAGCCCAGACCACCCAGTTTGCATCGGGCTTTGAAGTAGAAAAAGCAGAAGGCTGCTATATTTATGGTAAAGATGGAAAGAAGTATTTGGACTTTGTAGCAGGCGTTTCTGCCAATACGCTAGGGCATTCTCACCCCAAAGTGATAGACGCCATCAAAACTCAGGCAGACCAATATCTACATGTGATGGTCTATGGAGAGTACGCTCAAGAAATGCCTGTAAAACTTTGCAAGCTTTTAGCAGAAGCTACACCAGCACCGCTAGAGGTTACCTATTTGGTTAATTCTGGAGCAGAAGCCATAGATGGTAGTTTAAAATTAGCCAAACGCTACACGGGAAGAGAAGAAATCATTGCCTTTCACCATTCGTATCACGGCAATACCCACGGAGCACTTTCCGTTTCGGGGAATGAATACCACAAGCGAGAGTTTCGCCCATTGCTTCCGATGGTCAATTTCATCCATTTTAATTCCGAAGAAGATTTAGCACAGATTACCGAAAAAACAGCAGGAGTTATTTTGGAAACCATCCAAGGAGCAGCAGGTTTTCTGGTACCTCATCCTGATTATCTAAAAAGGCTGAAAGCCAGATGCGAAGAGGTAGGTGCACTTTTAATCTTAGACGAAATACAGCCTGGCTTTGGCAGAACGGGGAAACTATTTGCATTTGAGCATTATGGCATTGTTCCAGATATTTTGGTGATGGGCAAAGGAATGGGCGGCGGTGTTCCTGTGGGGGCATTTATGAGTTCCCGAGAGATAATGCAAAGCCTTTCTCATAGTCCTAAATTGGGGCATATCACCACTTTTGGAGGCAACCCACTGATTGCCGCTGCCAGTTATGCTACCTTGAAAGAAGTCTTGGAAAGTGGACTGATGGAGGAAGTGCAAGAGAAAGAAGATTTATTCCGAAAACTATTGGTTCACCCGAAAATAAAACACATCAACGGAAGAGGGCTGATGCTTGCCGTGAACTTGGGAAGCCCAGAATATACTTTGGAAGTCGCTAAACGCTGTATGGCAAAAGGACTCATTGTCTTCTGGCAACTGTATAGAAACGAGTATATGAGAATTTCGCCACCTCTTAATATTTCCAAATCCGAAATAGAGGAAGGATGTAAAATTATTTTAGAAGTTTTAGATGAATGCTGATTAACAGAGCGTTACCCCAATATTGATAAAAAACATTAAAAAAACTAGCCTTTTCTTTTTCGTTATTCGGTAATTAATTTATATATTGCGACCATATAAAAAAAAACAATCGTATTATGGCAAAACAAAAAGTGCAATATGAATTTCCGATGCATTGCTTATCCGAAATTTTGTATGAGTATTTGGCAAGTGCAGAGGGGCTTGCAGAGTGGTTTGCGGATGAGGTTACAGAGAAGGGAGACGATTTTTACTTCAGCTGGGGGGGGGGTGCCGAGGAAAAAGCAACGCTGATACGCTACAAGCCAGAGAGCTTTGTTCGCTTCCGCTGGGAAGAAGATGAAGGTACCAAAAACTTCTTTGAGATGACCATTGTTATCGATGAGATTACAGAAGATTTATCTCTAAACATTACAGATTTTTGTGAGCCAGGAGATGAGGAAGAAAATAGATTGTATTGGGAAAACCTTATAGAAAATCTAAGAATAAAATTGGGTGCTGCCTAACATTTTAATTTAAAAAAAAACGACAATGAACGATGTTTTTCGTTCATTATTTTTATGATTTAAGCGATAGAATATGTTGACATCAGGAGAGTTCCATCCAGAAAATAGAGCGTTTCTCAATGGAGATGCCGTAAAGGTTTCATTTTTTGTACGCCATCAGCAGCTCATTATGGCAGAAGAATGCTATTTTTTCCTAATGGCATCTATGCGAAAGATGCGTATGAATATTCCCTTATCTTATACCTTGGAGTTTTTCCAAAACCTTTTTCAGGACAATGTAATGGCTCAGGGCGTTTCAGACGGTATTATTCACTTTATGGTTTATCGAAATAATGATGGCAAACCATTGCAAAAATCCGAGGTTTCTTTTGTTTTTGAAGTGGAAGAAAAAAAAGATGTCCTAATGCTGAACGAAAACTACGAGATGGATTTAATCAAAGAAATCAATGTCAATACCAACCTTCTGAGCAACATTCGCGTCCACTGTCCAGAAAACATCTATGCCGAAATCTATGCTAAAGAAAATGATTTGGACGATGTGGTTTTACTCAACCCCAATAAAAGAATCGCCCGTTCTATCTGGGGAAATCTATTGTTTTTGGAAGGCAATACCCTCAAAATTCCGAAACAGACCGAAGGTGCCTATATCTCTCCATTGATGGAAAACTTCGTCACTTTCTTGCACAAGAAAAATCTGGCAACCATAGAGCAGGCTGAAATGATTGCCTTTGAAAGTCAAAAAGCCGATGAAATCCTAATGGTTTCCGATGAAAAGGGCATTTTTTCTATCTCTAAAATCCGAAATAAAACCTTCGGAAACGAACGCCTAAAAGCAATGGTAGAGCAATGGAAAGAAACCTTAGCGTAAACCTATTCACCTGCTTTAATTCCCCGAAATCTTTTAATAACCAATGGGGTGAATATATACTTAGCCGTTCTTAGCTTGGGAGCGTTGATGTCCAGATGATACCACGGAGAAAGGCTCGGGTGGTTGGGATTTTTCAGTATATGAATATCTTGTGCTGGCATAAAACTCTGTGCTAACAGAAAAACCCGCTTCCCTATGGCATTTTTGGCACTACCTACAATAAATACCGCGTGCCCAGGGCTTCCTGGCGTGATGATGATATCCCCCACCTGAATATCCTTATGCGTTGTCACCGGTACCGATTCTCTATCCAAAGAAATAGTCCCCGAATACTGAAAAATTAAATTCAGATATTGGCGAAAGGTATCATAGGTATCACTCTCCTTTGCCGACTGATGAAATCTTACTTTATCCCCCACTTCCGTCGTACGGATGCCCTTTTTATAATCGTTCCAAGACATCATTTGTCCACTGGTAAATTCAAATGCAATCTCATCATAGCGTTTTTGCCCCCAAAGGTACTCGGCGTAGAGCCTCATCCACGCATCAGCACATTGCTGTAAATCTTTATTTCCCACCTCTATATCCAAAATTGCTGCGTGGTAAAACTGATGAGGCATAGGCAAATCTCGGTAATCTCGTAGAGGCAAACCTTCGGGTTTCAGCTTAAACTCGGAAAGATATTTCTGAAAAGACCCCACAGGGTAACGCTCCCAGACATAGCCTTTAGGAGGTTGAAATCTCGTTTTGATGGTACTTTTATCTGGATGATTATCCATTGCACGGCTTTGTTCTATGACCTGAGAAACCCCTCTGCCGAACAGCAAAAGACCAAACAAACATCCTATTTTAAAGCAATGCAACATCAGATAAAGAGCGTTGTAGTTTAGATTTTATCCATTGAGAATTCAAATTTAAAAAAAACTTGAAGATAAATCACATCAAAAAATGCGTTTATTAATAAAACTAATCCTATCTTTGATGGAATTTTTCAGGTGATTTTTAGAAAAAATGAAACGGTTTATCTTATTTTTGGCTTTTATATTCGGTATGGTGGTCTATGCCCAGCAAGATAGCATCCGTATTCAAGCACATTTATCTGAAGATTTGAAGGTTTTATCGGTAAAGCAAACTATTGTTTATAAAAACCCACTGCCCACTCCTCTTCAAAAAATCAAATTGCTCAATTGGATAGCGGCTTATCGCAATCAGAATACGCCTTTGGCAAAACGAAAATTGGAAGACCGAAAAAAAGAACTTTACTTTGCGAAACGAGAAGAATTGGGATTTCTCAACAATTTAAAAATCAATCACGAGAACACTTATTTTGATTTGAATTCTGAAAATATTGATGTTCCTCTGAATCAACCTTTACCACCTAAAGAAAGCCTAACACTTCATCTGGAGTATGAAATTCAGTTGCCTAATATCAACCTCACAGGCTATGGTGCGTCTAAGGATAAGGCAGTTTTGAAATATTTCTTCATAGTTCCAGATGCTTTTGAAAATGAGAAGCAAACGCCTAAACATTTCTTAGATATTGAAGAAACACAGAATGGTGGTAGCCATTGGGATGTTACGCTTACCGTACCTCCATCGTATTTTGTAGAAGGCAATTTGGAAAGAGAAGCCCATAGTTTTAAAGGGGTTCTAACCACAGACCCAGAGTTTTTAGTGTCTAAAACACCTATCCATCTCTTTAAGCAAGGTGAACATACCATAGTATTAGGCTATAAAGTATCTGAGGACGAGGCTTCTTATTTGGAGTTTTTCTTACCCTTGCAGCTCAAGTTTTTGGAAGAACGAATGGGATTTGTTCCCAAAAAAATATTCATCTCCGAAAAATTTAGTCAAAAGGAAGATTTCTTTGGCAATGAAGATATTAAACTCTGGAAATTCAAATTTCAACTCTTTTCTGATGCCCAAAAAGTGGATATGAACTACTTCTCTATCCTCTCAAAATATGCCGTACACCACGCTACCATTACAGATAAAGAAAAGGAACATTGGTTTACCAATGGTATCAAAACATATCTGGAAATGCAATATTTACAACGGTTTTATAAGGATGAAATGCTTCTAGGCAAGCTCCCTGAAACCAAAATATTAGGCATTAAACCTTTAAAATACCTCAATGCTTCCAAACTTAAACTTTCAGAACGCTATGGAATCACCTATCAGTACATTAAAGCGATGAATCTGGACCAGAATGTTGGGGCTCCATTTTCTACTTTGAGCAATTTTAATGATATGGCAATCAGTCATTTTGAAACTGGAAGTCTGTTTGATTATCTGGCTCAAAAGATGACCTATGGTAAGTTTAATGTTTTTCTAAAAGATTATCTCACTACCCACCAAGGAAAGCGAGTGAATCCCGAAGCCTTCCTCTCTCGCCTCAATAGAGCTACTGAATACTCTGCAGATTTTCTTGAACCCTATTTTAACCGCAATCAACGCTTTAATTTCAACCTGAAAAAATTCAAAAAAGTAGATGACGGCTATCTGGTAACCATTGCCAAGAATACCCACTTTTCTATTCCCATAAAGATAGACACAGAGCATCACAACGGGCAACGCACCACCTTCTGGTATGATACTTCTGAACGCAAAAAACGCTCGGAATATCTGATTCCCTTACAAGACTTAAATAAAATACAACTGAATAATGACTATATCTTTCCCGAAGCCAATTATAGAGATAATTACCTCTACACCAAAGGCTTTTTTTCTAATATGAAAAAAGTAAAGCTGAAACTGCTGAAAGATATTCCCAACCCAGAATATAACGAAATCTATGTAGCTCCTAAAGTAACCTTCAATGCGTATGATAAAGTGCTACTGGGGCTCAATTTCCAAAATCAATCGCTACTTGAGGAGAATTTTGTGTATAGTTTCACACCTTTTTATAGTACAGGAACTAGTAAATTTACAGGTTCGGCAGGGTTGGCTTATAATTATAGACCGCTGAATAGGTTTTACAGAAATTTGCAACTGGGAGGCTCGGCGGCTTATTTTCATTACGACCACGGTTTGGCTTACCAAAAGTATAGTCTAAGTTCTAGTTTAATTTTCGCTAAACCTCTCAGAAGCGAGGAAAACCAATGGATAAGCTTGTCTTATAATTATTTTGAAAAAGACCTTACCCCTACAATGGTTTTGAATAATGAATACGACCGCTACAACCTATGGAATTTAGGCTATGTCTATTCTAATAGAAAACTGATTTACGAGATGCTATTCAGCACCAATTTTCAGCTGATGAAAGATTTCCAAAAGGTTTCTGCTGAAGGCTTTTACCGTTGGGAATATGCCAATGATAAGAAAATTGGTTTTAGAATCTTTGGAGGATACTTTTTATCCAACCACGCTCGCAACGATTTGTTCAGCTTTGGTATTTCCCGCATTTCCAATTATGCTTTTGCCTACAATCTATTAGGGCAAAGTGCTACTTCTGGTTTTCTATCTCAGCAATTTGTCTTGGCAGAGGGCGGGTTCAAATCGTTTTTTCCCCACACCGCCAATCAATGGATAGCATCTGCCAATATAGACGCCCACCTTTGGAAGATGTTCAATATCTATGCAGATTTTGGTGCCTACAAGCGTAAGGGACTTGCTCCCCAATGGATTTGGGATTCGGGCGTGAAGCTGAAGATTGTTCCGGATTTTTTGGAAGTCTATTTTCCCCTTCAGTCCTCTCTCGGCTTTGAACCTTCGTTTAAGGATTATAGCAGTAGAATCCGTTATACTTTGATTATTAACCTCGGAGCCATTACCAGCCATTTCAGGAGAGGGTGGTTTTAGCCCATCATTGCTAAGATATTAGTTTGAGTTTACGCACTTTTGGGAAGAATATTTAACAATTTCTATTCTCGAATTTAGCAAATGCTTAATATAACCTAAATTCCATTAGTAATACCATTTAAATCATAAAAATACTCGTAAATATTTTAAGGTAATGATGATTAGAGGTGATGGATTTTACTTTTTGATTGTCCATAGCGTTTAAGATTTCGTAGAGCCATTCCCTGAGAAGCTCCATATTTTCAAAAGTCTTGTTTTTAAAGCGTTTTTTTATGTATTGCCAAACTTGTTCACAGGGATTCAATTCTGGACTGTATGGTGGAATATTTATCAGTGCAATATTGGGAGGAATATCGAAGTCTTTG
>NZ_JBHMFD010000014.1:0-71605 GCF_042427575.1 Bergeyella porcorum
GTTGATAGTTGATGGTTGATGGAGAACAATTCAAGACTAAGGATAATAGTATTAGCGTCTTTGCCCCTTTTGGGGGACAGGGGGCTGATTCAAAACTCAGCACTCAACACTCAAAACTAGAAAAAAATAATGTTTAATATATAATTTAAAACCAATTTAAGATGAAGAAATCATTGATTTTTGCGGGAATGTTGGTGGTAGGATTTGCCAACGCCCAGTACGAAGGAAAAGTAGGTGTGAACACAGAAACACCAAAGGCGACATTGGAGGTTCAGCCCAACGCTACCAATTTAGCAGGAACAACCAATGAGGGGCTTTTAATCCCAAGATTGAGCAAAGAGAGAGTAGCGAAAATGGCTAGCCCAGAGACCTCTACATTAGTTTATGTAAATGAGGCTACTACCTACACTACAGGTACAGATACAGCAGCGGATACAAGAGTAGCAAAAATAGATGCTGTAGGTTTCTACCATTACAATGGTACACAATGGGTAAAGCATCTAGATACAGATACCAATGATGCAGAATGGGTATATGATGCTACTGCCAATAGAATTAACCTAAAGAGAAGTGGGGCAGGAACTATGGCTAATAGTGTCTTTTATGATGCTAATACAGGACAGTATGTGGATATAGATGATGAAAATAACATCAGAGAAGGAAGACTTAATAATACTAATGGAATATTAAGTGCTGAGCTTGTAACACGTTCGTTTTCATCAGGTGATATGAAATATAGAAATTTTGTGCATTCGGAGTCAGCGAACCTACCTCTATCTACCGGAAGAGCAGCGAATGGGACGATAGTATCTCGATATAAACAATTAGGATCATATAATCTCGTAGCATCAGAATCTGATACAACAAATAGATTATACTCTGTTTATTCGAAAATTTTAGTTCCACCAACTAATGCTAATAATTATGTAGCAGTTTATGGTAATGATTCAGGGGTGAATTTGTTTGGTACGGGAACTGTTACAGCTTCTATCGGACAAACAGGGTCGATATCCATAGGTAATAGTCAAAAGGTTACAAGTTATATAACGGGTCTTTTGGGATCGTCCTCGGTAAATACCTCAGGTACAGTGGCTAATGTTTATGGTACTACTGGTAGAGTATTTTATTATAGTCCGACAGGAGCAACAGTCGAAGCTTCAGCAGCGGGTTACTTTACTTCAGCTACACCATTTACGGATAACTCTTTAATTAATCAAAATATTGGGGTTTATTCTATTCTAAATAATAACTCTCAGAACACAGGAACTGGAAAGTTTATGGCGGGCTTGTATGCTAGTACACGACAAATGGGAAAAATAAAATATCCTAATATGTATGGTATCTATACCATGTCAGCTATTGCCCCTACAGCCGTAGCACCAACTAATAATTACGGTCTTTACATTGCAGATGTGAAGGGTGGAGAAACCCTTAATAGAGCTATCCATACAGAAGCTGGTAAAATCCGTTTTGGAGATTTAGCGGATGCTACAGCTACAGCAGATAGAGTAGTAACAGTAGATGCAAATGGGGTATTAAAAGTAGGTAACGCATATGCCACAAATACTACCAATAGCCTTTGGACAAGAGATGAAGCAACCAATACCATCAAGTTGGCAGTTAATTCAGATGGCACAGATAGAACCAATGCGGTAACGATAGATAATGCTGGAGCGGTTTATGCTTCAAGTTTAAAAGGTTATAATGGAGCCACCATCTTCCCAGACTATGTATTCCAGAAGTATTATACAGGTAACTCTTCTATCAAAGCAGATTATACATTCAAGTCTTTGAGCCAAGTGGAGGATTTTGTAAAAACCAATGGGCATTTACCAGGGTATAAATCAGCAGAAGCTATCAAAGCTCAAGGTTATGTAGATTTAATGGAAACTCAATTAACCAATGTAGAGAAAATTGAGGAACTTTATCTTCATAGCATAGAGCAGGAGAAAAATCTAAAAGAGCTAAGAAAGGAAAATGAAGAATTGAAAGCTCGTTTAGAGAAACTAGAAAAACTTTTGAAATAGAAGATGAAGCCGTCTTACAGTTATTGTAAAGGCGGCTTTTTTTGTTTGGCAGTAAAACATAAGGTCATTTAGCAATCACAGTCAAGTGTCGCTGGTGGAGACGATAAGAAGCTCTATGCTGGCTCACTGAAAAACGGCAAACTTGCTGAGGAAGATTTCCTAGTTAGGGAGTTGGTTGTTTACTAGGAAGTTAGAGGTTGGATGCTAGAAATAAGTCTTTTCTCTTTCTTCAAAGAAACTTAAAACTTAGCACTCAAAACTGAAAATTAGTTGATGGTAGTACCCCTTCGGGGGATTAGAATAAGAAAAGATAAGAGCACACTGATGAAGTGTTAAAAGAAGGAAAAATGATTTTTTTTTTTCGTTCGTGTTTAAAAAGTGGTATTGTTATTTCTGATATATTTTATATAATTTAGCCGAATGAAATGTACAAGATGTGAATCGTTAAATAAGATTAAGACAGGTTTTGTTGGAGGCATATAGCGATTAAATGTAAAGACTGTGGTTATTTTTTTTTCAGTGTTGATAAGAAGTCGGATGTCAAAACGCCAGAACAAAAGCGTCTTGCTTTGCAAATGTATTTGGAAGGATATTGAATATTAGCTACGGAACGGTTTATCGATGGGGTAAGAGATGGGGAGAATCTGTGGAACTTCGAGTCTATTGAAATAGTGGAATTGGATGAGATTCACAGTTATGTACAGTCAAAAAAAACTACTGTTGGAGCTGGATTATTATTGATAGATTTGGAAAAAAGTTCATCGGTTTTGTTTGTGGTAAACGAAACATAGAAATCTTCTTGAGTCTTTGTAATAAATTGAAAAACAGATGTATAAAAGGTTTTTTGTAGCGATTGTTAGAAGAGTTATTCAGAGGTAATTCCAAGTGAAAAGCATATGGAATCCAAAGCAGAAAACTTTACAGTGGAGGGATATAATAGTAGTATAAGACATTATTTGGCAAGATTTAAAAGAAAAGGAAAATGTTACTCGAAGTCAAAAACAATGTTAGAAAATTCCTTGAAGCTTTTATTTTTGAAACTGAATCTAAGAAATAAAAACTAATGAAATTATTATTTTCAATAATATTCATCGGAGGGACGATACAGGCTCAAGACTTCATCTCTACCGACCGCCCAGACCAGAGCGAAGGCGTATTTGTCTTACCTCGTAAGCAATTGCAATTGGAAACAGGCATTACCTTTTCTAAAAATAGCCTAACCAACAGCACAATGCTAAGATACGGCATAGGAAAAAATACCGAATTGCGTCTAGAAAATGGTTTGCAAACCTTGGGAAAATTCTCTACAGACGCTATTGTACTAAGTGCTAAACAAAAAATTTTTGAAAGTGACAACCATCTTCCTTCCATCACAGGAATAGGCTATCTGAGCTATACCCCCAATACCGAACATCCCTTTTCTACCGATGCCGTTTTAGCATTTCAACAGGAAATATCTCCAAAGTTTTCTATGGATTGGAACATCGGCATCAAAGAGCAGTTTCAGAGTTTTATTTGGACTTCCATTCTCAATTATTCTCCAAAAGATGAGCTCAATTTTTTTGCTGAATATTTTGCAGATTTTGGAAATAGAGCTCCAAATCACGGTATAGACTTTGGGGTAATGTATATCATCAATCCTAATTTTCAGATAGACTTTGCCGTGGGGCAATCCATCTTCACTACAGATGGAGAGCCTTTTGCCACAGCTGGAGTGTCTTACCGATTCAGAAACGCCCACATTCGCTCGGTTGAAAAAAATTAACAACCTTTCCTACAATTCCTTATCTTTGTGCAATGTTCACATTAGGAAATTTTCTCACACTATCCACCTTCGGGGAAAGCCACGGGCTGGCTTATGGTGGCATTATACAGAACTTCCCCGCTGGATTGGAAGTAGATTTAGCAGCCGTTCAACAAGAACTTGACCGAAGAAAACCAGGGCAAAGCAGCATTGTAACCCAAAGAAAAGAAAGCGATACCGTAAAATTCCTTTCGGGCATCTTCGATGGCAAAACCACTGGAACCCCCATAGGATTTATCATTGAAAATGAAAATCAAAAATCAAAGGATTACGACCATATCGCAAAAGCTTACCGCCCAAGCCACGCTGATTTCACCTATGACCAAAAATTCGGTTTTAGAGACTATCGCGGTGGTGGGAAATCTTCCGCCAGAGAAACCGTCAATTGGGTGGTGGCTGGTGCTCTAGCCAAGCAGCTTTTACCCGACATTAGCATCAATGCCTATGTATCTTCCGTAGGCGATATCTTCTGTGTAAAGCCGTATCAAGATTTGGATTTTTCTAAAACAGAAAACAATATTGTGCGTTGCCCCGATGAAGAAACCGCCGAAAAAATGATTGCCAAAATCAAAGTCATCAAAAAAGAAGGCAATACCATAGGTGGCACCATCACCTGTGTGATAAAAAATGCCCCCATAGGTCTTGGCGAACCTGTTTTTGGGAAACTACAAGCCGAACTTGCTAAGGCGATGATGAACATCAATGCCGCAAAAGGCTTTGAATATGGCAGTGGATTCTGCGGTGCTAAAATGACAGGAAAGGAACATAACGACCTCTTCAATGAGGACTTCACCACCAAAACTAACCTCTCGGGAGGGATACAAGGAGGCATCTCCAACGGGATGGACATCTATTTCCGTGTGGCATTTAAGCCCATTGCTACACTCCTAAGACCACAAGAAAGCATAGACCAAGATGGTAACCCCATCATCGTAGAAGGCAAAGGCAGACACGACCCTTGCGTAGTCCCCAGGGCAGTACCCATCGTGGAAAATTTAGCCGCCTTTGTATTGGCAGATTTATTTTTAATCAATAAAATTAGAACCTTTTAACTTTAATTTTTTCAAAAGATGAATTTAAAATCATATTGGGAAAAAGCCCTCACGCCAGAGGATTACATCGCCTTATCCGAGGAACGAGCTCAAAAGAATCCTAATCCCAACGACCCTTATCAAGAATATTACGAACTGGGATTGCAGAGAATGCAAAGGATTTTAAAAACTTTTAAACCCGATGAAGAGCAACTCAAAACACTGAAAGAAAAAAACTTTAATGGTAAAATTCTCATCATTTCAGAGCCGTGGTGTGGCGATGCCAGCACTACCGTGCCTGCCGTTTTCAAGTTTTTTGAAGGTCATAATGAAGTGAGGATTTTCTTGAGAGATCGTGATGAATCCCTTATCAACCAATTTCTTACCAATGGCTCAAAATCTATTCCTCTGGTCATCATCTTAGATGAGAACGATGAAGCACTCCACCGCTGGGGCCCTCGCCCTGCTTATGGCATAGAGCTTTTAGCAAAGTACAAAGCCAATCCAGAAGCTTATCCTAAAGAAAGTTTTTACAACGATTTGCAAGTATATTACGCCAAAAACAAAGGCAAAGACGCTATCGAGGAAATTTTAAATTTAATCTAAAAAAAAGAATATTTTGAAAAAGAATATCATCTACATTGTTCTTCTATTGGTTTTAGGTGCTGTGGCATTCGTGCCTGGGGTGAAAGAGTTTATCTTTCCCGTTGCTAAAATAGAAGAAGCTGTTCATATAGACGATGCCGACTATAACATAGAACTGAAAGGCATCAACACCACCAGTACCAATCTAAAAAATTTGAAAGGAAAAAAAATGGTATTTCTTAACTTCTGGGGAACTTGGTGCAAGCCTTGCCGCGAAGAGTGGAAAAGCATTCAAAATCTCTATGATGCTAAAAAAGACAAGGTAGATTTTGTCCTCATTGCAATGATGGATAAGGAGGAAGAGGTGAGAAAATTCTTGCAAGAACACCAATACACCGCCCCTGTTTATATTGCAGAAAGTCCCATTAGTGAAAACCTTCTTCCAAAAGTTTTCCCTACCACTTTCCTTTTAGACAAGAACGGACGCATCTTACTAAAAGAAACAGCCTCCAAAGATTGGAATACTGCTGAATCTAAAACATTTATAGACCAGATGGCTCAGCAATAGGAAATTATTTTAACATAATTTTACCATTTATCCACCGTCTCTTGGAACGGATTTTGTGATTTTCAGTTCGTTCAAAAAAAGACAACAACAAATGAAATATTCAAAAGTAGAAATACTAAAACAGACCATCAAACATAAAGGATTTATACAAAAAATCCCTGTGGTGTGGCGAATGATAAAACTGTGGCGAAAAGGCGTTTATAAAACCAACGCCATAGATATGATTCTTCCCATTTTGGGATTGCTCTATGTGATTTCCCCTATTGATTTGATACCAGAAATTGCAGTCCCTTTCATTGGTTCCGTGGACGATTTGGCCATTTTAGCCCTTGTAATTCCCAAACTGATGAAAGAAATAGACAAATTTCTCCTTTGGGAAGCCACACAGAAAAAAGACCTCAAAACCATTGAGGTAGAGGAAAAGGCAAACTGAAAATTAGTTATCTTTTTATCTTTACTTACTTGTAAATAAAACATTAGGCTGTTCGAAAAGTTTTGGACAGCTTTTTTTTTGGTGTTTTTTCTCAAATTTTGTGTATATGACGGGACAAAAATAGAAACAACCTCCAATAAATACCCTTCTGTTTGGAGAGGTTCTGTGGAAAAATATCAAGAAAAACTCAAAACCAAAATCAATCGAATTTTATCCGATATTGAAGAGAGTATCCGGTTTGATAGCCAAGAACTTAACACGGAATAATTACCCAAAGTGATTGATTCTGAAAAACTTCGTGAGAAATTATCTGAAATCAACCAACGATTAAAAGAACCGACTAAAAAACAAGCAAAAGAACTTCTGAACAGTGAAAAAGGCTTGGAGCATCGAAGCAAACGACCAATCGAAGTGGAAGTTGTTTTTGGGTAATTCAAAAGTAATAATAAGTTTAATAGGTTTACATTCAGATGGTTAGAGGAATTGAAGATGGAATTTCTACTGATGGCTATTGGGTATAATTTGAGAAAAATGGTATCTAAAGGGGTGAAATCTGCCCCAACGAGCCGAAAAACATCGAAAAACGGTCAAAATTCTGCCGAAGAACAAAATTTTAATGTTTTTAGCTTCCATAGAAAAGTTTTCACCAAAATATTTTTAGAAAAATCAGCCTACTAAAATTTAGCGGCATAAAAAAAGCTGCCCTTTTCGGACAGCTTCTTCTTTACTTTAAGTGATACAATTTTTATGAATACATCTGCTGTTGCAGTTCCTTCACGCGTTTATCGGTAAGGTATTCATCATAGGTCATTTCTCTATCAATAACCCCTTTTGGAGTAAGCTCTATCACGCGGTTACACACGGTTTGTAGCATTTCGTGGTCGTGTGAAGCTAGGAGGATATTGCCTTTGAAATTAACCAATGAATTGTTGAGTGTGGTAATACTTTCCAAATCCAAGTGGTTGGTAGGCTCGTCTAATAGGAGGACATTGGCTTTCTGTAGCATCATTCTACTGAACATACAACGCATCTTTTCACCTCCAGAAAGTACGGTGGAAGATTTTAAAGCTTCATCGCCAGAGAACAACATTCTACCAAGGAATCCACGGATAAATTCTTCGTGTCTTTCTTCATCGGTTTTGGTGTATTGTCTTAGCCAATCTACCAAGTTGAGTTCCTTATTTTGGAAAAACTCAGTGTTGTCTAGTGGCATATAAGATTGGGTAGTGGTAACGCCCCACGCATATTCTCCCTTATCTGCATTGGTGTTTCCAGAGATAATCTGGAAAAACTCACTAATCGCTAACGAGTTTTTGGAAAGGATAGCTACTTTGTCTCCTTTTTTCAATTTAAAATCAATATTAGAGAACAATACTTCCCCGTCTTTTGAGGTGGCTAAATCTTTCACTTCTAAGATTTGGTCACCAGCTTCTCTTTCTGTTTCCCAGATGATGGCAGGGTAGCGTCTAGAGGTAGGCTTGATGTCTTCAATGTTGAGTTTATCGAGCATTTTCTTTCTTGCCGTAGCTTGTTTAGCTTTAGCCACATTAGAAGAGAAACGGGCAATGAACTCTTGCAATTCTTTTTTCTTTTCTTCTGCTTTTTTGTTGGCTTGAGCCCTCTGTCTGGTTGCTAATTGAGAGGCTTGGTACCAGAAAGAGTAGTTACCTGTATAGAGGTTGAGTTTAGAATAGTCTAAATCCCCAATGTGGGTACAAACGGCATCTAGGAAGTGACGGTCGTGTGATACTACAATCACCGTGTTTTCATAATCTGCTAAGAAATCTTCAAGCCAAGAGATGGTATCAATGTCCAAATCGTTGGTAGGCTCGTCCAGAATCAGAACATCGGGATTTCCGAATAACGCTTGTGCTAAAAGTACCTTTACTTTATCCTTATTTTCTAGCTCGCTCATCATTTGCCAGTGCATATCTTCTTTAATGCCCACATTAGAAAGCATCGTCTGTGCATCAGACTCTGCGTTCCATCCGCCCATTTCATCATAGATTACGCCTAGCTCCCCAGCTTTGATTCCATCTTCATCAGAAAAATCTGGTTTTGCATAGAGGGCGTCCATTTCCTCTTTAATTTCGAATAATTTTTTATTACCTCTTAGGACGGTTTCCAAGACGGTATATTGGTCGTATGCAAAGTGGTCTTGCTCTAATACGGACATTCTCTTGCCTGGTTCTAGGGAAACATTTCCCGTAGTAGGCTCTTGCTTACCTGTTAATATCTTTAAGAAAGTAGATTTTCCTGCACCATTGGCACCGATGATACCGTAGCAATTGCCTTTGGTAAACATAATGTTTACTTCATCAAAAAGGACTCTCTTTCCAAATTGTAATGATAAGTTTGATACTGTTAACATAGTGTTTTGTAAATTTGTCGCAAAATTACGAAAAGAAATTGGGTTTTGGAATGTTCTTATTATTGAATAATTCAAAAATAACCGCTTAATAAAAACATTATGAAGATAGAAAAAAATGTCAATATTCTTAATAAAAGAGCAAGATTTGAATACGAATTGTTGGATAAATATGAGGCGGGAATTGTGCTTACTGGCACGGAAATCAAGTCGATACGCTTGTCCAAAGCTTCCATTACAGAGAGCTTCTGTGAATTTATAGAAGGGGAATTATATATTATCAATATGATGATAGATGAGTATAAATTTGGAACTTTTTATAATCATAAGACGAAAAGGGAACGGAAATTGCTACTACATAGGAGAGAGCTGCAAAAGCTGGGACGAAAGCTGAAAGATGCAGGGAATACCATTGTACCACTTAAGCTCTATATTAATGAGAAAGGATTGGCAAAGTTGCAGATTGCTTTGGCAAGAGGGAAGAAGTTATACGACAAAAGGGAAACGATTAAAGATAGAGAAAATAAGCGAAATCTCGGTAGGCTTCTGAAACAAGGCTAAAAAAAAGCGATAAAACTTTGTATATAAAGAAAAAATATATTTAATTTGCATAATCAATTATTTAATCATTAAAATTTATGAAAAATCTAAGATTAGGAATTTCAGTATTGGCACTTGCAGTAGCCTCTACTGCTTTCGCACAAACGACGTCCAATAAGTGGATGATTGGTGTTGGTGCACACGGAGTAAACCATACTGCTCAAAGAAACAACTTTAGCAACACATGGTCTGTAAGAAACTTCGATAAGCACTTGTTCAACATTAACCAGTATTCTATCACGCCACCATTGTCAAAATTGACAGTAGCGAGAAACATTGGTAAAGGTTTAGTATTAGATTGGCAAACAACTGTTGGTAACATTGCTAACAAGAGATTTGTAGAAACAGCAGGACAAAAAGAATTCTTCCTACAAACAGGTCTTGGGGTACAGTTCAAAGCTGCAGGACTTCTTTGGGATGAAGAATCTTGGTTTGATCCTTACTTGAGAGTTGGTGCTAACTACCTAAGACACCAGTATTCTAATGTAACTTTCCCTGTTACAGATGAAAACTTAGTAGGAGGAGGTTCTTATGCTGGTTTCTCTGAAAACCAAGCTTACACTCAGAGAAGAGATGATCACTTCACAGTATCTACGGGTGCTGGTATCAACTTCTGGTTGACTAACAACTTCGGTCTTGGTGTACAAGGTGATTATGTAACTACACCTACTGATAAATCTAATATCGCTAACTTCTGGCAAGCTTCTGCTTCATTGAACTTCAGATTTGGTCAGACAGATAGAGATAAAGATGGTATCTTAGACAAAGATGATGCTTGTCCAGATACTCCAGGTTTACCAGAATTCCAAGGTTGTCCTGATACAGATGGAGATGGTGTTCCAGATAAAGATGATACTTGTCCAGAAGTAGCAGGTCCAGTTGAAAACAACGGATGTCCTTGGCCAGATACAGATGGAGATGGCGTGCTAGATAAAGATGACGCTTGTCCAAGTGTAGCAGGTCCAGCTGAAAACAACGGATGTCCTTGGCCAGATACAGATGGAGATGGTATCTTAGATAAAGATGATGCTTGTCCGCAAGTTCCAGGTCTTAGAGAGTACAAAGGTTGTCCAAAACCAACTGCAGTAGCTGTGACAGAAGAATTTAAAGATTTATTGTTCGACTTCAACAAAGCAACAATCCAAGCTGGTTCTACTTATAAATTAGATAAAGCTGCTGAAATCATCAAGTCTGCTCCAGCTGAGAACTTCATCGTAGTAGGTTCTACAGATGCTAAAGGTTCCACTGCATACAACTTGAACTTGTCTAGACAAAGAGCTGCTGCTGTAGTGAAAGCTCTTGAGGCAAGAGGTGTAAATCCAGCTCAATTGAAATCTATCGGTATCGGTTCTCAAGAAGCTACTGTACCTGCAACTGCTTCTGATGCTGAAAGACAAGCTGATAGAAAAGTAATCGTAAGAGCTATCTCTGGTGCAGAGTGGGAAACTTACAAAAAGTCTGATCTTCCTTCAACTCCAGTGAAAAAAGCTGTTAAGAAGACTACTAAAAAAAGAAAATAATTGAAATTTTCTAAATATTAAACGCTCTCCCTATGGAGGGCGTTTTTTTATTCTTTAAAATTTATTACTTTTGCACAAAATTGATAAGATAAAAATACTGAAATGGGACGCGCATTTGAATATAGAAAAGCATCTAAAATGGCTCGCTGGGATAAGATGGCCAAAACATTCTCTAAAATAGGAAAAGATATAGCCTTAGCTGTAAAAGCAGGAGGTCCAGACCCGGATTCTAACCCCGCTCTACGCCGTTGTATCCAAAATGCTAAGGGGGCTAATATGCCCAAAGATAATGTGGAAAGAGCGATTAAAAAAGCAAGTGGTGCAGATGCAGAAAACTATGAGGAGGTAACTTATGAAGGCTATGGACAGGGAGGTGTCGCTTTTTTTGTGGAATGTACCACCAATAACCCTACCAGAACTGTTGCTAATGTAAGAGCGGTTTTTAATAAATTTGATGGTAATCTTGGTAAAAATGGTGAATTGGCTTTTATCTTCGATAGGAAAGGTATTTTCAGTATCGAAAAAGCTAAGATTACAATGCCTTGGGATGATTTTGAAATGGAGATGATAGACGGTGGAGCAGAAGAGATTGATAGTGATGATGAAGAGGTAATGGTAACCACGGCTTTCGAAGATTTTGGTTCTTTATCGCATAAATTAGATGAGTTGGGAATAGAAGCTAAGAGTGCAGAGCTTCAAAGAATTCCTAATAATACCAAAGAGGTGAATGAAGAACAGTTCAAAGCCAATATGAAAATGCTAGAACGATTTGAGGAAGATGATGATGTACAGAATGTTTATCACAATATGGAGATTACAGATGAGCTTATGGCAACGTTATAAAAAATAACTAAACTAAAACTACTTCTAAAAGAGGTAGTTTTAGTTTTTTTTTGTTTTTAAAACTAGATGTCTTTTAGAGAATATACATCCTCTATTCCTTCCATTCTATTCATTACAGAGCGGGCGTAGGAACAATGTGGCGTAACTTTCCAATGGTTTTCTCGGGCAAATGATATCGCTTGTTTTACCAATTGTTTTCCAATACCATTGCCCTCAAATTTTGAGTGAACCAAAACATAAGAGATTATAAAATTATGATCATTAGGAAAAATAGTATAGGTAAGCCTTCCCATTTCCTCGCTATCATTATGTATGGAGATAAAACCTCCGTTTCCAGATTGATTATTTTCAAATGTCATCTCATTAAATTTTATGGACATAAAGATAATTAAATTTTAGGAGCATTCAAAATGAAAATAAGTTTACAAAGAAAATATTTTCTAAAACATCTCAAAAAAATTATTACCTTTGTCACTAGAATTAGTTCATTCATATTTTTGAAAATGTTATCAAGAAAGGTGGAGAGATTAGACTCTGTGAAGCCTTAGCAACCCTTGCATCGCAAGAAGGTGCTAAATTCTATCTCGTTTTTGAGGAAGATAACGGTTATCATTTCTACTTTCATAGGTGGCATTTTCAATTTTAAATAAAATATAAAAATTGGAAAATACGCTACACAACATTACGATAAAAGATTTTAAAACGCAATCAGGCAAGGAATATGATATTCCTTTGAGTTATCAAGTATTTGGACAGCCTCTGCACACTGCCCCTGTGGTGATGGTGAATCACGCCCTTACAGGAAACTCTGATGTGGCAGGCGAAAAAGGCTGGTGGAATACCCTTGTAGGTAATGAAAAACCCGTGGATACCCAGAGATTTACGGTTATCGCTTTTAATGTTCCAGGGAATGGCTATGACGATTTTTTTATTGAAAATTATCAGGATTTTTCCGCTTTTGATATTGCTAAACTATTCCTTTTAGGTTTGGAATATTTGAAAATTACAAAACTCAAAGCCCTCATTGGAGGCTCTGTAGGAGGCTCTATCGCTTGGGAAATGTTAGCTCAAAAACCTGATTTAGCAGAACAATTTATCCCTGTGGCTACGGATTTTAAAACGACCGATTGGCTACATTCCCAATGTTTGATACAGAAATTTTTATTGGAAAGCGAAACCGAACCTCTACAAAAAGCCCGTATCCACGCGATGCTTTGCTACCGAACGCCAGATTCTCTCAATCTAAGATTTAAGCGAGAAACAGATGCCGAAAAAGGAATTTTAAAATCCCACGATTGGCTCAATTATCACGGAAGAGCTTTAAACGAAAGATTTAGTTTAAAAGCTTATAAATTGATGAATCATTTGCTGATGACCATCAATGTAGAGGAAAGTAAACTTCCTGAAATTACAGCGGATATTCATCTGATTTCGGTGGATTCGGATTTGTTTTTTCCTGCTTTTGAAATTAAAAATAGTTTTGAAATTTTAAAACAGAAGAAATCCAATGTTTTCTATCACGAGATAAAATCTATCCACGGGCACGATGCTTTCCTAATGGAATATGAGCAATTGGATGAAATGATTAAATCTATTTTTATAATAGGCTAAAATGGAAAAGAATATCTTAATAAAAAAAATATTTTCTTCTATCAATAATGAGGTTGATAAAATGATTAATATTATAATGAATAAATCAACGAGTGTTTTTGATCAATTTATTCTGAATGGAATAGCAGTAACTACTTTTTGTTACTCATTCACTTATACATATTTTGATTTTTTTGGGGTTAACTATTTAGGAACTTCTGATTATTCTGATGTCTACAGATTTACATTGGGAAATTTGAGTGTATTCTTTTTAATATTATCATTGGCTTTGTTCTTGTTCCTGATATTGGTAGTGATGTGTCTTGTCAAATACAGAAAAAATCGACGAGATAAAAATATATCAACATTATTATCATTATCCGTTTTTATAATTTTTATCGCTTCGTTTATCTTAAGTTATTCAGGAAGTTTTTATGATGTTTTATTATTTTTAATCGCAATATTTTTTTTTGGATTTATGTTAATCGTATTACTGAATCAGAATAATTACTATTTTTTACTTTTTTTATTTAGTATATGTACTAGCTTTTTACTTGGTGGAAAATTAGGAAATGTGTTTGCGAAGGATGCGATTAAATTTGGAAATAATTATGATATACTACTAAATAAAAAGAGTATTTTGAATGAGCATCAAATGTATATAGGAGAAAATAGCGAAGCTTTGTTTATCTATGACAAACAAAATAAAGAGACTGACTTAATTCGTAAGTCAGATAATATTACAATTAAGATTAAGAAACAAAATAGCAATAATTAAATCTACTACGATATCATAAACAAAGAATTATTATGACAGACAACAATACAATAACCATCTACCCAAGCAAAGCCATTGTCAACTTTGAGGGTAAAGACTTTTTAGGACAAATCGGGATAGATTTTCGTATTTTCAATGCGTTGCAAAATGCAGGCATCAGCGTTGGGGTAATTTCTCAGCAGGCAATAGAAAACGGAATTTCGGTGCTGGTAGATGAGCATCAGGCGGAGAATGCAGTAGAGTGCCTAAAGGAAGAGTTCCGAAATGAAATTCAAAACGGCATTGTAAGTCAAATTTACAGTATCGACCAACTTTCAGTCATCGGTTTGGTAACGGATAATTTTAATAAAATCCTTTCAGAGCTTCAGCGTAATAAGATTTTCCCATTGTTGCTCAATCAAGTGGCATCTGCAGGGCGGGTAAACTTGGTGGTGGCAGCCAATCAAACCGATAAAACTAAAAATATCATTGAGGCTGAAATCTATGGTAAACCGAAAACCGTTCATTTGGCACTCATAGGGCACGGCAATGTGGGCGGTACTTTGGTAGAGCAGATTTTGGACTCGGCACACGATATTTTACAACGGAAAAGAATTGATTTAAAAATCATTGCCATTGCCAACTCTAAAACCATTGTTTTTAACAAAGGTGGCTTTGGAAGCGATTGGAGACAAAAAGTGCGTTTCAGTAATATGCAAAATACATTGGAAGATTTGTATCAGTTTGCAAAGGAAAATCAGTTTGAAAACCTCATCGTGGTAGATAATACGGCGAGCAAAGATTTTGTAAAACACTATCCAGAGCTTGTAGAGCAAGGCTTTGATATTGTGTCTTCTAATAAGATTTTCAATACTTTACCAATTGCTGATTATAGAAATCTTAGGAAAGTTTTAGAAAAAAATAAAAAGAAATACCTCTACGAAACCAATGTAGGAGCGGGACTTCCACTGATTGATACCATCAAACTATTACATCTTTCGGGGGAAAATATTACAAGGATTAAAGGCGTATTTTCAGGGTCGTTGAGCTATATTTTTAATAATTTTTCGGTGAGGGACGATAAGTTTTCTACCATCATCAGAGAGGCGATGGATAAAGGCTTTACCGAACCAGACCCACGCGAAGATTTGAGTGGAAACGATGTGGCTAGAAAATTATTAATTTTAGCAAGAGAACTAGATTTAATTAACGAATTTGAAGATATTAACATTCAAAATCTGATTCCTGAAAATCTTTTATCTATTTCAAAAGAGGAATTTCTTGCAAGATTAGAAGAGCTTGACTCTGAGTACGAAAAAGTGAAACAAGGTCAAAACGAAGGCTATGTATTGCGATATGTAGGCGACCTTCACGGGGATTTGAGCCAAGATAAAGGGGTTTTGGATGTGAAATTGGTTTCCGTTCCAGCTCATTCTGCATTGGGACAACTCAAAGGTTCAGATTCTATTTTTGAAATCTATACCGAGAGTTATGGCGAAAATCCTATCGTGATTATGGGAGCGGGGGCAGGTGCAGCCGTTACAGCACGAGGAGTTTTCGGAGATATTTTGAGATTGACAGAAGTAGGGAAATAAAAATCTAAATAAAAAAATAATGAATTGGATCATCCTCATCGTTGCAGGGCTTTTTGAAGTAGGATTTACCTTTTGCTTGGGCAAAGCCAAAGAAAGCACAGGTAGTGAAATGTATGCGTGGTACGCGGGATTTTTAATTTCCTTAACGCTAAGTATGTCCCTACTGATGAAAGCCACGCAAGCATTACCTTTAGGAACCGCTTACGCCGTTTGGACAGGGATTGGAGCGGTGGGTACGGTCTTGGTAGGGATTTTTATTTTTAAAGAGCCTATTTCTTTTTGGAGAATATTTTTCATCTTCACGCTCATCAGCTCTATTGTCGGATTGAAATTTGTATCATCACATTAAAGAAAGAAAAAACATTGCGTCTATAAACGGCATTAGATATTGGTTATCATTACTCTAATGTTTCCTTTGGGAGAGAAAAGTCCATTGGACAAGCTACAGATGATAACCTCAAAAATAAATTTAAAATATGAATACAGTAACAAACAGAAAAAGAAGCGTTTTGACTCTTATCATAACACTGATAATGAGTGCATTGACATTTGCCAATACTCCCAATGCCAAAAAAGCCACAGCTATCACACAGGTCTATGGCGACGGAGTGAGAATGATAGCCGTAGCCTTGGAGTATCCGAAAGAAGTTTCGGGAAGTGATTTTGCGACGACCGACTTTACGGTTGAGGGGCGTACCATTACGGGCGTTTTTGCAAGCCATTCGGTAAGCCTTACGGATAAGGCAGACAAGGGGAAATTCCTCATTGTGCAACTTTCACCGGACGAAGCCAATATCTCGTTGGCTTACAAAATGAAAATGTCCAACGCCACCACAAGTACAACACCCAAAAAAGGAGGTAAAAAATGGGTGGCTGGCGACAAATTGTCTGAAAATCTGGCTTACAAAGATGCCCAAGCAACCATAAAACAAAAGAGCGGAACAGCCATCACCACAACAGCAGTGAAAAATCTGGTTGTAGATGATTTCCAACAGCTTACTTTCAAAGACCCACAGACCAACAAAACTTTGCGATACAACCTTTTTGTACCGAAAAATCAAGGAAAAGAACCCTTGCCGTTAGTTTTGTTTATGCACGATGCCGGCGTAACGAGCGAGTACCACCGAGCGACATTGTTTCAAGGGTTGGGAGCTGTTGTATGGGCGAGTCCAGAAGAACAGGCAAAACGCCCTTGCATCGTTTTAGCCCCTCAGTTTGACGAAATTATCGTTGATGACAACGCACAAACCTCTCCGATGATGGAAACCACCATTCATTTGATTGAAAACCTCTCAAAACAGTACAATATCGACCAAAATCGTATCTATACCACAGGACAGTCGGGCGGTTGTATGATGTCTATTGCGATGAATATCAAATATCCAGACCTTTTCGCTGCGGCGTACCTTGTGGCGGGGCAATGGAATCCCGATTTGGTTGCTCCGATTGCCAAGAAAAAGCTATGGATAATGGTTTCGGTAGATGATTTGGGAGCTTTCCCGGGAGAAAATGCCATTACCAAACGATTGGAAAAAGAGGGAGCGAAAATAAGCCGTGCGTGGTGGAATGCTACTTGGAATACCAACGAATATCGCTTTGCTTACGACAAAATCGTTGCCGAAAACAATCCGATAAAATACACAGTCTTTGAAAAAGGAACCGTATTCCTCCCCGGAGCCGACACCGCCGGAGCAAGCGGACACCGAAATACTTGGCGAGTGGCGTACAGCATCGAACCTATCAGAGAATGGCTCTTCGAGCAGAGAAAATAACCAATTTGCCAATCGTAATTTAGGCTTTTAGCCGTAAAAAGCTATTGCTTATTCAAGAATTATACATAAATAAAAGTATTTCAACAGATATGAAAAACACAAAAATCATAGGTTGCATCGTTTTGGCAATGGCAACTACTTCTTGCCAAACGCTTCAACAGAAGAAAGAAAAATCGGCATTGGCATTCGATATTGATAAATATGAGCTACAAACGCTGACCCAAGACGGAAAAACCTTTCAGGTAAGGGCATACGAAAATATCGCTTATGTCGAAAACCCCGTAGATACGACCTACCAAAAGATGAACATCTACATTCCGGCAGAATATTTTGAAGGAAAAAGCATCGACGGCTTTACGGCACAGACCGCTCCTATTTTTTTCCCGAACCAAGTGGGCGGATATATGCCCGCAAAGGCAGGAACAGCAAAGAAAGAGAGCAAAACACCTCCAACGGGAGAAAGAGCGGAGAGCAACCCTCTGTCGATGGCAGAAAATGAGCGTCCCGCAAGAGGAAATATGCCCGAAAAGGTCAATACAATTGCCGTAGCTTTGTCCAAAGGCTATGTGGTGGCTTCGGCGGGAGCCAGAGGACGTACCAACGCAAACGGAAAAGCCCCTGCCGTGATTGTAGATTTGAAGGCTGCCGTTCGTTACCTGAAATTTAACGACCAAAATATGCCTGGCGATGCACAGAAAATCGTTTCTAACGGAACAAGTGCGGGCGGTGCGGTATCAGCCCTACTCGGAGCGACGGGCGACAGCAAGGATTACGAGCCTTACTTAAAACAATTGGGAGCGGCACAGGCTTCGGACGCTATTTTTGCCGTGTCGGCGTATTGCCCGATTACCAATTTGGACAATGCCGATATGGCGTATGAGTGGCAGTTCCAAAAAGTTATCGATTACAAGAAAATTGATATTTCGATGCTCGACTACAAAGTGGAACGCAAAGAAGTTGCCGGAAAATTGGACGACGCTCAACAAAAAGTCTCTTCCGATTTGGCGAAATTGTTCCCCGCTTACCTCAACGGATTGAACCTAAAAGACCGAAACGGGCAGACTTTGACGCTCGACGAAAACGGCAATGGTAGCTTCAAGGATTTGGTAAAAAAATATGTAATTGCTTCGGCTCAAAAAGCC
Organism: Bergeyella porcorum; assembly: GCF_042427575.1. Lineage (NCBI taxonomy): Bacteria > Pseudomonadati > Bacteroidota > Flavobacteriia > Flavobacteriales > Weeksellaceae > Bergeyella > Bergeyella porcorum. The sequence continues at coordinate 18,636 of NZ_JBHMFD010000014.1, forward strand.
CAAAAGGAAGGCAAAGATATGCGTGTGTACGCTTTCTTGAAGGTCGAAAACGGCACGATTACCGATTTGGATTTCGATGCGTATGTCGCTTATATGGAACGCCAGAAAACTCCACCTGCTTTTGATGCTTTGGACTTGTCGTCGGGCGAAAATCAGGAATTTGGCGACGAAACTACGGACAAAAAGCACTTTACGCAATATGCTCTGAAAAACTCTACCGTTCAGGGAGCGATGGCAGACTCGCAGATTGTCCGTATGATGAACCCGATGTATTATATCGGAAAGGAAAATGTGGCAACCTCGAAGCATTGGCGTATTCGCCACGGAAGTAAAGACAAAGATACTGGATTGGCGGTTTCCGTAATCCTGACGACTTTGCTCGAAAATCACGGTTACACGGTCGATTTTGCCCTACCTTGGGACAAACCTCACAGCGGCGACTATGATTTGGAAGAACTTTTTGCGTGGATAAAACAAGTGACGAAGTAAAATTGTGTTCATCGTGAACAAATACAATCCCGAAATACACAAAATGATATTGGGGAAATGGCACCCGTAGGGGCGTATGCAATACGCCCCTACGGGGGTGGTCACAAACATTGGGTGCGGTTATGCGGGGATATAAATCACGGCACAACATATATTCATCTGAAAAAATAAAAAACAAATGACTATCCGAAAAATCGCCATCGAAGATTGGCAAAAATTACAAGATATTGGACGGCAAACATTTTACGAAACCTTTGCGGAGAGTAATTCTGCGGAAGATATGCAACGCTATTTGGCGGAAAGTTTCGCCGAAGAGAAAGTGAAAAACGAGTTGAGCAATCCCAATTCTGAATTTTATTTTGTTGAAATTGACGATGAAGTGGTAGGTTATCTAAAATTAAATTTTGGAACATCACAAACCGAACTCCAAGACCATAACGCCGTAGAGATAGAACGCATCTATGTTTTGAAAATCTATCACGGACAAAAAGTAGGGCAATTGCTTTACGACAAAGCCATTGAAGTGGCTCAAAACAAACAAGCGGAATATGTTTGGTTGGGCGTTTGGGAAGAAAATCCACGAGCGATTCGCTTTTATGAAAAAAATGGTTTTGTAGCCTTTGATAAACACATTTTCAAACTCGGTAATGATGAGCAAACGGATATTATGATGCGGAAGAATTTGAGAAAGATGTAAAAGATTAAAATATGAACATAGAAGAAATATGCGAATTTTGTTTGGCATTGCCCGATGTGACGGAAGATTTTCCATTTGATGAGCAAACGCTGGTATTCAAAACGCACGGAAAAATCTTTTTGCTTTGTGGCTTAGATGCTGTGCCCTTGCGTATCAACCTCAAATGCCAACCAGATTTAGCGGAAGACCTCCGAGCAGAGTACGAACCGCATATCATTGGAGGATATCATATGAACAAAAAGCATTGGAATACGGTTTATGTAGAATCGTTACCGGCGGATTTGGTCAAAAAAATGATAATTCATTCCTATGAAGAGATTTTGAAAAAACTCCCTTTAAAAATTCGCAAAGAACTGAAATATAGTTTTAAAAATCCTTTTTTATAAAACTAAATGAAAATGAAAGAAAACACAAACAAAATAACGCCTTGCCTCTGGTTTTCTGCCGATGGTGGCAAACTGAATAATATTTTGGAATATTACCAAAAAGTATTTGATAAAAACTTTCACGCCAACGCCATTATTCCCCTCGGAGAAACGCCTAGTGGCTATGCCGAAATGTGCGAAATTCAAATTTTCGGGCAGTCGTATCTTTTGATGAGTACCGCACAAGAACATCACCCCTTTAACGATGCTATGGCGCTGATGATTAATTGCGAAAACCAGAAGGAAATAGACCATTTTTGGAACTATTTCACCCAAGAAGGGCAAGAAGCTCCTTGTGGCTGGTGTATCGACCGTTACGGATTTCGCTGGCAAATCATTCCGAAAAATATGGGCGAACTGATGAGCCAACCCAACGCCCAACAGGTAATGTATAGTCAAAAGAAAATTATAATTAACGAATATTTTAAATAGAATAGATATTATGCGATTATTTTTGATTTTATCTTTTACATTGATTTCAAGTGTAGTGTTTTCGCAAAAGAAATGTGATTGCGAACGAAATATGAATTTGATTGCCAATCAGATTGAGGAAAATTCGGTTTCTTATGCACATCAAGTTATTGAAAACAAAAAGCATAGAGATTATCAAAAACATAAAAAGCAAATCTTTAAACTTGCAAAAGATGCCAAAACAGAGAAGGAATGTTTGGGAATTGTTCAGCTTTATCTTTCTTTTCTTAGGGATACGCATCAAAAGTTACATATAACTAACGATTTTTATCCTTTTAAAACTTTTGATGATACTATTTCAGTTAAAAAATTTATTCAAGAAAATGTTGAAAACCATCAGCCAAAAAAGATAACTTCAAAGGGAATTTTAGGAGATTGGCATCACAAAAATGGATTGTTTTCTATTCAGATACAAAAGAATGATAAAAAAGGAAGGAAGTATATTGGTGTCTTAACATCAGATGTTAAAGTAAATAAACAATTTTTAGGCTATAAAGGAGATGTAAAGGTAGAGTTGTATTCCAACTACAAAGGAGAACTCGTTTCTGTATATTGGGATTTTGGTCAAAAACCTTCTGTACACAAAGTGGAATATGATGGAAAAACCTTGAAACTTGGAAGAAATTTTACTTTTTATAGAAATAAGCAAAATTTATCTAAAACAGACCAATATAAATTGCAAGATTCTATTTTCTTCAAAGAGCTAAGTCCTCGTACCAATTACTTCCGCATTCATTCTTTTGATTACGAAAACAAGCCTTTAATAGATTCTATAATTGGAGCGAACAAAGAAAAATTGATTTCAAAAGAAAATCTCATTATTGATGTAAGAAATAATGATGGAGGAAGTACTTTAAGTTACCATAAACTGCTACCTTTTATTTTGGATAAAAAAGAATATCAAAGTCCTATTGTAGCAACATCTATTTGGGTCAGTAAGGAAAATTTTCAGGATTATAGCAATGAAAGATATCTCTATGGTGTAAAAACAAAGCAAGATAGTCTAAATGCAGATAAAAGAATTGAAGAATTGGGGAAATATATCGGAAGATTTGAACCTTATGAAAAAAAGATGTCGAAAATAGATTCTTATCATACAAACCCTAAAAAAGTATATATCATCCAAAATAGATGGGATGCAAGTGCAGCAGAAGGCTTTATCCTTGTGGCAAAGCAGAGTGGCAAAGTAAAAACTTTTGGAGAGAATACAGCGGGAATGGTGTCTTATGGCGAGTGGAGAAAATTATTAATTCCCAATTTTCCTGCGTGGATAAGTCTCACCCAAAAGAGAATGATTTTTTATAACGATTCTGATTTTGAATCCATCGGTTTAAGTCCAGACCAACAACTCAATCCAGATTCTGAAAAAGAATGGATAAACATTGTACAAGAAGAAATAGAGAAAAATTAATATTATTAAAAATGAACAAAATAACGATTAAAGCCCAAGTAAAAGGCGATGTACAACAAGTTTGGAACGCCTATACCAACCCGAAACACATCATCAACTGGAATTTTGCCGACCCTTCGTGGCATTGCCCAAAAGCTGCCAACGATTTGCGTATCGGTGGTGAATACCTTGCCCGAATGGAAGCCAAAGACGGCAGTTTCGGGTTCGATTTCAAAGCGATTTACAAGGAACTAATGCTCGAGCAATCATTTGTCTATGTGATGGAAGATGGTAGAGAAGTCGGTGTAACATTCACACCACAAGATGATACTACGGAAATCGTTATCGTTTTCGACCCCGAAAATCAAAATCCTATCGAAATGCAACAAGCAGGTTGGCAAGCGATTTTGGATAATTTCAAACGCTATGCGGAGGGATTGAAACCTTGATAATCTAATTTTTCAAATGGGACGAGGATTGTTTTTATTTTTAGATTGTCAAGAGAAATAAATTTAAAAGGAATAACCAAAAAAATGAATTTAAAAGATATTATCGAGCGTTCTAAAAAAATACGCGAACGCTATCACGAATTGGAGTTGGAACACCACGGCAGCCATTGGACGGTGGAAGAAGATGCTTTGGCTTACCTCACCGATGCAGGTCTGGTGGGGCGAAACATTATGACCGAGCAAAACCGTTGGGGAAAAGCCAACGCCAAATCTCACAGCGAACTCCAACACAAGTTGGGCGAAAACATCTGGTGGCTCATCGTATTGGCAGAGAGAAGCGGTATCGACATAGAAGAAGCTATCGAAGAGTTTCTAACTAAAACAGAAAAGTTAATAGATACTAAGTAAAAATTCACCTGCATAAATTACCAATTTATAAGAAATGAACATCCGAAAAATCACCATCGAAGATTGGCAAAAATTACAAGATGTTGGACGGCAAACATTTTACGAAACCTTTGCGGAGAGTAATTCTGCGGAAGATATGCAACGCTATTTGGCGGAAAGTTTCGCCGAAGAGAAAGTGAAAAACGAGTTGAGCAATCCCAATTCTGAATTTTATTTTGTTGAAATTGACGATGAAGTGGTAGGTTATCTAAAATTAAATTTTGGAACATCACAAACCGAACTCCAAGACCATAACGCCGTAGAGATAGAACGCATCTATGTTTTGAAAACCTATCACGGACAAAAAGTAGGGCAATTGCTTTACGACAAAGCCATTGAAGTGGCTCAAAACAAACAAGCGGAATATGTTTGGTTGGGCGTTTGGGAAGAAAATCCACGAGCGATTCGCTTTTATGAAAAAAATGGTTTTGTAGCCTTTGATAAACACATTTTCAAACTCGGTAATGATGAGCAAACCGATATTATGATGCGGAAGAAGTTGGAAGAATAGTTTTTTATCAACAAAGAATAGAAATTTAAAGTAAATAAAAATCAATAAAATGGAAAATCAATTTAATCAACATCCTAATACCAAACTTATTCGTAATCAAACCGAAAGAACACCTTTTCAGGAGCATTCGGTGCCATTGTATTTGACTTCAAGTTTCGTTTTTGAAGATGCGGAACAGATGCGTGCAGCTTTTGCAGAGGAAGTGGAACATAATATTTACAGCCGATACAGCAATCCGAATGTGAATGAATTTACCCAGAAAATTGCCGATATGGAAGGAGCAGAGGCGGGATATGCTTTTTCATCGGGAATGGCAGCCGTATTTGCATCGTTCAATGCTTTGCTCAAGCCTAATGACCATATTTTGAGTTGCCAATCGGTGTTTGGCTCTACGCATTATTTATTCAAAACGCATTTCCCAAAATGGAATGTAGAAACCACCTATTTCAAGGCAGATGAAACCAATTTGGAGCAGTATTTACAGCCCAACACGCGTTTTCTTTATTTGGAAACGCCTACCAATCCCGCCATTGAGATTTTAGATTTAGAATTTTTTGGAAATTTCGCTAAAAAACATAATCTGATTTTCATTGTGGACAATTGTTTTGCCACGCCATACCTTCAACAGCCGATAAAATACGGAGCTGATGTAGTCATTCATTCCGCAACGAAGATGATAGACGGGCAAGGAAGGGTTTTAGGCGGTATTGCGGTGGGTAGAAAAGATTTGATTCGTGAGATTTATCTATTTTCCCGAAATACAGGACCTTCGCTTTCGCCGTTTAACGCTTGGGTTTTGAGCAAAAGTTTGGAAACCTTGCCCGTGCGTTTGGAGAAGCATTGCGAAAACGCTTTGAAGGTTGCCGAGTTTTTAGAATCTCACCCTAATGTATCTTTGGTGAAGTATCCTTTCTTAAAATCTCACCCCAACTATGATATTGCTAAAAAGCAAATGAAATTGGGCGGTAATATCGTAGCTTTTGAAGTGAAAGGTGGCATTGAAGGTGGAAGAAATTTCCTCAATAGCATCAAGATGTGTTCGCTTTCTCCTAATTTGGGCGATACCCGTACCATCGTAACGCACCCTGCCTCTACCACGCACTCTAAACTAACGGAAGAAGACCGCTTGGAAGTTGGCATCACACCAGGGTTAGTGCGTTGCAGCGTAGGTCTGGAGCAAGTGGAAGACATCATTGCCGATTTGAAGCAGGCGTTGGATAAGGCATAGCATAAGAGGATGAATCATTTTTATTATAGAGATAGAGGGAAAGGAGTTTATTCTTTTTCCTCTTTTTTAGAATGGAGATTAACTTTATAGAAAAGAAAATCAAGTCCTCGGAATAGAAAATCAACTTATCGGGAAGCAATATAAAGTCCTCGGGAAAGAAAATTAAGTCCTCGGGAAGGAAAATCAACTTATTGGGAAGTAATATAAAGTCATCGGGAAAGAAAATTAAGTACTCGGAAGAGAAAATAAACTTGTCGGGAAGCAATATAAAATCCTGGGGAAGGAAAATCAACTTGTGGGGAAGCAATATAAAGTCCTGGGGAAAGAAAATTAAGTCCTCGGGAAGGAAAATAAACCTATTGGGAAGCAATATAAAGTCCTGGGGAAAGAAAATTAAGTCCTCGGGAAGGAAAATTAACTTGTCGGGAAGCAATATAAAGTCCTGGGGAAGCAATATAAAGTCTTCGGGAAAGAAAATAAAGTCCTCGGAAGAGGAAATTAATTTATTGGAAGAGGAAGTAAGCTTCTTTCTCCCTTTGGGGGACAGGGGGATTTAGGGAAGGGAAATTGAGTGTTCGGGGGATAGTGGGGGATAGACTATTGTGTGACTTTCTTCCTAGTCTGAATTAAAAACTTTACCTTTGCCCAAGAGGATTTTGTCCTCCAATTTCAATCTAAATTTTATGAGCAGAAAAAAGAAAAATCTCATTCTTGAAAATATAAAACTCCTTTCCGCAGGGGCTAAAGGGGTAGCTGTGGGAAAAACAGAAGAGGGTAAAACCATTTTGGTATCGGGGGCGGTGCCTGGTGATGTGGTGAATGCCCGCATAAAAAAAGCCAAAAGCAAGTATTATGAAGCTGAAACGGTGGATATTTTAGAGCCATCGCCTTATCGTGTGGAAGCCCAATGCCAGCATTTTGGGGTATGTGGCGGTTGCAAATGGCAGAACCTAGCCTACGATAAGCAATTGGAGTTTAAGCAAGATGAGGTTTTGAACAACATTAAAAGAATTGGTGGCATAGAAGACTTTGAAACCTTGCCTATTTTAGGCTCGGCAGAGCAATATTATTACCGAAACAAAATGGAGTTTTCCTTTTCAGATGCTCGCTGGCTTACTTTGGAGGAGGTGAACTCTTCAGAAGCCATCAATGATAAAAATGCTCTGGGCTTTCACATTCCTGGGATGTGGAGCAAGATTTTGGATTTGAAAGAATGCCACTTGCAAGAAGACCCGTCTAATGCCATTCGCTTGGCAGTAAAGCAATATGCGGTGGACAAGGGCTTGACGTTTTTTGATGTGAAAAATCAAGATGGTTTTCTACGAACACTGATGCTTCGCCAAAATTCCAAGGGCGAGTGGATGGTGCTGTTCCAGCTTTATAGAGAAGAAAAAGATAATAGAGAGGCGTTGTTTGAATATATTTTGAAACAATTTCCGCAAATCAAAACGCTGGTCTATGCCATCAATCCGAAGAATAATGATTCTATCTACGATTTGGATATTCAGACCTACTTTGGCGAAGGCTATCTGATGGAAGAGATGGACGGCTTAAGGTTTAAAATAGGGCCAAAATCTTTCTTTCAAACCAACTACAAGCAGGCTTTGGAGCTGTACAGAAAAACCTTGGAGTTTGCAGATTTGAAAGGCAATGAGGTGGTGTATGACCTCTATACAGGTACGGGGACCATTGCCCAGTATCTCGCCAGAAATGCCCAACAAGTGATAGGGATAGAAGCGGTGCAAGAAGCCATAGATGCCGCCAAAGCCCACGCCACCCTCAATGGATTAGACAATTGTACTTTTTATTGTGGCGATATGAAAGAAGTGTTTACCGAGGAGTTTCTTGCCCGTCATCCGAAGGCAGATGTATTGGTGACCGACCCGCCTCGCGATGGGATGCATCATAAGGTGGTAGAGCAGATTCTAAAACTAGCTCCGCAACGCATTGTCTATGTAAGTTGTAACTCTGCCACCCAAGCCAGAGACCTCGCACTGATGAAAGACCATTATAGAGTGGTGAAAATCTTGCCAGTAGATATGTTCCCGCAGACCCACCACGTGGAAAATATAGCGTTATTAGAAAGGGTTTAATATTAACCGACAACCAAACTTAAGTTAGCCCCCTGTCCCCCGAAGGGGGAACTGCCGTCAACTATCAACCGACAACCAACAACTAAACTTAAGTTTTGAGTTTCTTTGAAGAAAGAAGAAAGAGAAAAGACTGTCAACTGTCAACCATCAACTGACAACCAGCTTCGCGTCTTAGCAGTGAAATTAAACTGCTTATAGCAAAATAACTCTCAGCTGAAAGTTGCAAAACTCTCAGTTGAAAGTTGTTCAACTCTCAACTGAGAGTTGAGCAAAACCCAAGCAAGAGTTTAAGGAAAGTCAGCTAAGAGTTAGAAAAACCTAAATTATGCAGTAGACTTTAGATGCTATCAATAGGATTGGGCTTTAGCCCATTCTAAGCAGTTTTTATGAAAAAAGGCTTTAGCCGAAGATTGACACGGTTTCCCGATTGGAAGAGTAAATTTGGCTAAAGCCTTTTGGATACGACATATTAAAAGTCGGGTTAAAACCCGACCCTATTGAAAGAAAGAAGGTAGTTCCTCCTAAACCCCGAAGGGGGAACTCTGCCGACAACCATCAACCGACAACTGACAACCAAACTTAAGTTTTGAGTGTTGAGTGCTGAGTTTTTTTGAAAAAAGAGGAAAGAAGAAAGAGAAAAGACTTTTTTCTAACCTCTAACCTCTAACCTCTAACTTTCTAGCTTCTTAGCAAATAACCGACAACTGAAACCAACAACCGTAAAAAAAAAGGATGGCAAAAATAAATTGCCATCCTTTTAGTGTAAATGTAAAAAAATCTATTTAGTATATTCTATTACATAAGAGTAGGTACCCGCAGGCATAGAAGTAGACATTACCCCTTGCCCGAAAACCATAGTCTTATTAGCTTTATCATAGCTATAGAAAGTAGTAGCGGCTACACCTCCCTGAAGAAGAGTACCATTATCATCTGTTCTTACGATTTTAATACCTGTGATGGCCTTAATATCTTTAGGAACGGCAGACAACACTGCACTATTACCACCATTGTGTGTAAAAGTACCTGTTGCTACTAGAGAGTTTGGAACCGCTGGAGCAGCATTACCACCATCTATTCTTACCCATTTACCTTCTGAGATAGATTGGGTAGAAACACCGTTTGGATTGAAAAAATAGTAAAATCCTGGTTTCAAATTTGTAGTTTGTGTAATAGATGGATCACTAGTAGAGCCTCCATTATTTGTGTTATACACAATCATTCCGTCATAATAATTAGGAAAAGCAATCCCGTCTAAAGCAGCCACATCTAAAGTAAAAACAGATAAATCTGTTTGAGGAAAATTGATACCTCTTCCTATGCTTTGTCCAAAGTTTTCTTTATTAGCAGATGCATCTATAAATGCATTTGATGATGTATTTACTGTAGGTGTCTGATTTAAATCTACTTGAGCATAAATAAATGCATTAATACCCAAAAATATTGGTAATATAATTTTTTTCATAATTTATATTTAATATAATAATTCTTAAAAATATATCTTATCTACCGATAGGATACCATGTTGTTCCTGTACTTACAAAACCTACTCCTGATTTAACTGCTATAGTTCCAAAATTAAAGGGATAAATCTCTGAGCTTCCATCTGTATTGCTTCCCGCAAAACCTAATCCAGAGGTAGTTCCATTGATTAGATAGATAATCCTACCTTTATTATTAGATGCCGAAGGTAAAGCTAACTTTCCATTAAGAGCTGTATTTGTAATGATTATCATATAATCTGAATCACCATATTCAATTGGATTAGTTTCAGCATATGTTCTTAAATTTTTATTTTCTTCTTTTTTCCCAGGATCTATATATACAGCCCCAGTATTTTGTAAATTTCCTTTAACTATTGTTCTCCCGGTACCTGTAACAAAAGTTAAATCCTGATTGTTTTGAGTAACTTTTCTAGCTGAAGCCAATGTTCCATCACCTGCATACAAACTAGTATCTGCACCGGCAGCACCCCCTACTTTCACCCATTCTGTATCATTAAAGTAGTAGAAGCCTTTAGCATCTACTTTGCTTGTGTATTTAGTAGTGGCTCCTGCAGTAGCATTACTGATGTAAACCATAGTAGACTCTTGTAGTCCATCTGTGCCTGTAACACCTCCCATAGTTTCTGCTTCTGCTTTAGTTACTCTTGGGATCAAGATACCGTTTAGGTTAGAGTTTGGATTTTTTTTCAATATCCAAAGTAGCCTTCGGCGTTGTGGTGGTGATACCTACTCTACCATCGTATTGTGCCATCGCCATTCCAGAAAACGCAATCCCCATTGAAAGAATAATTTTCTTCATTTTTTTAATCTTGTTTTTATTCGTTAATCCAATTTTAAAACTATAGATTTTACATAGCTTGGCTAACAGTCTTCCACTGTCTCGCCCACTACGAAAATCGCTGCAAATTTACGGTAATATTTCTATTGCACAAATTTGTGTGTATTTTTTTCAAAAAAAAATGATTAAAATTTTTTAAAAGATTGGTAATAAGATGGCTGGTAATTATGCTTTAGAGCGTATATAGGCTGCAGTAGTGTGTGTTAATAAAAAAATAATATCTTTGTTCCCAGATTAAACTCAACAGGAGGCTGTTTTAGTTCTTAAAGCATAGATGTAGCAAAGGTTTTTAAATGATTTTAATGATTTGTAAATAATATCCAGAAGGCATTAGACCCGAAATAATGATGAAATATATTGCATACATAGCCACATTTTTGGCGTTGTTTTCTTGCAGTTCAGATGATGATATCTGCATCAGTGGGGAGGCAACGCCGAGGATGAAGCTGAAATTCAAGGAAAGCGAAGGTAGGCTACTGAGACTTGCCCGCATCATTGTAGATGTGGATTACGGTAATGGAACTAAGACAGTAGTAGATGCTACTTCGGTAGATTCTATAATGATTCCGTTGAGGGTAGATAACCAGCTTTTTACGGAGGTTTTTGTTCGGACTTCCGAAACGGGAACTGCCTCCAAAATCAAAGTCAATTACACCACAGAAGCACAGTATGTATCACCTGCGTGTGGCTTCAAAAAACTGTACAAGAATGTTTCCCCCACTTTAGAAACTACCAATCCTGTTAAGAGTATAGAAACTTTACAAACTGAAATTATCGATGAAAAAGGCACTCATTTGTTTCTTGTTTTTTAGCCTTTGGGCTACGGCTCAGCAGCAGGATTCTACTGTGGTAGAGAAAAAATACATCCCGAATCTAATGATTGGTTTCGATGTGCTGAATGGCGGCTTGACATTGTTTTCCGATAGAAAAACAATGCAAGGCTTTGTCTCCACAAAAATCAAAAAAGACATTCACGCCGTAGTAGATTTAGGCTTTGAAAGAAATATTTATCAGAAAAATGGCTATGATGCCAAAGCATCTGGGATATTTATAAAAGCAGGCGGTTTTTATATGCTGATGAAAGACCCAGAAAATGAATTCAATGGGTTCTATGCAGGGCCTAAACTGGGAGCATCTTTCTATACCCAAGAATATATGCAAGTGCCTGTGCGAGGGAGCCAAGGTGGCGATGCTTATCTAAGCTTACCTCGTTCTGCACAATCCTCCTATTGGCTAGAAGCGAGCATTGGTGGTAGGGTTCAGCTGTTTGAAAGTCAATTTTATATTGATGTGAATGTACAGCCTCGCTATATGCTTTATTCTACCAAGCAAGATGATGTAAAACCGATGATTGTTCCTGGTTTTGGGCGTTCTTCCTCCAATTTTAGTGCAGGATTGGCTTGGAGCGTGGTGTATAAGTTTTAAAATCTTTTAAATAGGCTCCGTCATCACTAGAAAAAAGAAAAATATTTGCTCTATCTTTGCCCCTAATTTTAAGAAAGCAATATGGAGCAGAAAGTTACCTCAATACTTAGTTTACTCAACGAGCAATTACAACACCGAATCTTGATATTAGATGGAGCGATGGGAACGATGATTCAACGGTATCACCTCACAGAAGAAGATTATCGTGGAGAGCGTTTCAAGGATTGGGAACATTTGGTAAAGGGAAATAATGATTTGCTTTCGCTCACACGTCCAGATATTATTGAGGCGATTCATAGAGAGTATTTAGAAGCAGGTTCAGATATTATCGAGACCAATACGTTCTCTGGAACCACCATTGCGATGGCAGATTATGGAATGGAGGCATTAGTGTACGAGCTCAACTATGAATCGGCAAAAATTGCTAAAAAAGTTTGTGAGGAATACACTGCGAAAAATCCTGAAAAACCGAGATTTGTAGCAGGTGCTATTGGTCCTACGAACCGAACGGCATCGCTTTCCCCAGATGTAAATGACCCAGGGTATCGTGCCATTACTTTTGAAGATTTGCGTGTGGCATATAAGCAACAGGCAGAGGCTCTTTTAGATGGAGGTGCTGATATCCTTTTGGTGGAAACCATTTTTGATACCTTGAATGCCAAAGCGGCACTTTTTGCCATTGATGAAATTGCAGAGGAACGCAATATCCGTATTCCCATAATGGTTTCAGGAACCATTACCGATGCTTCTGGGCGTACGCTGAGTGGGCAGACGGCAGGGGCATTTCTTATCTCCGTATCACATTTGGATTTGCTGAGCGTTGGGTTTAATTGTGCTTTGGGAGCGAAACAATTGACGCCTTATTTGCAAGAGGTTTCCGAAAATTCTAATTTTTACATTTCTGCCTATCCTAATGCTGGTTTACCGAATGCTTTTGGTCAGTATGATGAAACGGCTGATGAAATGGCAGCACAAGTCAAAGAATATTTGGATAAAAAACTCATTAATATCATTGGAGGTTGCTGCGGAACCACGCCAGAGCATATCAAAGCCATTGCAGAATTGGCAAAGAAGTATGAGCCGAGGAGGGTTGATAAGCCCTGAAAGGGCGAAATATTATAGCCATTAATATCATTGGAGGTTGTTGTGGAACCACACCAGAACATATCAAAGCCATTGCAGAATTAGCAAAGGAATATGAGCCGAGGAGGATTTGACAAGCCCTGAAAGGGCGAAATATTATAGCCATTAATATCATTGGAGGTTGTTGTGGAACCACGCCAGAACATATCAAAGCCATTGCAGAATTGGCAAAGGAATATGAGCCGAGGAGGATTTGACAAGCCCTGAAAGGGCGAAATATTATAGCCAAGAGCATCGCTCTTGGAATATATAAATATATGAAAATATGGGACATTCATTAGTGAAATTATATGTGCATATTGTTTTTAGTACCAAACATCGTAATCCGATGATTACCGATGATATAAAAGATGAATTATTCCGTTATTTAGGAGGAATATGCAAAGAATTGGAATGTCCTCCGTTGATGGTAGGGGGCTACCGAGACCATATTCATATTCTTTGTCAATTATCCAAGAAAATTACCTTGATAAGCCTTGTAGAAAAGGTAAAGGCTAATTCTTCTAAATGGATAAAAACTAAGGGAGAGCAATTTAATAAATTCTATTGGCAGAATGGATATGGCGCATTTTCGGTAAATCCTACGGAAGTAGAGATTGTGAGAAAATATATAGCCAATCAAGAAGAACATCATCAGAAAAAATCATTTCAAGGAGAATATTTGGCTTTTTTGAAAAAATATAATGTTGAATTTGATGAAAAATATTTGTGGGATTAAATTGTGATGATTTTAATGTTTCAAACATCAAATACCTTGGCTAAGGAATGTCGGTCTTTCAGACCTCCCTACATTAATAATATAAAAAATGAACGAAAATAAACCAAAATACCACCCTATTTGCCTACAACTTTCTGGTCTAGAACCCTTAATTGCCGATGAAAAATCCAATTTCATCAATGTAGGGGAGAGAACCAATGTTGCGGGGTCTAAGAAATTTCTTCGCTTGGTAAAGGAGGAAAAGTTTGCAGAAGCTTTGGATATCGCAAGACATCAAGTGGAAGGAGGAGCTCAGATTTTAGATGTCAATATGGACGATGGGCTTATTGATGGTAAAACCGCAATGGTAAAATTCCTCAATCTCATTGCTTCCGAACCAGATATTGCCCGAATCCCAATAATGATAGACTCTTCCAAATGGGAAATATTGGAGGCGGGTTTGCAGGTGGTTCAGGGGAAATCTGTGGTCAATTCCATCAGTTTGAAAGGTGGCGAGGAGGAGTTTATCCGTCAGGCCAAGCTCATCAAAAGGTATGGTGCGGCGGTGATTGTAATGGCGTTTGATGAAGTGGGGCAAGCCGATACCTACGATAGAAGAATTGAAATTGCAGAACGCTCTTACCGAATTTTAGTAGATGAGGTGGAGTTTCCAGCAGAAGATATTATTTTTGACCTCAATATTTTCCCTGTAGCAACAGGAATGGAAGAACACCGCAGAAATGCCATAGATTTCATAGAAGCCACGCGTTGGGTAAGAACCCATTTGCCTTATGCTTCGGTGAGTGGTGGGGTTTCCAATGTTTCGTTTTCTTTCCGTGGAAATGATACGGTAAGGGAAGCGATGCATTCTGTGTTTTTGTATCACGCCATCAATGCAGGGATGAATATGGGTATTGTAAATCCTACAATGTTGGAGGTTTATGATGAGATTCCGAAAGAGCTTTTGGAATTGGTAGAAGATGTGATGCTTGACCGCCGAGATGATGCCACAGAGCGACTTTTGGATTATTCTGATAAGCATAAATCAACTAAAAAAGAAAAGACAGAAGATTTAAGTTGGAGAACATTACCACTCCAAGAGCGAATTAATTATGCTTTAGTAAAAGGCGTTGACCGCTTTATAGAAGAGGATATGGAAGCAGCTCGTTTGGTTGCGAAAAAGCCTCTGGAAGTGATAGAAATCAATCTGATGACGGGAATGGGCATCGTAGGAGATTTGTTTGAAAGTGGTAAAATGTTTCTGCCTCAAGTGGTGAAATCTGCCCGAGTAATGAAAAAGGCAGTGGCATACCTTCAACCTTTTATTGAAGCGGAAAAAGATGCTACCAAAAAATCTAATGGTAAGGTACTGATGGCAACCGTAAAAGGTGATGTTCACGATATTGGGAAGAATATTGTAGCGGTGGTTTTAGGCTGTAACAATTATGATATTGTAGATTTGGGCGTGATGGTTCCTGCTGAAAAAATCATTCAAACGGCGATAGAGGAGAAAGTAGATGTGATTGGACTGAGTGGGCTGATTACGCCGAGTTTGGACGAGATGGTCTATGTGGCTTCGGAATTGGATAGATTAAACCTCAATTTTCCGCTGATGATAGGCGGTGCTACTACTTCCAAAGCTCATACCGCTGTAAAGATTGCCCCGAAATATAAAAATACCGTTATCCACGTAACTGATGCTTCGCGTTCGGTGAATGTTGTTAGTTCCCTTTTGAATAAGGAAAAATCTGCTGAGTATTGTGCGGAAATTAAACGGGATTACGATGAATTTCGTGAGAAATTTCTGGGCAGGAAAGTAGCCAAAGAATATGTTACAATAGAAGAAGCACGAGAGCAGAAATTCAAAATAGATTGGAATAATATCGAAATTATTAAACCTAAAAAACTGGGCATTACGGTAATTGAGAACCAAGATTTAAACGCATTGGTACCGTTTATTGATTGGACACCATTCTTCCAAAGTTGGGATTTACACGGGAAGTTTCCAAAGATTTTAGAAGATGAAACAGTGGGCGAGGAAGCGAAAAATCTTTACAATGATGCTCAGAAAATGCTGAAAAAAATCCTTGATGAAAAACTACTCACAGCTAAGGCAGTTTTTGGGTTGTTTCCGGCTAATAGCGACGAGCAAGACGACATCTCTGTGATGAACGAAGAAGGAGAAGAATTGGCGAAATTCCGAACTTTGAGACAACAAGCCAAGCGTTCGGCAGGGAAGAATTATTTTGCAATTTCGGATTTTATTGCTCCAAAATCCACTGGGAAAACAGACTATATCGGGGCGTTTTGCGTTACCACAGGTTTTGGTACGGAGGAACTGGCGAAAGCGTATGAAGCTCAAAATGATGATTATAGTTCTATAATGGTAAAGGCCATTGCCGACCGATTGGTAGAGGCGTTTGCAGAATTTTTGCATAAGGAAATCCGAACGAAATATTGGGGCTATGCCGAGGATGAAGCATTAGAAAATAATGAATTAATTGCCGAAAAATATCAAGGTATTCGTCCAGCTCCGGGGTATCCTGCGTGTCCTGACCATTTGGAGAAGCTCACTATTTGGGATTTGCTGAAAGTAGAGGAGAATATTGGAGTTTATCTCACAGAAAGTTTAGCGATGTTCCCTACGGCAGCGGTTTCGGGTTATTATTTTGCTAATCCCGAAGCTAAATATTTTGGGGTTGGAAAGATAGATGAAGACCAATTGCAAGACTATGCCACCCGAAAAGGTGTGGATATAGACTATGCTAGAAAGTGGCTGATGCCTAACTTAGCCGACTAACAATAATTAATCCCTTCTCCATAGCGAGAGGGGATTGATATAGTGAATAATATGCGGTAGGCTTTAATCATCAGGCGATAAATATTCACTCAACAAAGTGGGTTTTTCCCACTGCTGAATTGAATTTGATAATTCTTCCGTGAGTTTTTATAAATTCCTCAGTATGTTTTCCAAAATTCCTCAGTATGTTTTCCAAAATTCTTCAGTATGTTTTCTGAAATTCTTCAGTATGTTTTTTCAAACTCTTCCGTATGTTTTCCCCACTTGGAAATATTCCTTATTCTTTAACTTCTGTTTTTTGCCTTTCATCAATGAATATTCAAAAAAAATGATGATTTTTGCAATTGGAATATCAACAATATATCTAAAGGGTATAGAATAAATATGAAAGTAACAGAGCACATCAAGAGAGCCAATGGGAAAACCTTGTTTTCCATAGAAGTAATTCCCCCTACGAAAGGCACAGGGATAGAGGATTTGTATAAAAATATAGACCCGCTGATGGAGTTTCAGCCTCCTTTTATAGATGTTACTACTTCGAGAGAAGAGTATATTTATATCCAAAAGGATAACGGATTGATGGAGCGTCGCATTACGAGAATGCGTCCTGGGACATTGGGTATCTGTGCTACACTTCAGCATAAATATAAAGTAGATACAGTTCCTCACGTGCTTTGTGGTGGCTTCACCAAGGAAGAAACCGAGTACCTTTTGGTAGATTGTATGTATCTTGGGATAGATAATGTAATGGCACTCCGTGGTGATGCAATGAAGGGACAGCAGCATTTTGTTCCAGCTGAAGGAGGAAATCAGAATGCAGTAGAACTAGTACAGCAAATTCACAATGCGGGAAGAGGAAAATTCTTGCACGATGGGGAACTTTCTGATACGGAAAATAAATTTTGCATTGCCGTGGCAGGTTATCCAGAGAAGCATTTAGAAGCTCCATCTCTAAACTCCGATTTGAAATGGCTCAAGAAAAAAGTAGAGGCTGGGGCAGACTATATTGTTACCCAAATGTTTTTTGATAATCAAAAGTTTTTCGATTTCGTGAAGCAAGTTAGAGCTATGGGGATTGATATTCCTATTATCCCAGGTATTAAGCCTATAGCCACTAAAAAGCATCTTTCGCTTTTGCCTAAAACTTTTAAAATAGACTTGCCCGAAGACCTTATCCACGAGGTGGAAAAAGCTAAAGATAATGCCGCTGTGAAGCAAATAGGTGTAGAATGGGCAATACAGCAGTGTAAGGAACTGCGGGAGTTTGGTGTTCCAGTGCTACACTTTTATTCTATGGGAAAAAGCGAAAACATCAAACAAATTGCTAAAGAGTTGTTCTAATTATCAAGGCAAATTGGCTTGATATTTGAAAGCAATAGATTCTTAAATGATAAAAATGAATAGACTCATCTCTGTGATATTAATCTGCATTTCGGTAATAGCGTGTCAATCCAAGCAAACCCTCCAAGAGCATAGCAATTTGCCGAAGGATATTAGCCAAATGCCGAAGCGAAATCCAGTTGCCACAGTGGATAGCGAAAGGAAAATAGATGAGAATAATATGCTGAAACTTCGCACCGAGATAGAGGACCTTATCAATGAAGAGCATTGCACCGATGCAAAGGATTGGCGGATTTCACCATTGGGGTCTAAAGCGTGTGGAGGTCCTGCGTCTTACATCGCATATCCTATAAAGTTGGAACGCGAGATTTTGCCTAAAATTACGGAATTTAATAGGCAAAGTTCTGCTTATAATTTAGAATATGGAGCAATGTCAGATTGTGCCGTAACGGCATCGCCTACTAAGATAGTCTGTGAATCGGGTAGGGCAGTGTTGGTCTATTCAGAAGAGAAAAAGTAGAAAAGCAAAAAGCATCTCGTTTTATTTGAGATGCTTTTATTTTCTTTAAAAGGAAAAAGTTTTTAGATTTCTTCATCAGACTCGATGGTGAACGAGCGATTTTTGAAATCTTTGTCGTGTTTTTCAGAGATAACATCTTCCCCTTTCTCTGTGATAATGAAATCTGTAGCTTCGCTGAACATTTCCTGAAATGCTTTGAAATCTTCTTTGTAGAGATAGATTTTATGCTTTTCAAAAGTAGCTTCTCCGTTGTCAGAAAAATTCTTTTTACTCTCGGTAATGGTAAGATAATAATCTCCTGCCTTAGTCTCGCGCACGTCAAAAAAATACGTTCTTCTTCCTGCTTTTAGCACCTTGGTGAAAATTTCATTTTCGTGGCGCTCTTTGTAATCACTCATTGTACGATGTTTTTTAGAAATCTTATTTCAACAAATATAAAAGAAATCTTTTAATTTCAAAATATTTTTTGCATAAAAGCTCATAAAATTTAAAAGTGAAAAATAGGGTATATTGTTTTATTTAATTGATTTTTAAATAATTAAATGCTTAGATTTAGGATTTTATCTGCTCTTTTGGCACTGCTTTCTCTATGGGTAATGATGATGGAAGTGGCTTTTTTGAGGTCTTTTTCTATGTTTTTTAAGATATTTTCTTCCGTTTCTGTATCCAAAGCAGATAGGGAATCATCAAAAATGAGGATTTCGGGTTGTCTAATCAACGCTCTTGCGATGCAGATTCTTTGTTTTTGTCCTCCGGATAGCATCACGCCTCGCTCGCCCACCATTGTCTGATATTGGTCTTTGAAATTGACAATATTTTTATGAACATCGGCTTTTTTGGCGTATTCTACAATTTGCTCGTGGCTTGGATGGTCTATGGCAAAGCCAATGTTGTTTTCTATGGTATCAGAAAAAAGGTAGCTTTCTTGTGGAATGTAGCCTATATGCTGGCGGTAATGGTAGAGGTTGTGTTCTTTTAAGTTTTTACCATCTATCAAAATTTCACCCTCGGTAGGGTCTATTAATCTGGCTAAAAGCAAGGCTATGGTGGTTTTTCCGCTACCTGTTTTTCCCATTATGGCGAGGGTTTCACCAGCATTGATTTTGAAACTAAGGTTTTTAAGTGCTTGGATGCCTGTATTGGGATAAGTGTAGGAGACATTGCGAAACTCGATGTTGCCTTGGATGGGGTATGTCTCAAAATTATGATTGGTAATATCAGATTTCTTACTTAGAAATTCATTGATTCTTGCCATAGACGCTTCGGCTCTTTGGTTTACCGAAACTACCCATCCCACTAAGGAAAAAGGCCAAATCAGGATGTTGATGTAGAGAAAGAAGTCGGCGATGAGTCCTACGGAAATTTTACCATCGATGTATTTACTCCCTCCGATATAGAGAATGGCAACATTCAGTAGCCCAATCACGAAAAGGATGATGGTGAAGAAGTAAGCTTCAGTTTTGGCTAAATCTAATGCCTTGTCTTGATAGTCGGTTACTTTATTGGTGTAGTTTTGAGCAATGTATTTTTCCTTGGCAAAGTATTTTATCACTCGGATTCCAGAAAAGCTATCTTGTACAAAAGTGGAAATAGCAGATTGGCTTTTTTGCATTGTTTTCGACTTTTGATTGATGATGGAGCTCACTTTGTAAATGGTATAGGAGAGGATGGGAAACGGGAGCAATGCCCATAGTGTCATTTGAGCATCGGTTTTTAGCATATAAATCCCCGTGATGATGAGCAACACCAGTAGATTGACCACATACATCACGCCAGGTCCTAGATACATTCTCACGGCTACCACATCTTCGCTAAGGCGGTTCATCAGGTCACCAATTGTATTTTTTTTGTACTCTGTGAGGGAAAGTTCTTGGTAATGGCGGTAGATTTTATTTTTGAGTTCGTACTCTATATTTCGTGAAGCCACAATGATAGTTTGCCGCATCATAAAGGTGAAGAACCCCGTAAGTAGGGAAGAAATGATGATGATGCCCACATAGGTGAGTACCTGTTTGTTAAATCCTAAGTGTCCATTTTGAGCCAATTCATCTACGGATTTTCCTACGAACTGAACCTTGTAGATATTGAAAAAATTGCTGGCAACAATGAATAAGAATCCCCAAAACAGTAGTGTTCTGTGTTTCCAAAAGTAGGGATTAAGGGTTTTGAGAGCGTTCATAAGTTGCAAAAATACTAAATTTGAGATTAAGAGGAATTTAGGATTATCAATTTAATGCGTTGTAATAGATTTTTTTGAGATAGAAATTTACATTGGAATATTTTGATTTTAGGTTCACTAAAGTAGGAATTATTCCCAAGGTGATTGCCTCGGTTTCTTCCTCTCTAAAATCCAACTGCTCTCCATTTTCCAAACTTTTTTACTATCTTTGCCACAATAAAAGTTCTTTGAATGCTTGGAAGAAGACAAATTCGCGAAAAAGTAGTAGAGACCTTGTACTCTCATTATCAAAATCCTATTCAGTATGATGTTTTGGAAAAAAGAATGTTTTCCGAAATCGAAAGAATCTACCACCTCTATGTCTATCAGCTCAATTTCTTAGTTGCGTTGAAAGATTTAGCCCAGCGGCAGATTGAAATCGGAAAACAAAAATTCATTAAAACCGAAGCGGAGCTGAATCCTAATCAAAAGTTTATTAATAATCAGGTGCTTGTCCAGTTGGAAGAGAATATGGAACGATTGAGTTTCACCTCAAAACATCAAGAACTCAAATGGGATATGCACGATGAACTTTTAGTAAAAACTTTCCAAAGAATCATTGCCAGCAAACGCTATCAAGATTATATGAAGGAGGAGCAGGTTTCCTTTGAGGAAGACCAAAAGTTTATCGGGAAACTATTTCTTCGTTACATTGCAGAAAATGATGACTTCCACGATAGACTGGAAGAAAAGGAGATGAGCTGGGCAGATGGTTTCCACATCGGTAATTCTATGGTGCAGAAGACCATTGGCTTTATGAAAGAGGAGCAACCAAGCCATACGCTTATTCAGATGATAAAGGATGAGGATGATAAGATTTTTGCTAGAAAACTGCTTTGGGAATCCGTTAAGAACTGGGAAGCTACCGAGAAAAAAATAGAAGAACGCTTGCAAAACTGGGATTTGGAAAGAGTTTCCCTGATGGATAAGGTTATTCTGATAGCGGGCATCTCAGAGTTTGACCATTTTCCTGCTACGGCATCTCGCATCATCATTAATGAGTATGTTGAGATTTCCAAAGTATTCTCTACAGAGAAATCCAATATTTTTATCAACGGAATTTTAGATAAATATTCAAAAGATACCAATAGAATTAATTAAGACAATATGAAAAAGACTATTTTAATGTTATCTGCAGTTGCAATGGTATTAGCATCTTGCAACAAAGCTGAAAAGACCGATGCATCTGAGTCAACTGCTGAAGTGGCTGTGAGTACCCCTCAAGAAGATGCAGTGGCAACATCTAATGCTCCAATGACCTCTCTGGCACTATCTGAAAATCATTGGGATTTTAAAGATGTGAAGAAAGGGGAGTCTGTAGAACATATATATGAGGTAACCAATACGGGTAATAATCCACTTATCATTTCTATGGTAAAACCAGCGTGTGGCTGTACTGCTCCAGACTATACCAAAGAGCCAATTATGCCAGGGCAAAAAGGACAAATTACTCTAAGATTTGATTCATCAAGTTTTGATGGCTTGCAAAACAAGCAAGCTGAAGTTTATGCCAATGTAGAGACAGCACCTATTGTGCTTACTTTCTCTGCTAATGTTGTACAATAATTTAAATAATAAGTATGATTACGATATTTTTACAAACAGCGGGGGATAGTATGCCTACGCTCATTATATTTGGATTGTTTTTTGTCTTTATGTATTTTGTGATGCTGCGTCCACAGATGCAAAAGCAAAAGAAAGAGAAAAACTTTCAGGAGAATTTAAAAATCGGGAGTAGGGTAGTCACTACTTCGGGGCTTCACGGGAGAATTGCACAGATTCAGGAGGACGGCGTGGTTATAGAAACGCTATCAGGGAAACTGAAATTTGAAAAAGCTGCCATCTCTAGAGAATTTACTCAGCAGAGATTTCCAGAAACTACTGGCGATAAGAAGTAGATTTATATTTTAAGATTAAACTAAAAAGCCCATTTAAAAGTGGGTTTTTTTTATACTTTTTTTCCTAAATTTGGCATAATGAATCCGCAGTTATTTGACCTTGTAGAGCATACCAGCCGTAGCATTTTCCTTACGGGGAAAGCAGGAACGGGGAAGACCACTTTCCTCAATAATTTTGTCGCCAAAACCAGAAAAAAACACATCATTGTAGCTCCCACAGGAATTGCCGCTATCAATGCGGGTGGGGTTACCATCCACTCGATGTTTGGATTACCACTGCGACCTTTCCTGCCCACTACAGAGCGTATAGACAGCCAATTGGGCAATAATATTGCCGATTTGATGGGGCATTTCAAATATCGAAAAGAAAAGCTTAAACTTTTGCGAGAGATAGAACTCATCATCATAGATGAGGTCTCTATGCTCCGTGCTGATGTTTTGGATATGATGGATTTCTCGTTGCGTTTTGTTCGCCGCAATCAGTTGCCTTTCGGAGGCGTGCAGATGCTGTTCATAGGAGATTTACATCAGTTGCCACCAGTAGTTCGGGATGAACATCTTTTGTCCCAATATTACCCATCGCCATTTTTTTTCAGTGCTTTGGCGGTGCAAAATCTCAATTTGGTTACCATAGAACTTACCAAAGTCTATCGGCAGAAAGACGAGGATTTTTTAGAAATTCTCAATGCCATTAGAGATGGTGATGCTAAGGGGATAGACTTTGAACTATTAAACTCCAGATACCAGCCAGATTTTGAACCAAAGGAAGAAACCTACATCTATCTTACCTCTCACAATCGCATTGCTGATGATATCAATCAGAAAAAACTGAGTGATTTGCCCAGTCCATCATACTTTTATGAAGCCAAAATTGTAGGTGATTTTAAAGAAAGCCAATATCCCAACGATGTAAAATTGGAACTGAAAGTAGGTTCGCAAGTGATGTTCATCCGAAATGATGCTACCCACGAACGCAAATACTTCAATGGAAAATTAGCCGAAATTGTACGCCTTACGGGGGACGATATCTATGTACTGATAGAAGGAAGTAATGAGGAGTACAAACTGAAAAAAGAAGTCTGGGAAAATAAAAAATATACCCTAAGCAAGGATAAGAGCATAGAGGAAGAAGTATTGGGCAGTTTTGAGCAATACCCTATCCGCCTGGCTTGGGCGGTTACCATTCATAAATCTCAAGGGCTTACCTTTGATAGGGTGATTATCGATGCGGGGCAATCCTTTGCTTCGGGGCAGGTCTATGTTGCCTTGTCGCGTTGTCGTACTTTGGAGGGCATTGTTTTAAAATCCAAAATTACCCCCGAGGTGATTTTTAGCGATAAAAGGGTGGTAGGCTTCCAAGATACTACCAATGCCAACGATAAGATAGAGCAGATGGTAAGCGTTGAAAAATACGATTACAGCACCCAAAAAGTGATACAACGCCTAGATTGCCAATGGCTAAAAAATGAAATAGAAAACTGGTATAAAGCTGCTACAGAAAGCAAAAAGCTGAATCAGGAAACGGTGAAGCAACTGTATTTCACCATCAAATCCGAAGCAGAACTCCTCTATCCTATCCACGAGAAATTTGGGAAAATCCTTCAGCAAAAAATCAAAAAACACATTGAAGGCAATGAAGCTTGGAGCGATGTAGAAACCAAAGCCAAAGGTGCCGTAAAATTTTTCTTTGATAATATTAATGAGAAAATCTTTGACCCTTTCAAAACATTTTATGCAGAAACCAAAGGAGCCACAGGGCTGAAAGGCTACAATGATATTGCCAGAACTCTCCTTGGAGATATGGAAGATTACCTTACCGATTTGCAAGACCTTCAGCTTCTAGAAACGCCTCTTTTTGATACCGATAATAAGAAAGGAATAAGCATTGCTGTAAAAAAAGTGCCTACCCATATTCTTACTTGGCAACTCTTTGAGCAGGGAAAATCCGTAGCGGAAATTGCCAAAGAACGCGGCGTGCTAAAACCTACCATCATAGGGCATTTTACAAAATTTGCAGAAAATGGCACCCTCTCCAATGAGGATTTGAAACGCATTATTCCGAAAGAAAAAATAGAAACTTTTAAACAACTGCACCAAGAGGAAACTTTTGACAATCTCAACGATTGGAAAAAACATCTCCCCGATGATTTTGAATTTGGAGAAATCCGCTTGCTATGGACTTTTTTTGATAGAAAAGATTAGCCTAAAGAATTTTTCCTAAAACCGCTGCTCCAGCTCTATACTTACGCCTTTCATTTCGCCTTGCATTGGTGGCGAGGTTTTGGTGAGTTTCACTTTGATAAAACCAATGGTAGGGAAACACTCGTGAATTTTTCTAATGATTCTCCCTGCTACATATTCTAATAACTGGGATGGGATAGCCATCTCTTGATGGATGATGCTATTCACTTCGGCATAATTGATGGTATCTGACAAATCATCGGTTTGAGCGGCTTTCCACAAATCTGTGTGCAACTCTACATTGACCAAATAGTAAGTTCCCGTAAGGGTTTCCTCTGGCAAAACACCGTGATAAGCGTAGATTTTAATATCTTCAAGAATAATTTTAGGCATAGGGATAAGGGATAAATTAAGGTTGAGTTTTATGCTCAACCTTGGTTTTTATTTTATACTTTGAGACAGTTCCAGCATTTTTTCAATTGGTGCTAAGGCTTTTAGTCTTAGGTCTTCATCGATGGTGATTTCTGGAAGTTCATATTTCATACAAAGGTATAGTTTCTCTAAGGTATTGCGTTTCATAAAGAAACACTCCGAACAATTGCAGCTTTCATCAAATACCAAGGCAGGTATCAGCGTTTTGTGTGGAGCTCTTTTTTTCATTTCGTGTAAGATACCCTCTTCCGTAGCGATGATGAATTGTGTAGCTTCATCTTTCTCCACAAAATTGAGCAATGCCGAAGTAGAACCAATAAAATGGGCTAATTCCAAAACAGGTTCTTCACTTTCTGGATGGGCGATGAGCTTAGCCTCAGGATGTTCTGCCAGTTGCTTTGCAATTCGCTCCATAGAAAAAGCTTCGTGGACAATGCAGCTTCCATCCCAAAGAATCATTTCCCTTCCTGTTTTTTTAGAGAGGTAGCGTCCCAAGTTTTTATCGGGAGCAAAGATGATGGGGCGGTCGGCTGGCAATGCATTGATGATGGTTTCTGCATTAGAACTGGTAACAATAATGTCTGATTCTGCTTTGGTCTCCGCATTACAATTGATATAAGTAGCCACCAAAGCATCAGGATGTTGGGCTCTCATCGCTCTCAGTCCTTCTCCACTACAGCCATCGGCTAAAGAGCATCCTGCTTCCACATCTGGCAAAACCACTTTTTTGGTTGGATTGAGAATTTTTGCAGCTTCTGCCATAAAGTGAACGCCGCAGAAGGCTATCATATCCGCATCGGTATCTTTTGCTTGTCTTGCCAATTGTAGAGAATCTCCAAGGAAATCTGCAATATCTTGAATCTCTGCTGGCTGATAATAATGGGCAAGAATCACCGCATTTTTCTCTTTTTTGAGGTCTAAAATTGCCTGAATCAAATCATCTTCCTGAGGGATTACAAGGTCTTTAATATCTAATAAGTTTTTAACTGGATTATTGCTCATAGTATAAAATTAGGCTTCGTTAATAAAATGATGAATCAAGGATTCTATTTCTTTTTTTGCATCGTCCAAATGAAGATTGACCACCGTTTTATCAAACGCGTTCTGATGTCCGAGTTCCTCTTCAGCTTTGGCTACTCTCACACGGATGGTTTCTGCATCATCGGTATTTCTATTAATTAATCTTCGTTCCAATTCTTCAATGGAAGGTGGCATTATAAAGATGGATAAGGCTTGGTTTTTAAAATATTTTTTCAGGGCAATACCGCCTTTCACATCTACATCAAAGATGACAGTTTTACCTTGTTTCCAGATGCGTTCTACTTCAGTTTTTAGAGTGCCGTAGAATTTATCGGTATAGACTTCTTCGTACTCTACAAATTCTCCATTGCTTATTTTGGCTCTAAAATCTTCAGGAGTTAAAAAATGATAATCTACGCCGTGTTTCTCCTCTCCGCGAGGTTGCCTTGTGGTACACGAAATAGAAAAAGACAGCTCTGGAAAGGTTTCTAAAGCGTGTTTTACCAAGGTGGTTTTACCACTACCCGATGGGGCTGAAAATATGATAACTTTGTTCATTTTTTTAAAGGACATTCAGGGTTTGTTCTTTTATTTTTTCGAGGTCGTCTTTCATCATCACTACCAGTTTTTGAATTTCAGCGTGATTAGCTTTAGACCCTAGGGTGTTGATTTCTCTACCAATTTCTTGGGCTATAAATCCTAGTTTTTTACCATTCAGTTCTTCCTGCGTCATCACATCAAGATAATATTTCAGATGCTGAGCAAGCCTCACTTTCTCCTCCGATACATCTAGTTTCTCTGCATAATATGCCATTTCCTGATAAAATCTGGTTTCGTCTAGGTTTTCAAACTCCTTCAGCGTTGCTTTATAACGCTCTTTAACCCCCGTTAGACGCTCGTCTTCATAAGGTTCTACGGCAGAAAGATTATTTTTAATACGCTCAATATTTTTAGATAATTCTTGCTCTAGGGTTTTGCCTTCTGTTTTTCTAAATTCAACAAATTTTTCTAAGGCTTGAGCAGTAAGATGAGAAAGATAAAGCCATTCTTCTTCCGCCAATTCTTCTGGTTTGGAAGAAATCGCTTCTGGCATTCTTACAGCCATTTTTAGGTACTCAAACTCTGGGGCATCATTGGCCAGACTTTTCAGCTCCTTCATATAAGATGCTACCAATTCTTTATTGATTTTCACATCATTACAATCATCCAGCGTTTCATAGTTGATATAGCAATCCACTTTTCCCCGCATAATACCATCATTCAGCATTTTTCTCAAATCAAATTCTTTTTCCTTGTATCGAAGAGGGACGCGGATGTTCAGGTCAAAAGTTTTGCTATTGAGAGATTTGATTTCTATGGTTATTTTTTTTCCTCCAAAAATTCCTTCGGCTCTTCCAAAGCCTGTCATTGATAAAATCATACCTACGAAATTAATTCCACAAAAATAACGGATTTTAAATTAATATTTTCCATTGATAGAGATTATTTTCACTGAGGTTAGGTTAAATCCCATTGGGGTGAGGTTGGTAATTTCATTAAATTAGTCCCCAGAAAAAGCGATTAGAAACACTTTGTGGATTTTATAAGATTAAAACTGCTAAAATGAATATAGAAGATATTTATGAATTTTGCTCTGCGTTGCCAGATGTAGAAGAGGATTTTCCATTTGATGAACAGACGCTGGTATTCAAGACTCACGGAAAAATCTTTTTGCTTTGTGGCTTAGATGCTGTGCCTTTGCGTATCAACCTCAAGTGTCAGCCCGATTTGGCGGAAGAACTCCGTGCAGACTATGAACCACATATCATTGGAGGGTATCATATGAACAAAAAGCATTGGAATACGGTTTATGTAGAATCTTTGTCGGTAGATTTGGTGAAGAAAATGATTGTCCATTCCTATGAGGAAATTCTGAAAAAACTTCCACTCAAAACTCGGAAAGAACTGAAATATGAGTTTGAAAACCCTTTTGAAGATTAACTTTAAGAGAGGTAATCAATAGAAAATGAGGCTAATGCTTAAGAAATGAAATAGTTGTATAGAATGTGACAGGACTGACAAACTTCATTCTAAATTAATACAACCTATGCAAAGAATGCTTTAATTTTGTACGGAAAAATTTATTAATATGTTCGATTGGCTCAAACATCTTTTATTACCCGTTGAAAATCCATCCATCATTCAGTCGCTCATTGTGATTATGCTGGCGATTGGTACGGGTATTTTTATTGGACGCATCAAAATCGCCAAGGTATCCTTAGGGGTTTCGGCGGTAATGTTCACGGGGCTTTTGCTCGGTCATTTAGGGTATAGAATCAATGAAGAGATTTTAGATTTCATCAGAGACTTTGGACTTATCCTATTCGTTTACGCTGTGGGGATACAGGTAGGTCCTTCGTTTTTTTCATCGTTCAAAAGTGAAGGACTAAAATTTAATCTACTCGCTGTTTCTTGTGTCCTTTTGGGTGGAGTAATTACCATTGGTTTGTTTAAACTCACTGGTTTGAATATTGAAAATTTGGTAGGGATTATGTCTGGCTCCGTTACCAATACACCAGGGCTGGGAGCAGCTAAAAGCACCTTAGCAGAGATTAAAATGCAGTTTCCAGAGAAAGTGTTTGATGACCCTGCCATTGGCTACGCCATCACTTATCCACTTGGGGTAATGGGCATTATCGTGGTGATTATCGTTTCCAAAATCATTCTAAAAATCCATCCCGAAAAGGAAATGCGACTCTTCCGATTGGCAAAAATAAAGACAGAATTACCCGTCATCAGTAAAAAAATAAGAATTACCAATCCCGATGTGGTAGGGAAAACCCTGCACCAGCTCACCTCCGAAAGTGGAAAAAACATTGTGATTTCAAGGCTAAAACATAGCGGTTCGGAAGCGGTTTCTTCGCCTACGCTAGATACCCATATCAAAATGCGAGATGTCCTAATGCTGGTAGGCGTAGAAAAAGATTTGGAAGAATTTACCCAAACCGTAGGAAGACCTTCTACCGACCAATTTATAGAAACAGGAAGTGATATCATAGCAAAGAATTTCTTCGTGACCAAAGAATCTGCAATGCACAAAAAACTTTCAGAATTAGACCTTTACAATCAGTACGATTTAAAGGTAACAAGGGTGTTCCGTGCAGGAAAAGAAATGCTGGCTCGCCCTTCTTTGGAACTGTTTTATGGTGATAAAATACGCATTGTAGGAACAGAAGACTCTCTAAAACAAGCCGAAAACATCATCGGAAATTCAGAGAAAAAATTGATGGAGCCCGATTTTCTTTCGCTTTTCGGTGGATTGCTCATCGGTATTATTGTAGGTTCTATTCCCATTATGATTCCATCACTTCCCGTACCTATCAAACTTGGTTTTGCAGCAGGCCCGTTGATTACGGCATTATTCATTAGCCGATATGGTGGCATCTCTTTCATTCATTCGTATTTCAATAGTGGTGCTATTTACTTTATGAAAGATTTTGGCATCTGTCTATTCTTCGCTGCGGTGGGCGTACACGCGGGAGAAGGCTTTTATGAAAACTTCGTGAAATACAACGGCTGGACTTGGTTGCTCTATGGCTCTTCGATTACTTTCATTCCATTGATACTAATGGTGTTCATTGGGCGATATTTTATGAAGATTAATTTCTTGCAACTATCGGGCATTATGAGTGGTAGCTATACAGATCCTGCCGCATTGTCTTTCAGTACATCGTATTTGGAGAGTGATGTGCCGTTGCAAAGCTACGCACAAGTTTATCCTTTGGTAACGATATTCAGGATTTTTGTTGCTCAGATTTTAATTTTGCTATTGGCGTAGAATATATTGTCAATCAAAAAAAATAAAGGACGAAATTTCGCATTCGTCCTTTATTTTTTACTTCAATAGAAAGAATTAGTTCTTAAAAATCGGAACATTGCTGCACGCTTCCCCAAACATTAGGGATTTCACAAGAGGTTTCAGTTGTTCTACCAGTTCAATGTAAGCATTGACAGGGATGGTGTCTTCAGAGCAACCTTTTACGAGGACGCGTTGGTCTTTAAGTTCAGAAAAATCATAAGTGTGAATCGCCTGATGCATCAGTAGCATTTCCAAATCTTCTCGCGTACCATAGACCACTTTTTTTGCCACGCCTGTAAGCTTCGCGGTAAGCAGAAAATACGCCCAAAGTGGAATGATCGCCTCTTCAGAATTGTAAATATACACATAAGCATCGGCATAATCCTCAGTTTTTAGATTTTTCACTTTCTCGCGAAAGTCCTTCTCTTTCAAGATTAAACCTTCCCAAAGAAAGTCTTTTAAATCAATTCCCTTGCGTTCACCTTTAGGCAAAAGGTCAGACAAATCAAAGTTTATCAATCCACTTTCCGCTACTTTATTCTTTATTTCTAAATCTTCTTGCATTTTCTTTATCTTTGAAAACAAAATTAAACTTATTTTTTTGAAACCCAAACTTTATGAATTTGCAACAATTGAAACAAGAGTTAAAACTAAGCATAGATAGTACAGAAGATATGGAAATTTTGAAATTGGTGGAGCATCTTCTCAGAGTTTGCAAACGCCCATCTTCTGAAGAAATTGCCGAAAATACTTTTGAAGAGCAAGCGGGACAAATCAATGAGTGGGCAGATGAAGTGGAACAAATTTTTGGAAAATCATAAGCATATTATACCTATGAAATATTATATCATTGCAGGAGAAGCCTCGGGAGACTTGCACGGGAGCAATCTAATGAAATCTATTTTAAAGAAAGATTCTAATGCAGAATTTCGCTTTTGGGGAGGCGATTTAATGGCTGCTGTTGCCCAGCAAGAACCTGTAAAACATTATCGGGATTTAGCCTTTATGGGCTTTATAGAAGTAGTGCAGAATTTAGGCACGATTCTGAAAAACATCAAGCTTTGCAAAAAAGATATTCAAGCGTATCGTCCCGATGTATTGGTGCTGGTAGATTATCCAGGTTTTAATCTGCGTATTGCTCAGTTTGCAAAGTCGCTAGGCATCCGAGTGGTGTATTATATTTCGCCACAGCTTTGGGCGTGGAAGGAAGGTCGTGTAAAGACCATCAAACAATATGTGGATGATATGCTCGTGATTCTTCCTTTTGAAAAAGATTTTTATAAAAAACATCAGATAGAAGCTCATTTTGTAGGACACCCACTATTGGATGCCATCTCTGATTTGAAACCTATTGACACCGAACAATTCCGAGCCGAGCACCAGTTGAATAGCAATCCCATCATCGCTCTGCTTCCAGGCTCTCGAAAGCAAGAGGTAGAAAAGATGCTGGCAATGATGCTGTCGGTTCGTTCACATTTCCCAGATTATCAATTTGTCATTGCGGGAGCTCCAAGTTTGCCTCCATCATTCTATGAGAAATATGTGGATGACAATGTTCACTTCGTATCCAATAAAACCTACGACTTGCTCCGATGTTCCCAAGCGGCATTGGTAACTTCGGGAACGGCAACTTTAGAAACAGCACTTTTGGGGATTCCAGAGGTGGTTTGTTATCGTGGAAGTGCTATTTCCTATGCCATTGCAAAGCGATTGGTAAAGCATATTCGTTATATTTCCTTAGTGAATTTAATAATGGATAGAGAAGTGGTGAAAGAATTGATACAGAATGATTTAACTACGGAAAATCTGGTAAAAGAATTAAATTTAATTTTGAATGAAAACCGCCATCGGATTTTGGAAGATTATGCCGAACTTAGACAAAAATTGGGCGGAAAAGGTGCCAGCGATAATGCCGCAGAAATCATTGTAAGTAAGGATTAAATAAAAAAAGACGATGAACCGCCAGCCTATTTTCATCTTGTGTATTTGTTTCATTGCAGGCGTCTTTCTGCAAGATACTTTCAGATGGGGAATGGAGCTTGGTGGTGTTTTATTCTTGGGAAGTTTAGTTTTAACTTTGATACTGACTTTCAGCAGGGTTTTGTTATTTCAAAAGTTTAAAGGGATTGGGCTGGGACTGGCATTCTTTTCATTAGGATTGGTATTACACGCTTTTCACTCGGTACCTTTAGAAGTTCCCTATCTTCAAGGAAAAGAAACACTCGTGTTTCAGCTGAATAAAAAATTAAATTCCAACGAGAAGAATAGACGCTATGAAGTGAGCTTTTTCAAAGAAAATAAAGCATTCAAAGCGGTACTTTCCGTTCCTAAGTCTCAGCAAGAATTGGATTTTTCTCATTACTATCAAGCGGAAGTGTATCTGAATAGAGCGGCTCCACCAAAGCAGGATTATCAGTTTAATTACGCTCAATATTTAAAACGGAAGAATATTGATTATCAAGCTTATGCACCAAGCAATATCCAGATGGCAGATAAAGAAAAACTCTCCTTTTCTGAACGTATCAAGCAACTGCGGCTCAATATCCTCCAAAGCATAGACCGTGCTGCACTCTCATCCAAGAGCAGGGAATTTCTAAAAGGCATTATCCTTGCCGACCGCACGGAGATGGATAAGGACACCATAGCAAGTTTTTCAAAAACGGGATTGGTGCATATTCTAGCCATTTCGGGAGGACATATCGCTGTGATTTTTGGAGTGCTGTATTGGTTTTTCCGTCGGTTAAGTTTCGGAAAGAAACCTATTGCTATTCTAATGAGCCTTTTCTGCATTTGGCTATTCGCTGTACTGATAGACTATGGCAATCCCGTGGTACGAGCTTGTATAATGCTGACCATTTATTACGCTTACCATCTGTTGCAACGCAAGCCCGATATGCTCCATGTCTTGTCCCTTTCTGCCTTAGTGATTTTGCTTTGGGATTCTCATCAGCTGTTTGATGTAGGATTTCAGTTGAGTTTCATTGCCGTTTTAGGAATTTACGGATTCTACCAACCCATTTTGAAGCGATTGCCGCCAACTACCAACCGATGGATTAAAGCAACATATAGCATCATTGGGATTACAATTTCAGCACAATTGGCAACTTTACCGCTGGTGTTGTATTATTTTCATCAGTATTCATTGGTGTCGTTTGGGGCTAATTTGATAGTAATTCCACTGGTTCAAATCATCATCACATTTAGTTTTATTCTAACCATTCTGATTGGCATTGACTTCGTTTTCCCTGAACTTCTCTGGATTTACGACCAATTTATTTCATTGATATTAAAACTCATCGGTTGGTTTTCAAGTTGGGAATTGGCTTGGATAGAAAACATTCCGTTTTCTATTGGGGAGGTTATTTTACTTTTTTTAAGCCTTTACAGATTGAGAACGATGCTGGTTTCGCCCAATCTTAGAAACGGACTTTACTTTGGTACAGCGGTATTGCTGCTAATGATGCTGAAAATAGGATTAGATATTTCCGCTTATCATAAGAGCGAAGCAATGGTGCATCATCACTTCAAAGAACGCTATTTTTCAGTAAAACAAAATGACAAAGTAACCTTTTGGGTGCGGGAAGAGGCGGATATGAAAAAAGTAAAACAGTACATCATCAACCCTTATATGATTTCCATAAGAGCAAAATCCTTTGAGGTAAAATCTTTATCCCCAAAGGTGAAAATGATAGAATATGAAGGCAAAACCTACCGTTTTGAAGATAAATAAACCTATATAATGTGGAAATTTTAATCATTTAGATTGTAAACCAATCAATATTTACAATGTTCAATAGAGGGATAAATGAACTAAAATTGGCTTTGATTTTAAACCTATAATTCAGAATTAAGGATTTGAAATTAATTTATAATCAAAATATTATCCGCTTTAAACTTTAAATTCTGCCCTTAAAATTTGCTCCATTCTTATTTAGAAATAATATAAACTATAAAATTCTGACAATTCTCACTTTAAGATTTATTAACATTTTTCTAAATTTGTGAAAATTCAAATCAAAAGAATAAAAATTAAAATTTATGGCAGGTTTAACGAGTTCTACAATCGGTAGAAAGTACGCAATGGCATTGTCTGCAATGTTTTTGCTGGTTTTTCTTGTGATGCACCTTTCAGTGAATCTTATCTCGGTTTTCAGCGAGGATGCATTCAATGAGGCGTCACATTTTATGGGAAGCAATCCTGTAGTTCAGTTTCTGATGCAGCCGATTCTTCTTTTTGCAGTATTATTCCACTTCGTGATGGGATTTGTTTTGGAAATGAAAAACAACAAAGCAAGACCCGTGAAGTACGCAGTGAACAATGGAGCCGCAAACTCTACATGGATGTCCAGAAATATGTTGATTTCTGGTGGTGTAGTTTTAGCGTTTTTGGTGCTTCACTTGTTAGATTTCTGGGTGCCTACCATCTCCAAAAACTATTTTGACGGAGGGCACGGTGAAACTGATTTTGAGCACTTGCAAGAGAAGTTTACAGAGCTTTGGAGAGTAGGGTTCTACATCCTTTGTTTTGTGCTTTTAGGACTTCACTTGGCTCACGGTTTCCAATCTTCTTTCCAATCTGTGGGAGCCAGACATCCTAAGTACACTCCAGTAATTAAAGCATTCGGGAATTGGTATTCTATTTTGATTCCTGCAGGCTTTATTTTCGTTGCAATTTTTCATTATGTATCTCAACTTTAATATCCAATTAATATGAGCAAATTAGATTCAAAAATACCAGCTGGTCCTCTAAAGGATAAGTGGAAAAATCATAAAGATCATATGAACCTTGTTGCACCAAACAACCGCGACAAAATAGATATTATTGTTGTAGGTACTGGTTTAGCAGGTGGTTCTGCCGCTGCTACGCTAGCAGAGCAAGGCTATAATGTAAAGGCATTTTGCTACCAAGATTCTCCAAGAAGAGCTCACTCTATTGCGGCTCAAGGAGGTATCAACGCAGCTAAAAACTATCAAGGTGATGGCGACTCTACATACAGACTATTCTATGATACTATCAAAGGTGGTGACTACCGTGCTAGAGAGGCCAATGTATATCGTTTGGCAGAGGTTTCTGCCAATATCATAGACCAATGTGTGGCACAAGGGGTTCCTTTTGGTAGAGAATACGGAGGGCAGCTAGACAACCGTTCTTTCGGTGGGGTTCAGGTAAAAAGAACTTTCTATGCAAAAGGACAAACAGGTCAGCAATTGCTTCTAGGAGCTTACTCTGCAATGAGCCGTCAGATTGGTAAAGGGCGTATCAAGATGTACAACCGCCACGAGATGATGGACTTGGTAATTGTAGATGGCAAAGCCAGAGGGGTTATCGTAAGAAACCTTGTAACAGGAGAGATTGAAAGACATTCTGCTCACGCTGTGGTTATCGCCTCTGGAGGATACGGAAATGTATATTTCCTTTCTACCAACGCAATGGGTTCTAATGTTTCTGCAGCTTGGAAAATCCACAAAAAAGGAGCTTTCTTTGCCAACCCTTGCTATGTACAAATTCACCCAACTTGTATCCCAGTACACGGAACTCAACAATCAAAACTGACTTTGATGTCTGAGTCTCTTCGTAACTCAGGAAGAATTTGGGTGCCTAAAAACATTGAAGATGCAGTAGCCATCCGCGAAGGGAAATTGAAACCTGAAAATGTAAAAGAAGAAGATAGAGATTACTATCTTGAAAGAAGATATCCGGCATTTGGTAACTTAGTACCTCGTGATGTGGCGTCTAGAGCAGCCAAAGAAAGATGTGATGCTGGATATGGTATCGAAAATAATGATACGAAAGAAGGCGTTTTCCTAGACTTCTCTACCGAAATTATGAAAAAAGGTAAAGAAGCAGCTACGGAGAAAAATATTCACAATCCTTCTCAACAACAGATCTACGATTTGGGTAAAAAATGGGTGGAAGAGAAATACGGAAACCTATTCCAAATGTATGAGAAAATTACAGCAGACGACCCTTATGTAACGCCAATGAAGATTTACCCTGCGGTACACTACACTATGGGAGGCGTTTGGGTAGATTACAACCTGATGTCCACCATCCCAGGATGTTTCGTAATTGGCGAGGCCAACTTCTCAGACCACGGAGCTAATAGACTTGGAGCTTCTGCATTGATGCAAGGTTTAGCAGATGGTTACTTCGTATTGCCTTATACTATTGCAGATTATTTGTCTGCTGACATCCGTACAGGAGCAATTCCTACAGACTCACCAGCGTTTGAAGAAGCGGAAAAAGGCATTAAAGAAAAGATTGACTTCTTCTTGAATAACAACGGAACACACTCCGTAGATTATTTCCATAAGAAACTAGGACACATTATGTGGAATAAAGTAGGTATGGGTAGAACTCCAGAAGGATTGCAAGAAGCCATTAAGGAGATTGAAGAAGTAAGAAATGAATTCTGGAAAAATGTAAAAGTACCAGGCGATAATAATGGTATGAATACAGAGCTAGAAAAAGCTTTCCGTGTAGCAGACTTCTTGGAGCTTGGTCAGCTAATGGCAATTGACGCTCTTAATAGAAAAGAAAGCTGCGGTGGACACTTCCGTTGGGATCACGCTACACCAGATGGAGAAGCCGAAAGAGATGATGAAAACTTCAAATATGTTGCCGCTTGGGAATATAAAGGAGCTGATATCAACGCTGAGGTAATGCACAAAGAAGACTTAGTTTACGAAAATATCGAAGTGAAAACAAGAAGTTATAAATAATATGAAAAGTTTACAGAGATTGGTATTGCTTTTTGCATTTTTTATTGGAACAACATTGTTGTTTTCGCAAAAGGTTGTAAAGCAGGAAATCAAGAAGCCAAGTGAAGGCAAGTCTTTAGTTTATATATCTAAAACAGGGGCTGGACCTTTGGTAAACTTTAGGATTTACGATAAGGACAAGTTCTTGGGAGTGTTAACTGGTATGAAATATATAGTATATGAATGTGAACCAGGAGAACATTTGTTTTGGGCAACATCTGAAAATAGAGATTATGTGGAAGCTAATTTAGAACCAAATAAAACTTATGTTTTAGTTGCGGAGGGACAGATGGGAATGTTTGTTGCTGGTGTTAACTTGAAACCTTTGAATCCCAATGAATTTAAAGATAAAAAATATTTTTATCAAATTATAAAAAATACTAAAGAACAGGAATCAATTGATAATAGTGGGGATAAGTCTGAAAATATCAGAAAAGGGCTTGAGAAATATGCTGATTTGAAACAGAAAGAATCATCTAAAATAAAAATTCTAGAGCCTAATTGGAATTTTGAAAATGCTGATAAACCCATTAAAGAAAATTAATCTCCAAAAAGTATAGAAAATGAGTGCAAAAAAAGGACTTAATCTGACTCTGAAAATTTGGAGACAGAAAAACAATAAAACAAAAGGACAGTTTGAAGTTTATAAAATCTCTGATGTTTCCCCAGATTCTTCTTTCTTGGAAATGTTGGATATTCTAAACGAAAACTTGGTAAATGAAGGTAAAGAACCCGTAGCGTTCGACCACGACTGTAGAGAAGGAATCTGCGGTATGTGTTCACTCTACATCAATGGTAGAGCACACGGTCCAGATACAGGTATCACCACTTGCCAGCTTCATATGAGAATGTTCAAAGATGGTGAAACCATCACTATTGAGCCTTGGAGAAGTGCGGCTTTCCCAGTGATTAAAGACTTGGTGGTAGATAGAAGTGCTTTTGATAGAATAATGGCAGCAGGTGGTTTCATCTCTGTGAACACTTCTGGAAACACTCTGGATGCCAACGCGATACCGGTACCGAAAGAAGATGCTGATAAAGCAATGGACGCAGCGGCTTGTATCGGTTGTGGTGCGTGCGTAGCGACCTGTAAAAATGGCTCTGCAATGCTTTTCGTAGGGGCTAAGGTCTCTCAGTTTGCCCTATTGCCACAAGGTAGAGTGGAAGCCCAAAGAAGAGTACTGAATATGGTGAAGACAATGGATGAAGAAGGCTTCGGAAACTGCTCTAATACAGGTGCTTGCGAAGTAGAATGCCCTAAAGGTATTTCTCTAGAAAACATCGCAAGAATGAACCGCGAGTATATGGCGGCTTTGGTAGATAAAGGATAATCTTAATACCACATTTTGAAAAAACATCTTCTTCGGGAGATGTTTTTTCGTGTTAATCTTTTCACAAATTTTATCATTTCATTTCTTTTAAAGAATTGAAAATCTTATTTTTGTAAAGTTTTAAAAATCAACAATGAAAAAATATTTCTTACTATTCTTGATGGCAATCTTTGCCGTTTCGTGTTCTAAAAAAGTAGAAGTAAAAGGAAAAATCTCAGGTGCCAACCCTCTGGAACGCTTAGAGATTATAGAATCTTCTGGTGTGGGAACTCTACCGCTGGTGAATTTGGGATTGAGCAACAATGGCGAATTTTCCGGCAGTTTTGATGCTCCTAAAAATGGTATGTATGTGATTTCCTTCGCTGGAAAAACCAATATGATTTATCTGAAAAAAGGGCAGCTATTGCAGCTTTCTGGTGATGCTCAAAACTTTCCTGTAGAGCTTACCATTACAGGAGATGCTAAGGCTAATAACGACTTCCTAAAAGAGGCTCAGAAAGGATTTGAAACCTATGCTTCTAAAATTCAAATGAATGAACTTATTCAGAAGAAAGAGAAAGATTTCATCGCAAGCTTTGATAAAATTAAAGACGATATCTACAAACTGATAGAGGATAATGCTAAAAAATTCAATGCTACAGATGATGCTTTGCAGTACAAAAAAGAGGAATCACTTGCCAGACTTCTAGGTTTGCTAGATGGCTATGAAGAAAACCACGCTATGGCAACGGCTAACCCTAAATTTAAAGTTTCTGAAGATTTTAAAAAACTAAAAAAGAAACTTAGAAAATATAATAATAGGCTGATTAGAAACTATCCAATGTACAGAGAATATCAGCTGAATAAATTGAATCCTGATTTTCAAAAATATGTGGCAACACTGCCTCAAAATCCTAAGGAACAACCGCTTTTATCAGAGGTTTTTGGAAATTATTTAAAAACGAGAAAAGACCTTTCTTCTACGGAGAAAAACTATTTCTACGCTTATGTTTTGGCTCAATCTGACCTCAACTTTATGAATGTAAAGCACTATGATAAAATTGGGAAATTGATAGATGAAAACATCACCAATTCTGAAATCAAGAAAGATTTGAAGGCTTTACAAGAAGTCTTAATGGGCTATAAAGCTGGGACTAAACCTAACCTAAGCGTAATGAACAAAGAAGGAAAATCTTTATCTCTTTCTTCTCTAAAAGGAAAACCTACTTTGGTACTATTCTACGCTTCTTGGAATCCTAATATAGCGATGACCACAGTGCCTGTTTTGAAAGAAGTTACTGATTTTTATAAAGATCAACTGAACTACGCCTATGTCAATCTGGATGATACCAATGAGCAGTTTCTAAAAACAAGCAACGCCCTATTGAAAGGTTTTGCAGGAACTCAATATTGGGTAAAAGGTGGAATTAACGCTAATGCAGCCAAAGCCTTTGGTCTATACGGATTCAAGCTGCCAAGCTATATCATCTTGGATAAGGACGGAAAACTTTATGGAAGACCTTATTTCAACTTAGGAGACCCAGAATTGGTGGAAGCTCTATCTAAGCTATCTGGAGTAGTAGCTCCTAAACCAGCCCCTGCACCAGAAATCCCTCAGATGATAGTGCCAGATGCTCCTAAAAAATAAGAAAATAATAGTCTTTTCAGAGTCTGTTAAATTTTACCGAAATAGGTTGTTATACAGTGTTGAACCCCTCTTGATTTACTATAAAAATTGAAAAGGACTCTTATATTTACTTGAGAATAAAAATATAGCCAAGAGTTACACAACTCTTGGCTAGGTTTTTACCAACACATAAGAGTTGGTAAAATTTAAAAAAAGTTCTAAATTGTGCTTTATAAGCCGCTGAAAACTTAAATATTTAAAAAATAATGATTGCTCAATTTGATAAAGGAGGTGGGAGAGGAGCTGGATTTATGAAGGAGATAATATAGGAAAGAACTTAATATCCATTATATTAAAATGAAAAGGAACCAAATTGGTAGTCCCTAATTTAGTCCCTATTGGTTATAACTAATTGTTAATTAGTGTGACTTGTGGAGAATACGGGATTCGAACCCGTGACCTTTTGACTGCCAGTCAAACGCGCTAGCCAACTGCGCCAATTCCCCTTTGCGGTGCAAACTTACGAAAAAGAAAAAACTCTCGAAAGAATTTGCTTTATATTTTGTTTAAAAAAGTTCACCCAAGTTTTTAGGGCGGTGCAGATTCAGGTGTTTATAGGCTTTTTCTGTAACTTCTCTCCCTCGTGGTGTACGGATGATAAAACCTTCCTGAATGAGAAACGGCTCATAGACTTCCTCCAGAGTCTCTGGGTTTTCACCAATGGATGTTGCTAGAGCAGAGATGCCTACAGGCCGCCCCTTAAAGTTTTCTATCATCACCCGCATTATCTTATTATCCATTTCATCAAGTCCAAACTCATCTACATTCAGAGAGTTGAGGGCAAACTGCGTGATTTTTAGTTCTATTTCTCCATTACCTTTGATTTCGGCAAAGTCTCTTACACGGCGAAGCAAAGCATTGGCTATCCTCGGTGTTCCACGGCTTCTTCTGGCAATTTCTATGGCCGCATCTTCGTAGATAGGAACCCCTAAAACCCTTGCACTTCTTTGGATAATGGTAGAGAGCAGTTCAATATTATAGTATTCTAATCGGCATTGAATCCCAAATCTTGCCAACATCGGTTTGGTGAGCATTCCACTTCGGGTGGTAGCCCCTACTAAGGTGAATGGATTTAAGCCAATCTGTACCGAACGGGCATTGGGACCTGTTTCCAGCATTATATCAATTTTGAAATCTTCCATTGCAGAATAGAGATATTCCTCTACCACGGGAGATAAACGGTGAATTTCATCAATGAAAAGAACATCATTCTCTTCTAAATTGGTGAGCAATCCTGCCAAACTGCCAGGTTTATCCAGCACAGGCCCAGAGGTAACCTTGCAATTAACGCCCAGTTCATTGGCAATGATGTGGGCAAGTGTGGTTTTTCCCAATCCCGGAGGGCCGTGCAATAAGGTATGGTCTAATGAGCTGCCTCTGTTCTTAGCAGCGGCTACAAAGACTTCCAGATTATCCATTGTTTTCCTTTGTCCTGCAAAATCATCAAAGCTTTGCGGACGGATTTTTTCCTCTTGTAGAAGTTCTTCTCGGGAGTAGTTTTCCTTATCGGGATGTAGAAAATCTGGCATTTTTTTTAATCACTTTTGCGAAGTCAAAGTAAAGGATTTTAATTTTAGTAAGCAAATGCTTTTCGGAGGAAAATGAGGAGAACAGTGAAGGACAACGAGGAAATAAAATTTTATTTTTTTCTTCTATACAGAAATATTAAATTTACGGAATGAAATTAATAGGACCTTTTAAACAAATCGTTACGATGAAAGGGCTTTCTCTTAGGGGAAAAATCTCAGACGATGCCCTACAAATTATAGAAAACGCAGGAATCTTAGTACATCAAGGTAAGATAAAATCCATAGGAGATTTTGAAACTTTGAAGCCTAATGCTACCGAGCTTTGTGAGATAGATGGCGAGCAAGTGGCACTACCAGCCTTTGTAGATTGCCATACGCACATTTGCTTTGGAGGGAATAGAGCCAATGATTTTGCAATGCGTAATGCAGGAAAAACCTATTTGGAAATAGCGGCTGCGGGTGGCGGTATTTGGAGTTCTGTGGTGCATACCAGAAATGCCAGCGAAGAAGAGCTTTTGACTTCTGTTTTAGAAAGGATTAATGCTCTAGTACAATTGGGTATTACCACTATTGAGATAAAATCTGGCTATGGGCTCACCCTAGAAGATGAGCTGAAAATGCTAAGCGTGATAAAAAAAGCCCAAGGGAAAACTTCTGCTACTTTGGTAAGCACTTGTTTGGCGGCTCACACCAAACCAAAAGATTTTGAAGGAAATAATGCTGAATATTTACAATTCATTCTTGATGAAATCTTGCCCAAAGTAAAAGAAGAACACCTTTCGGATAGGGTAGATAT
This sequence comes from Bergeyella porcorum, assembly GCF_042427575.1. NCBI lineage: Bacteria > Pseudomonadati > Bacteroidota > Flavobacteriia > Flavobacteriales > Weeksellaceae > Bergeyella > Bergeyella porcorum. The sequence goes on from NZ_JBHMFD010000014.1 coordinate 60,773, forward strand.
TTTTATAGAAAAATCGGCATTTCAGCCAGAGGAAAGCAAAAATTTCTTATTGAAAGCGAAGGAAATGGGCTTTGATATTACCGTTCACGCTGACCAATTTACCGCAGGAAGCTCACGCATAGCCGTAGAGGTAGGAGCAAAATCTGCCGATCATCTGGAAGCCACGGCAGATGAAGATATTGAATTTCTAGCCCAGTCCCAGACGGTAGCCGTGGCATTACCAGGAGCCAGCGTAGGCTTAGGAGAGCCTTTCACCCCTGCAAGGAAACTCTTAGATGCGGGAGCCATTTTGGCGATTGCCAGCGATTGGAACCCTGGTTCGGCACCTATGGGAAATCTTCTGACCCAAGCCTCTATTTTGGCAACTTACCAAAAACTATCTACAGCAGAAGTTTTGGCGGGGCTTACTTTCAGGGCGGCTTATGCTTTGGGGCTATCCGATAGAGGGGTTTTAACTGAAGGTATGAAAGCGGATTTTGTAGCGTACCCTACGGATAACTATCAAAATATTCTTTACAAACAAGGGATGTTGCTACCATCTCAAGTATTCATCAATGGAGATAAAAGCTATGAAAGATTATAAAGAATGCTGGGCAGGGCGTAATGATGGCGAAGGAGCATTGCATCAGAGATTATTTCAGAACATCAGTTTTGAAAACGAAGTTTCTCCCAAAGACTTTGTGATTATTGGCTTTGCAGTAGATGAAGGCGTAAGGAGAAACAAAGGAAGGGTAGGGGCAAAAGATGCTCCTGATGTGATTAGAAGAAATATGTCCAACTTCCCTGTGGTGCATACCGATTTGGTATTGAGAGATTTTGGTAACATTGTATGTGTTAATCAGGCTTTGGAGGAAGCACAGGAGAATCTGGCATCTCTATCGGGAAAGATATTAGAAGCAGGGGGGAGAACCATTGTATTAGGTGGAGGGCACGAGGTAACTTACGCTCATTATTCTGGGATTAAAAAGGCTTTTCCTGATAAGAAAATTGGGATTATTAATATAGATGCTCATTTTGATAATAGGGCTATAGAGGCTTCTGTGGGAGCGAGTTCTGGTACGGGGTTTTGGCAAATTGCTCAGGAAGGGGAGCTTCATTCCCTACACATTGGGATACAGAGAAACTCTAATACACTGAAACTTTTTGATACTGCCCACCAATTGGGAATGCAATACATCTTGGCAGACGAACTGTTTTTTGAAAATCTTCCATCGGTTTATCAGAAAATCAATGCTTTTTTTGAAGCAATGGATGTCGTGTATCTTACAGTTTGTATGGATGTTTTCAATGCAGCGATAGCACCAGGCGTATCGGCTTTGGCGTATAATGGCTTGCAGGCAGACGCTGTTTTTATGATGATGTTTAGGCATATTCTGAAAGAAGAAAAGCTAAAAGCAATGGATGTAGCAGAGGTAAATCCGTTATATGACACCAATGAAATCACAGCAAGATTGGCAGGAAGCCTTGTAAACGAATGGCTGATGCACCACCATAGAGAAGATTAAATGATTGAGATAAGTGATAAAACGCTCGGATTTTCATTGGAAAACCCGAGCGTTTTTCGTAGAGAGCAATTTATTTTATCCTATAATTTTTGCAACAATGGCTTTAAGCTCTTCGTCTTTCTCTGGATTGGAGATGCATTGTTTCTCGCTATCAAAATGGCTACCAAAAGAAGGAAGTGAGAAGGTGTCCACTACCTCTGCACCATTGTGAGGAAATCTGTTTTTAGCAATATCTAGCACGCTAGCACCACCTCTTGCCCCAGGTGAAGTGGCCATTAGTAGCATTGGTTTCTCGCCCCACGCTTTTCTATTGGGCACTCTAGAAATCCAATCAAAAATGTTTTTGAATGCTGTGGTATAAGCCCCATTATACTCTGCCAAGGAAAGCAAAATAAAATCTGCATCATCTACTTTGGCTGCAAAATCTAATGCAGGCTGTGGTATGCCGTGCTGGGTTTCTTTATCAATGCAGTAAATGGGCATTTCATAATCATTGAGGTCTAAAACCTCTACACGATGCCAGCTAAATAGGGAAGCGGCATAGTTTACCAATTGTTTATTAATAGAGTGTTGGGAAGTGCTTCCCGCAAAGGCTAAAATTTTCATAGGTGTATAATGTTATTAATTAATGATGATTTTTTTGTAAGCTTAATGAGGTTAAAAATGCTTTGTCTTTATCAAAGGATAAAAACTCTCGGGAGACTTCAGAAAAACTCTCGGGAGATTTCGGAAAAACTCTCGGGAGATTTCAAGAAAACTCTCGGGAGAATTTGGAAAAACTCTCGGGAGAATTTTTAGCTCCTTCCAAACCCTTTGCTGAAAGGGGATAGCGTGTATCCATTTTATGGCTGAAAAGATAAAGTATTCGGGTATAGAAATTAGTTGGTTCTCTCCTTATAATTGCTCTTCGCAGAGGGCTTTTACCACCTGTATCCATCGGTCTTCATCGTTAAGACAAGGGAGATAATGGAACCGCTCACCGCCAGCGTGTAGAAATTCCTCCTTGCCTTCCTCTGCAATTTCTTCTAAGGTTTCTAAACAATCTGATACAAAAGCAGGGCAAACGATGGCTAGATTTTTAACGCCCCTTTGGGGAAGTTGTTCCAAAGTCTCATCGGTGTAAGGTTCTATCCATTTGTCTTTTCCTAATCTGGATTGGAAGGTTACCAAGACTTTTTCCTTAGGAAGTCCTAGTTTCTCTGCTACCAGTTCGGTAGTTTTGTAGCACTGATGTCTATAGCATAGCTGGTTGTGGAGCTCATTGGTGCTATGGTTGCAGGTTTCATTATCCAGTCGGCAAGTTTTACTTTTATCGGTTTTGTAGATATGCCTTTCGGGAACACCGTGATAAGAAAACTGCAAGGCATCAAATTGCTCAGGGAGTTTCTCGCGAATGCTTTCGGCGAGGCAATCTATGTATAAGTCTTTGTTGTAAAACGGTGGTATATATTTTATATTCACCTCTGGGAAAAATCTCTTGCGGACTTCCTCTGCTTTATCTACAACGGTCTCTGTGGTGCTCATAGCATACTGAGGGTATAGCGGGAAGAGGACGATGTCTGTAACGCCTTGGTCTACCAGTTTTTGAATGCCACTCTGTATGCTGGGTTCTGCGTATCGCATCCCTATTTCTACGGGTACGCTTACTAGTTTTTGAAGTTTCTTTTGGATTTTTTTTGTAATCACGATGAGGGGAGAGCCTTCGTCTGTCCATACCGTTTTGTAGGCTTCTGCGGATTTTTGAGGTCTTGTTTTCAGGATGATGCCACGCACCAATAGGGCTCGGAAAAACCAACGGTAATCTATGACTTTCTCGTCCATCAAAAACTCATCTAAGTATTCTTTTACATCTTCTACGCTGGTAGATTTTGGTGAACCGAGATTAACGAGGAGGATTCCTTTTTTCATAATGTTGTTATAATTGTTATTATCAATGGGGCATTAGCCATTTACGGCTTCTACTTGTTCTACCAAATCTGGTAAGAATTGTTTTAGGACATTTTCTATCCCACCTTTGAGGGTAGCGGTAGAACTTGGGCAGCCAGAGCAGGCACCTTGCAAGAGCATTTTGGCGGTTTTGGTGTCTTTATCGTATTCTAATAGAGAGATTTTCCCACCATCATTCTCTACAGCTGGTGCTACATATTCATTCAGAATATCAGAAATCTTTTGTTCCTCTTCGGTATATTCTCTGTTGATGAGTTTTTCAACAGGGTTCTCGTGTTTCTGAGGTTCGATGTTGGATACCTTATTGCCCTGTTGTAGATACTCTGCAATAAAGCCTCTCATGGGAACCATCACTTCGTGCCATTGGACAGAATTGTCCCTTGTAACTGCCACAAAGTTATCCGAAATGAAAATTTCTTTAGCAAATTCAAATTCATCTAAAATAGCTTTGGCTAAAGGAATCTCTTCGGCCTCATCTCTATTCTTCACTTCTATAAACCCCTCTACGATGAATCTTTGTGATACAAACTTCATCACCGCAGGGTTGGGCGTCATTTCCGCATAGATAGGGAAGAGTTCTTTTTTCTTTTGTTTGTAGATTCTAGGGTTTTCTAGAAGTTGGTCTTCAATCACATTTTTAAGGTTTTCTGCCACCATATCCCACTCTACGAGGTCTTCTTTCGCTACAGCAACAAAATTGGCAGTGATGAATATTTTCTCTACAAAGGGATAGTTGAACAACTCCTGAGCGAGAGGAATCTCTGATACATCGGAAGTTCTGTCTAGTTCCAAAGACCCTGGGATAAGGGTATAATCGGCAATGAATTTCATCACCTTAGGATTTGCAGTGGGTTCTATAATGATTTGTCTCATTTTTTCTTAAATTTGAACGACAAAAATACGGATTAGAACTTAGAACTAAGGGTATAAAGATTAGATATTTTCTATCTGTTAAATTTTATATTCACGAATCAAAATTTTCAAAAAAAATAAATAGTATGGCTATTATCAGAGAACTTTTAGGGAAAACGCCTCAGATAGGTGAGGACACCTTCGTTGCAGAAACGGCTACCATCATTGGAGATGTTACAATGGGGGCACAGTGCAGTGTGTGGTACAATGCCGTTATCCGCGGTGATGTGCATTATATTAAAATGGGAAACAAAGTGAATGTGCAAGACAACGCTATGTTACATTGCACTTATCAGAAACATCCTCTCAATATCGGGAATAATGTTTCCATAGGGCATAATGCTATAGTACACGGCTGCACATTACACGATAATGTACTGATAGGTATGGGGGCTATTGTGATGGATGCTTGTGTGGTAGAGAGCAATTCCATTGTAGGTGCGGGCTCGGTAGTGACGCAAGGAACGCACATTAAGTCAGGAGAAGTGTGGGGAGGCATTCCAGCTAAGAAAATCAAAGATATTTCTCCAGACCTTTTGGAGGGCGAGGTAAACCGCATTGCTAATAACTATGTGAAATACTCTGGATGGTATAAAGAGGAAGGGGAATAGAGAAAAAACTTTAAACCAGATGACGCAGTAGAAAAATCTTAATGCTTACGGCATAAAGGATATTGTGTAATTCGATGAGAATTATTTTCGTATCTTAGCCAAAGTCTAATTTTAATAAAATCTAAAAATGAAACTATATCCTATACAATGTGGAAATTTTAAGCTGGATGGTGGAGCAATGTTTGGCGTAGTTCCCAAATCTCTATGGCAAAAGACCAATCCCGCTGATGATAAAAACCTTATAGACCTCGGGATGCGCTCCCTACTGATAGAAGATGGTAAAAAACTCATCTTGGTAGATTGTGGCTTGGGAAACAAACAAGATGATAAATTCTTTGGACATTATTCCCTCTATGGTGATGATTCTTTGGAGAAAAACTTAGCAAAATATGGCTTTGTAAAAGAAGATATTACCGATGTTTTCCTTACCCACCTCCATTTTGACCATTGCGGTGGTGCTATTGAATGGAATGATGATAAAACGGGTTACCGACCAGCCTTTAAAAACGCACAGTTTTGGACCAATGAAAACCATTGGGACTGGGCTACCAACCCCAATCCAAGAGAAAAAGCCAGCTTCTTAAAAGAAAATATCTTTCCTATTCAAGAAAGTGGACAGCTCAACTTTCTTCCCCTGCCGAAAACGGGTAATTATGGCTTTGCACCAGATTTAAAAATGGATGTGATTTTCGTAGATGGACACACGGAGAAACAAATGCTTCCCGTAATCCAATACCAAGAGAAAACCATTGTCTTTGCTGCCGACCTCATCCCTACCACAGGGCATATCCCGTTGGTCTATGTGATGGGCTACGATACCCGCCCACTCCTCACAATGGAAGAGAAAGATAAATTCCTAAAACAATGCGTGGAAAATGATTACCTGCTCTTCTTGGAGCACGATGCTCACCACGAATTGGCATCTCTGAAAATGACCGAAAAAGGCGTTCGCCTTGATGAAACTTTTAGTTTTAATGAAGTGTTTGGGTATTAACATCCTAATCCGATTTATTTTTAAATCACTTTAAAGTTATATCCAAATTTTAAGTATATTTGTTCGGTATTTAATTTTTTAATAAAACTAAATTATGGAAGAAACAGGAGGTGAAACCCAATCACCAGAGCCCGTCCCGAGGATTATAGGACTTACAGGCGGCATCGGCTCAGGAAAATCTACCGTGGCACAGTTTATAGAAGCTATGGGATTTCCTATTTATTATTCTGATGTTCGGGCAAAAGACATTGTAAATGATGACAAAGCCCTAAAAATGAAAATCATAGAACTACTGGGCGAAAATGCGTACAATGCCGATGGACAATACAATAGAAAATGGGTTGCCAGTCAGGTTTTTGAAAATAGTGCATTGCTATCAGACCTTAATGCCCTGATTCACCCTGCTGTAAAGGTGGATTTTGAGCAATGGATTTCCCAGCAGACCGCAGAATTGGTCTTCAAAGAAACCGCTCTGCTGTTTGAACTGAACTTGAACCAAAATTGCTACAAATCTATTCTGATTACCGCAGAAGATAACCTCCGCATCAAAAGAGTGATGGATAGAGATGGGAAAACTTATCGGGAGGTGGAGGCGATTATGAACCAGCAAATGCCTGAAAAAGATAAAATCCGAAAGGCAGATTATATCATCTATAATAATGGTGGACTCCCAGAATTGCAATCTGAAACAGAACGCACCATTCATCAACTCATCCAAGAGATTGAAGCGTAATATTAAAGGCTAATCCTGATTGTCAGAGGTTAGCCTTTTTTCTTTTACTCCAGATTCCGCATTTGAAAAAATGACATAGTCTTCAATTTTCAATAGGATTTTAGCCCATTCTATGCCGTTTTATGAGAAAAGGCTTTAGCCAAAAATTGATATCATCTCCCGTTTGGAATAGGGCTAACTCTCGTAAGATTTTTAATTTGGCTAAAGCCTTTAGGAAAAACCATATCAAAAGTCGGGTTAAAACCCGACCCTATTGAAAATGGGCTTATCGGTGAGTGCGAAAAAAGATACATTTCGTTTAGATTAAACGCTGTGTAATCTTACAAAATATATCATATCAATAGGATTGGGCTTTAGCCCATTCTACGTCGTTTTATGAGAAAAGGCTTTAGCCGAAAATTAACATCATCTCCCGTGCGGAATAGTGCTAACTCTCGTAAGATTTTTAATTTGGCTAAAGCCTTTAGAAAACCATATCAAAAGTCGGGTTAAAACCCGACCCTATTGAAAATGGGCTTATCGGTGAGTGCGAAAAAAGATACATTTCGTTTAGATTAAACGCTGTGTAATCTTACAAAATATATCATATCAATAGGATTGGGCTTTAGCCCATTCTACGCCGTTTTATGAGAAAAGGCTTTAGCCGAAAATTGATATCATCTCCCGTGCGGAATAATGCTAACTCTCGTAAGATTTTTAATTTGGCTAAAGCCTTTAGGAAAAACCATATCAAAAGTCGGGTTAAAACCCGACCCTATTGAAATAATAAGCACGGAACAATACGCGTCTAAAAATAAACAAGCGTTGAAATCCCCCTGTCCCCCAAAGGGGAGAAAAGTTTTATAAACAAGTGTTGAATTTCTATTCCCGAGTACTTAATATTCTTTCCCGAGTACTTGATTTTCCTTTCCGAGTACTTAATATTGTTTCCCGAGCACTTTATCTCTTATTCCGAGTACTTAATATTCTTTCCCGAGCTCTTAATATTCCTTTCCGAGTACTTAATATTCCTTTCCGAGCACTTGATATTGTTTCCCGAGTACTTTATTTTCTCTTCCGAGGAATAAAAAAAATAGACTAATGAAACCATCAGCCTATTTTCGTTTTATTGTTTAATGATTTTTACGCCCTTTTCATTGCCTATTTTTAGAATATAAGTTGCTCGTAGAAGATGAGAAAGGTTGATTTTATTAAGCATCACTTTCCCCGTGTGCAACAGCCTTCCCGAAGCGTCATACAACTGATACACGGTGCCATCAGCTACATTGGTGGTGTTGATATAGTCCACAAAAGGATTAGGATAAACCTTTATCCCCTGGATATTTTCATTGGTGAAAACTACTTTATAATCTTCCACCTCTCCTGAGCTGAAAGTACCGCACTGCTGCACCTCATCATTCCCCGCCATAAGGCTGATACGCATTCTGTGCATCAAAGATTCGTCTATCATCATATTTTCAGGAAGGCTAAACGATGCTATGATTTCGGTATCTGTAGTCCCTATCTGATTGAGAATTTGCTCTGATGTGGTAAAATATCCATCGCCATCAAAATCAATCCAACCTGCAACGCTCACCATCGTAGAAGCATCTGCCCGCTTCGGCGTAACGCGTATGCTGTATGAAGTTCCATTTTTGCTCAAATATAATACTCTAAAGCTGTCTCCCGTAAAATCAGAATATGTAGAAGCACCAGAGGCATTGCTAAAACGCTCCACTTCTACCCTCTGAATATAGGCATTTGCCGAGGATTCTGATGCAGAAGCACAATTTCCCACCACTGCCGTTTGGAAAGTTTGCACCGTGGTATAATCTGATTCAGAATTAGAGCACAAGCTTTTCACTCTGAAATCATACCGAGTACTGGCTTCAAGGTTATTCAATTCAATGGTAGCCTCTTGAAGCGATACCGAAGTATAGACCGACTCACTCTGTTTTTTATATTCAAAAATATAGTTTGAAATTAGAGGAATTTCATTCCACGAAATTTTAGCAGAGCTTGATGTGATATTTTCCACCAAAATCCCCACTGGCACAGTAACAACACACGAAGTGGGCTCCACGACATTAATAGCTGGGGTTACCGCATAAAACACATTGCCTATGGCTTCTACCTTCAGTTGCGTAGTCTGGGAGTTACTCAGTCCCGCTGGCAATACCACCGCTTCTGCCCCATCATTGGGCGTACTTTCCAATAATGTGTTCCACACTTGTCCGCCATCTGTGGTATAACTAATCTTCACTTCCGAAACATTATAAGGAGCAAGATTGGTATTCACCACATCCCAAGACAGCGTATTAGCCACACCAGCATAAAATACCTGCCCCGTTGTATTCACCTTAAAAGGCCCATCTACACCCACCGTAATTTTTTGGTTGGCATAGCTCACCTGTTGTTGCTCCGCCACAGGATGATTATCCCTTACGGTTACTCTAAAGTTCATCTCTCTGGCTACTTTGGAAACACTTTCCCACTCGGCTACACTCGTCAAGACACCTGCCATCACTAGAGATTCTTTAGGGAAATATCTTTTAGGATTCTCCGAAGGCGAAAAAGAACGGAAAGAGGCTCCCGAAGTATTGGTGCCATTGGTTTCTTCTACCACAGAAGTAGCATTATCTACTTGCTCCCAAGTGTAGGTTAATGTATTATTTTCAGCATCAGAAGCTTCAGCCTCCAATACAAAAGCTGTAGAATGTGGTATGGTATAACCTGCCAAAGCCGAAATAGTTGGAGGTGTATTGCTCACATTAACGCTCGTTCCACAAGATAGACTCTGCACATTGGCGAGAATCTGCTCAATGCTCACCCCGTGAAAATAAGCATCGGAATTATTCTGTACATTATAATTTGTAACTCCAGCATATCCCATAATGGTAGAGCCTGAACCTGGTTCCACCTGAACTCCTGTGTTTTCTATATTATGTGAAAAGGTATGATTAGCACCTAACTGATGCCCCATTTCGTGGGCAACAAAATCAATATCAAAGGTATCGCCTTCAGGGATGCCATCTACTGGCGAAGTAAATCCCGCACCTTTATCCAAACTTCCACTGGAGGTATTATTTCTACAAACACAACCGATACACCCAGCGTTCCCTCCACCGCCACTTGCACCGAACAAATGCCCAATATCATAAGCTGCATTTCCGATGGTTGCTGTTAAATTTTTTTGCAACTCGTAGCTCCAATCTCCACCACTACCCTTAGAAGCATCAGAATAAGGGTCGGTAGAAGGATTGGTATAAATCAGCTGAGGGAAATTTTGAAGTTCTAACCTCAATGCCAAGTCTTTTTCAAAAATACCATTAACTCTTGTTAAGGTTGCATTGATTGCCGTTAAAGCTCCTGCTACACCGCCAAAATAATTGGTATATTCTGCCGTGGTAGATAATGCCAAACGATAGGTTCTAAACTTACGGTCTGAGCTTACCGAAAAATTGGTAGCGTTCCATTGGTTCAAACCATTATTATCAAAAAGTTGTTGAATTTGTTGCTTTGCTGTTTCCGATTCGGTAGTGGAACACACAAAAGGGGTCTCGCTTTTTCCTTTCTTAGATGAAACCATGTATATGGTTTTGGTTTTATCTTGTGGTGAGATAAACTGATATTGCCCTCCTTTTATCACCATCGATTGAAAATCATTCCCCGATAGGCTGAAACGAAGATATTTTTGAGGGTCATCTATCCCCACTCCCACATACGAACCTAAGTCATACTGAGCCGCCAACTCTGCCACTACTACGGGAGCCGAATACACCGCAAATCGTTCTATAGTTCCTTCTTCGGTAGGTAGTTTTATCTCAATAGACTTTGCATTTTTTCCTGTTAATGTAGCTTTTTTCAGTTGTTGCTTTAGCTGAGCTATATCCAGATGATAGTATCTATTATTATTAGGCCAATTACCTATCCGTTGTGTTTCAGAAACTTCTCGCCATTGAGCATAGGAAAAATTGAATAGCATTAAAAATAAAATGCTTAAACTTTTATATTTCATCTTGTGTTTTTTCAGGGGGGCAAAGGTAGGAATTTAGAATTTACCTTTTAACATCGAAGGACATCCTAAGTTCAAGTATCTAATGCGAAAAGAAAAAAGAGAAAAAAAATACGCATTAGAAGATGAAAAATGGT
>NZ_JBHMFD010000015.1:0-322 GCF_042427575.1 Bergeyella porcorum
TGCATTGGTGATTATTTATGTAACTGTGGAAACGAGGTGTTGAGAGACCACCGATGGACAAAAGATCCTGGAAACAGTTAGTGCACTAATATATCACCCTTGCTAAAAACAGCAAGTCAATGTGTGACAGTCATGGTGGTGACTGGGTGGTATTCATTCCCTAGCAACTGGGGGCGAAGGAATGCTGTTGTGGTAGGATGATGTGTACCTGGTGAGGTAGTCATCCCGGATGGTTGTGACACCCTAAAATGAGGTGGCCATCTGTTGTGAATATTTGATGTTTTGATGGTTGTGAACCTTAAAATAAGGTGGCCATCTGTGG
>NZ_JBHMFD010000015.1:374-695 GCF_042427575.1 Bergeyella porcorum
ATGATAAATTTGTTGACAGCCATGAGAATGTGGAAGGATGTGAATGTTTTGTTGAGAAATGAAAATATTGTATTCATGTAATACGATTCTCAATATTAATAAAAGTGAAAAAAATGGCGACTCGCCCGTGGACGTAAGCAAATTGCCCAACCACGTAAATTTCTGGTGTTGTTTATTTTCTGCTATGTGTTAGCACGATATACTATCTAACTCAGTAAACTAAATGGATGTTTCTGGAATTCGAGTACATTACGGGACTGTACTCATGATACAAACTAGTACTCAGCGCTATCTTTAAATTTTTGAGATGTTGTAAATTAT
>NZ_JBHMFD010000016.1:0-27486 GCF_042427575.1 Bergeyella porcorum
ATCAGAGTTGTTTTCCTAAATCCAAATTTATGAAAAATTTTATTATTGGTATTGATGTTTCTAAAGATACTCTTGATTTTTGTATTCTTGAAAAAGACAATCGTAAAAAGTTTATGCAAGGGGTGATAGCAAACAAAGAAAAAGACATTCTTACTTGGCTCAGACTGACAATCCGAACCCTTTTTTTGAATAGTTTAAAAGCTTATGTCTTACAGCTTAACGCCTACTGCGGAATCGGGTTTTAACCCGACTTTTGAGATGATTTATCCAAAAGGCTTTAGCTAAATTAAAAAAAGTCTTGCTGGGTTTGGTATCCCCCTGAATGCTAAATAGAATTATTGCTCAACGCCTACTGCAGAATTGGGGTTTATTCCGTAAATTTGCCCTTTGAAATTAGGTTTTAATTTCAATAAAGTATATCCAATTAAAAACCATCAATGCAATGTTACCAAAAGTAAATCCCACTAGTACAGCCGCTTGGCAAGAACTTTACCAGCATATAGAAGAACAAAACTTTGACCTAAGAACCCTCTTTCAGCAAGATGCTCAGCGATTTGAAACCTTTTCAGTGAAAGGCAACGGGCTACTGTTTGACTATTCCAAAAACTTAATCAATGCCAAAACCAAAGCGTTGCTTTTACAATTGGCAGAAGAATGCCAGCTGAAAGACGCTATTGCAAAAATGTTTGCAGGGGATAAAATCAATGAAACCGAAGGTAGAGCCGTATTGCACACCGCTTTGAGAGATTTCTCAGAGAGCAAGATAATGGTAGATGGCGAAGATGTAAAACCTGCGGTAAAACGCGTGCTTCATCAGATGAAAACCTTCTCAGAAAAAGTGATTTCTGGGGAGCATAAAGGATTTAGTGGAAAAGAAATTACCGATGTGGTGAATATCGGCATTGGCGGTTCAGACCTAGGGCCTGTGATGGTTTGCTCGGCACTAAAACATTTTAAAACAAGGCTTAATGTTCATTTTGTCTCCAATGTAGATGGCAACCACCTTGCCGAAACGCTGAAAAACCTGAACCCAGAAACCACACTATTCATCATTGCTTCTAAAACATTTACCACCCAAGAAACAATGACCAATGCCCACTCTGCAAAGGATTGGTTTTTGAAAGCAGGGCAAGAGCAAGATGTTGCCAAGCATTTTGTGGCACTATCTACCAATCTAAAAGCAGTAAAAGCATTCGGTATTGATGAAAGCAACGCCTTTGAGTTTTGGGATTGGGTAGGCGGTCGCTATTCGCTTTGGAGTGCCATAGGGCTTAGTATTGTATTAGCAGTGGGGTATGACAATTTTGAACAACTCCTTAGGGGGGCTTATGATACCGATGTGCATTTCCAAACCACAGATTTTGCAGACAATATCCCTGTCCTGATGGGCTTATTGGGTGTATGGTATCGCAATTTCTACGCTGCCTCTTCCTATGCCATTTTACCTTATTCTCAGTATCTGGATAGGTTTGCAGCCTACTTACAGCAAGGCGATATGGAGAGTAATGGCAAGTCTGTGGATAGAAACGGAGCGTTTGTAGATTATGAAACTGGGGCTATCATCTGGGGCGAACCAGGTACCAATGGGCAACACGCTTTCTACCAACTGATTCATCAGGGAACGGAGCTTATCCCCGCAGATTTCTTGGCGTATGTGAAGTCTTGCAATGAGGTAGCAGACCACCAAGAAAAACTATTGGCAAACTTCTTTGCTCAAACCGAAGCTTTAGCCTTTGGTAAAACTGAAAGCGAGGCAAAAGCAGAGCTAGAAGCCTCTAGCCTATCTGAAGAAGAGGTACAGCGTCTTCTGAATCATAAAGTGTTTGTAGGCAACACACCTACCAACTCCTTTTTGTTTGATGCCCTTACACCATTCTCTTTAGGACAGCTTATTGCCTTTTATGAACATAAAATATTTGTACAAGGGATTATCTGGAATGTGTTCAGCTTTGACCAATATGGCGTGGAGCTGGGTAAGGTATTAGCAGGGAAGATATTACCAGAGCTTAGTTCAGAAGAAGATATTACTTCTCACGATAGCTCTACCAATGGCTTGATTAATTACTTTAAGGCACATCGGAAATCCTAAAAGTAATGGTTTTAGCACAAAAAGTAATGAAATGAAAGTAAAAGTAATGAAATAAATCTAAAAGTAAACATAATGGCTAAAATACTAGACGGACTGAAAGTGTCCAAAGACATCAAAAAGGAAATAAAGGAAGAAGTAACCAAAATAGTAGAATCCGGGAAAAGAGCCCCTCATTTGGCTGCCATTTTGGTAGGCGAAAATGGAGCGAGCAAGGCGTATGTTAACAGCAAAGTGAAAGACTGTAAAGAAGTTGGCTTCGGGTCTTCGTTATTAAAGTTTTCAGATACCATCTCAGAAGAGGAACTTTTAGCAGAGATTCAAAAATTGAATAACGACCCTGAAATAGACGGCTTTATTGTTCAACTGCCTCTTCCTAAAGGAATGGACCAAGAGAAAATCATCAATGCCATAGACCCGAAAAAAGATGTAGATGGCTTCCATCCAGAAAACTTTGGAAGAATGGCACTAGAGATGGACGCCTTTCTGCCCGCAACGCCTTACGGCATTATGACCCTCTTGGAACGCTATGACATTGATACCAGAGGGAAAAATTGCGTAGTGATTGGAAGAAGCAGAATAGTAGGTCGCCCTATGAGTATCCTGATGAGCAGCAAAGGGAATCCAGGTGATGCTACCGTTACATTGGTACACAGCCATACTCCCAATATAGAAGAATACACTCAGAAGGCAGATATTATCATTGTAGCTTTAGGAGCACCAAAATACCTTAAAGGGAATATGATAAAAGAAGGTGCCGTGATAGTAGATGTAGGCATTACCCGTGTGGAAGATGACGGCGAAAGAGGCTACCATCTGGAAGGCGATGTGGACTATGAAACCTGCGAGCCAAAAGCCAGCTGGATAACGCCTGTGCCAGGAGGAGTAGGCCCTATGACCCGAGCAATGCTGATGAAAAATACATTGCTTGCATACAAGCGATATAATAAATAATTTTGTGCTGTGATGAGGTCCATCACAGAGAGAAAAAAATGATAGAAAACAACGAAACATTATTACAAGAAGGTAAAATGCTCCCCGTAATGGAGCATTTTTACACTATACAAGGTGAGGGTGCCCACACAGGAAAGGCTGCTTATTTCATCCGATTAGGAGGATGTGATGTAGGATGCCACTGGTGTGATGTGAAGGAAAGCTGGGACCCAAAGCTGCACCCTCTATTAGATGCGGAGCAAGTGGCAGAGACCGCCGCCAAGCATTCTAAAACCATAGTATTAACAGGTGGAGAACCTCTAATGTGGAACCTGAATATCCTCACTCAAAAACTGAAAGACTTAGGCTGCACGATTCATATAGAAACTTCTGGAGCTTATCCTATGAGTGGGCAATTGGACTGGATTACACTGTCGCCTAAAAAAACAGGCTTGCCATTGGAAGAGATTTATTCTAAAGCCAATGAGCTGAAAGTGATTGTTTTTAACCAGCACGATTTTAAATTTGCTCAGGAACAAGCAGCGAAGGTTTCGGCACAATGCAAACTCTACTTGCAGAGCGAATGGAGTAAGCGAGATGAAATGTATCCTAAAATTACCGATTTTATCTTAGAACACCCTCAGTGGCAGGCTTCTGTGCAAACGCATAAGTATCTGAATATCCCTTAATCGCCATTATGCAAAGACTACGGTTTTCCATTTATTTTAAACCCGCTATGATTCTTTTGGACATCGTAGTTTTTGTTGCGGTTTTCTATTTCATTTACCTTAGTCAGTATGCCTTTCGTATAGCAGAACAGGAACATAACGCCATTATTTTATTGGTACTAATTGTATTTTGGGTATTGCTTAGCGGAAAAACAAGGCTGTATCAGGTGAAGCGTAGTCTTACCTTTACCAATTATCTAGAGCGGTTTTTTACTCATTTGTTCATTTTTATGATGATGGCCGCTTTGCTGTCTCGGGTGGTGGAAAATCACTTTCTGAAAGAAAACCTCTATCGAGTAGGAGGTATCTTTTTTGCCGTGATATTCTTTATAAAATCATTGGTGTTTTTCTTTCTAAAATATGCTCGTAGTAAGGGGATTAATGTAAGAAATGTGATGTTTTTGGGGCATAGTGCTTCAATGAAAATCTTGGAACAAACCATCAGAGAAAGGAAAGATTACGGATTTAAAATATTTGATTTTAAAGATTCTAGTATAAGCCCCGCTTTGCTGAAAGATTTCTGGCAAAACAATGGAATCCATACCCTATTTATGCCTTCGGAACCCATTCTTGAAGAAGGTTTACAAGCTAAAATTTTTGAGGAAGCCAAAACCCATCGGGTGAAGATTGTCTTGGTTCCTAATGTAGCAGATAACGAGTATTTTTCTTACGAATTGGCCTATATAGAATCTTTACCGGTTCTTAACCCCATCAGGTTTCCTTTGGATTTTTATAGTAACCAATTGATAAAAAGGATTTTTGATATTGTTTTTTCATTAAGCTTTATTGTACTGATAGGGAGTTGGCTTTACCCTTTGGTAGCGTTGCTCATCAAGATAGATGGCAAGGGGCCTATCTTTTTTATACAGAAAAGATACGGCTATAGAAGTCAGGTTTTTAATTGTATCAAATTCCGAACAATGCGGTGCAGTAATCAGTCTAACATCTTTGATAATCAAGATAATAGAATCACGAAGATAGGTAGATTTTTGCGAAAAACCAGCTTAGATGAGACGCCGCAGTTTATCAATATCCTTTTGGGGGATATGTCGGTAGTAGGACCTCGCCCGCATATGATAATGGTAGATGATTGGTATAAACCTCAAATCCAAAAGTATGGCATAAGAAGTGCCGTAAAACCTGGGCTAACGGGTTTGGCACAGGTGAGTGGCTTCCGAGGGGAGAAAGCCAATATGATGTACGAGATGGAAAAACGCATCTTATCAGATTATTTTTATGTGAAAAACTGGAGTTTTAGCTTAGATATAGTTATTATTTTAAAAACCATTATATTGATTATAGAAGGGGATAACAATGCCCATTAATAAAAAATTATTACTTTCGCAGTATGACAAAAAAATTTCTTACCGCTTTAGGCGAGTATTTTCTACTGATGGGGAAAGCCATCAGACGCCCTCAGAAAGGCAGTGTTTTCTGGAAACTTTTTATGCGGGAGATTCACGACTTGGGTGTGAACTCCTTTGGCTTGGTGGTCTTTACTTCCATTTTCGTGGGGGCAGTTGTGGCCATACAGATGTATAATAACTTTAGTGCTTCTAGTTTTCCTATTCCTACGCCGTTTGTGGGGTATGCTACCAAGGCGGTATTGGTTTTAGAGTTTTCTCCTACCATTATCAGTCTAATTTTGGCAGGTAAAGTAGGTTCTTATATTGCTTCTAGTATTGGGGCAATGAGGGTATCAGAGCAGATAGATGCTTTGGATATTATGGGAGTAAACTCTCCTAATTTTCTCATCTTACCCAAAATATTAGCGTGCGTGGTGTTTAATCCTCTACTGATAGCGCTGAGCCTTGTGGTAGGTATTTTTGGTGGGTATCTTGCTGGGCAAATCACAGGCAATTGGACCTCTGCAGATTATATCTCTGGAATCCAAATGTATATGCCTAATCTATTCTATTACTACGCTTTTATAAAAACAGCGGTATTTGCTTTCATCATTGCCACAGTACCTGCTTACTTCGGTTATAATGTGAGTGGTGGTTCACTAGAAGTGGGTAGAGCCAGTACACAAGCGGTGGTATGGACTATGGTGTTCATCATTATTTCTGAATTATTGTTAACCCAAATGATTTTAAGCTGATGATAGAAGTAAAGAATTTAAAGAAAAGTTTTGATGGCGTAGAAGTCTTGAAAGGCATCAGCACCACATTTGAAACAGGAAAAGTAAACCTCATCATTGGGCAAAGTGGCTCAGGAAAAACGGTTTTTTTGAAATCGCTTCTTAATGTTCACGAGCCTTCTAGTGGCACCATTTTGTTTGATGGAAGAGACATTACGAAGATGGGAAGGGAAGAAAAGCAAATCTTGCGTTCTGAGATAGGAACGGTATTCCAAGGAAGTGCCCTTTTTGATTCCCTTACGGTGGAAGAAAATATTACCTTTCCGCTGGATATGTTCACCAACCTTTCTGCTCGTGAGAAAAAAGAAAGAGCCCAAGAGGTGATGGATAATGTTCATCTAGAAAATGCAGGACAAAAGTTTCCTTCTGAGATTTCTGGAGGGATGCAAAAGCGTGTAGCCATTGCCAGAGCCATTGTGAACAATCCTAAATACCTCTTCTGTGATGAACCCAACTCGGGATTAGACCCTTATACCTCTAATGTTATAGATGACCTCCTTGTAGAAATTACAGAGAAATATCATACCACTACCATTATCAATACCCACGATATGAACTCGGTGATGACTATAGGGCAAAAGATTGTCTATCTAAGGCAAGGCATCCTAGAATGGGAAGGAAGTAAAGACAATGTGATTACGGCGAAAAATAAAAACCTATTAGATTTCGTTTATTCTTCAGAGCTCTTCAAGGAATTGAGAGATTACCTGCTGAGCAATGATAAGACATCAATAGAAAATATATATACAACACCCGAAAAATAATGACAACAATGAAAAAGTTATTTTGTACAGCACTGATAGGTGCATCGGTAGTTGCCTCTGCACAGGTAACACTTTCAGGAAAGGCGAATTTGCTTTTCCCGACACAGGACGGAACTTGGAAAAATACCGTACAAGCGGCACAGAACGCTTACGAAGCTAAAGGAAAAAACAATGTAGGGTTCAATGTAGGTTTGTCTGCAAAGATAGATTTGCCTACGGCTTTATTTGTAATGCCAGAGATTTACTACACTAGTTTTACCAATGAATTTACAGACAAGGTTACCAATACCACCATCGAAGCCAAAAGCAGCCGCGTAGATGTTCCAGTATTGGTAGGGTACAATGTTTTAGGCAAAACATTAGGAGCGTTTATAGGACCAGTGATGAGCTACAACCTAGCTAAAGACAATACCTATAACGATTTTGTAGAAAATGTGAAGAATAATTTTACGGTAGGCTATCAGTTTGGTGCTCAAGCTCAGATAAAGAAACTCATCATCAATGCGAGATATGAAGGAGCTTTCACCAAAGACCAAAGAGACTTCACCAATACCGCTTTTGGTGATTATGTGGTTCGCTATGATAGTCGTCCAAGTATGCTGATACTAGGGGTGGGATATGCGTTTTAATTAAAACCCATTATTCAAACTAAAAAACTCTCCAATAATGTCTAACTATTTGGAGAGTTTTATTTTTAGGTTAAACGTACTAAATTGTATTTTGAAGACACTTGATAAATATACACATTGAATATCAAATCATTATATTTTAACCTTGATTACTTTTGTAGAAAGTAACTGAAGTATAAATCGTTAGTTATTAGTAGATTATAAATTTCGTGCGTTTAGACTAAAGTATTGATGATTTAGTATCTTCTGCAGCTCCTGTATCTTACAAAATAAGGAGATTAAAAGATAGCACAGAGGTAGAAGTAAAAGAAGTTCTGTCTGAAAAAGAACTTCAATATAAGGTAAACTAGATTTATTAAATTTTATTTTATAGAGAGAGTTCGATTTCTGAACTCTCTCGTTTTATATTATTCCTATCTTTACAGTGAAACTGTCACCCCTCAGCTTCGCCTCTTCGCTTTAAAATATCTTTCAAAAGGGCTTCTACTTTCAGTTTTTCTTCCGCATATTTTTGTTGCAATACACTACCTTCTCCCATTCTTTTATAATATTCTAATGCCTTTAATGCAAATTGTTTCCTATTAAAATCTGGAGCGTCTGGAATATTGGGAAAAGCGGTATGGAAAAGCATTTCTGTGTATGCCTGCCACTCGCGTTCATTTTTATCTTCCACCAAAGATTCTGGTGCTTTCTGCCTTACGTGAAGCATTTCGTGGGCAATCATATTAAGAACAAGGCTAAGGTCAAAATCAAAAAGATTCTTAGGAATTTTCACCGTCTGCTTGTCTCCCAAATTGCCTTCTGCTGTGAGCAAAATGGTGTTTTCAGAAACTTCTGGACGGAAATCAAATCCTGCAAAATTGCTATGTTCCAGCCCAAATGAACGGGTGAGAAAATAAGCAGCGTCTAAAATCTGATGGTGAGCCGTATAGGCTTTGATATGGCTCTGAAAAGTATCAAGGTTCATCTCTTAAAGATAAAAATCTGCACCTTGTAAAAGATGCAGATTTTCTAATGGTTTACAATTCAATATTGACTTCTAATTTTTCTGCAAGGAGCTTTGATATTTTCTCTTTTAGAGGTTCAATATCAATATTTTCCATTGCATCATTAGCAAAAGCGTAAAGCAAAAGTGCCTGAGCTTCATTCTTGGAAATTCCTCTTGCACGGAGATAAAACAAGGCATCCTCATTCAGTTGTCCTACTGTACAGCCGTGTGAGCATTTTACATCATCGGCAAAGATTTCCAGCTGAGGCTTGGTATCTATTGTAGCTCCTTCGCTTAGTAATACATTGTTATTCTGCTGATAAGCATTGGTTTTTTGTGCAATTTTATCCACAAAAACTTTACCATTAAACACACCGTGAGCCTTATCCTTGAAAATTCCCTTATAATTTTGGTAGCTCTCGCAATTTGGTTGGTTGTGATGCACGGCGGTATGATGATCCACCAACTGCTCTCCTCCAATGATGGTAACGCCATTCATAAACGAGTTGATATTTTCTCCATTGTGAATGAAATCCAGATTGTTACGCACTAATTTCCCTCCGAAAGAAAAGGTGTTTACGGTAGCCAAACTATCCCTTTCTTGCTTCGCAAAAGTATGGTCTATAAGGTAAGAAGTAGCACTATCGTTTTGGAGTTTATGCCAATCTGCCTTTGCATTAGAATCTACAAAAATCTCTGTTACAGAGTTGGTTAATGTAAAAGATTCATCAAAATTATGATGACTTTCAATGATTTCCACCTTGGAACCTTGCTCGGCAATGAGGAGGTTTCTTACATTATAAAATGTATTTTCTTCCTGATTTTGAGAAAGATAAAACAGATGTATAGGCTTTTCTATCACTGTATTTTTAGGGATATGAAGGAAGAAGCCAAGGTTTTGAAATGCGAAATTCAAATTGGTAAAAGCCAAATCTGGATTGGCAATCGTATTAAAGTACTGCTTCAAAATAGGCTGATATTGCTCTTGATTTTGAACATATTCCAAAGAGAGAAATTCTGCATTTTCTATAGAAACTTTGGACAATTCCTTGTGGAGTTTTCCATTAACGAAAACAATCCAATCAAAATTTTCCTCGCCCAGATGCAATTGATTGAGTTGCTCTTTGGTAATATTATGAGAGGTCTTCGGATGAAAGTTGTATTGCTTCTCCGTAATTTCCTTTAGGTTGGTATATTTGTATTCTTCATCTTTTTTTGTAGGAAATCCAAAACTTAGAAATTTTTCTAAAGCCACATTTTTCTCACCAGAAAGTGAAGATTTTTTTTCTAAA
Source organism: Bergeyella porcorum (assembly GCF_042427575.1). Taxonomy (NCBI): domain Bacteria; kingdom Pseudomonadati; phylum Bacteroidota; class Flavobacteriia; order Flavobacteriales; family Weeksellaceae; genus Bergeyella; species Bergeyella porcorum. The sequence goes on from NZ_JBHMFD010000016.1 coordinate 9,561, forward strand.
ATTTGTTCTAATAGCATAACTCTTCTTTTTTATTCGAGACTTAAAAATTCTTTTTTATTAAATCTCAAAATTAAAGTAACCAGTCATAGCCCTTATCTTCTAATTCTAAAGCAAGGGATTTATCACCCGTTTTGATGATTTTTCCGTCTGCTAAAACGTGAACGAAATCAGGCTGAATATAATTTAAAAGTCTCTGATAATGCGTAATCAATAGCACTGCATTGCCTTCGTTTTTGAAATGATTTACCCCTTCAGAAACAATTCTAAGGGCATCAATATCCAATCCTGAATCGGTTTCATCTAAAATCGCCAATTTAGGATTGAGCATCAGCATTTGGAAAATTTCATTTCTTTTCTTTTCACCTCCAGAAAACCCTTCGTTTAAAGAGCGAGAAAGGAACTCTTTTTTCATTCCCAAAAGCTCAGATTTTTCGCGGATAAGTGCAAGCATTTCCTTCGCTGGCATCTCTTCTAAACCGTTGGCTTTACGCGTTTCGTTAATTGCCGCTTTGATGAAGTTGGTATTAGACACCCCTGGGATTTCCACAGGATATTGGAACGATAAGAAAATCCCTTTGTGAGCTCTTTCCTCAGGAGCATCTTCCACGATGTCCTCTCCCTCGAAAAGAATTTCTCCTTCCGTTACTTCATAATCTTCTTTCCCTGCAATAACCGAGGAAAGCGTAGATTTTCCCGCTCCGTTTGGTCCCATAATGGCGTGAACTTCACCGGGTTTTATTTCCAAATTAATTCCTTTCAATATCTCTACGCCATCTTCTATTCGAGCGTGTAAATTGTTTATGTTAAGCATTTTAATTTATTTTTTTATTGTCAGAATATTTTAGACAATTATTTTAATTAATTTTTTATTACCCCACAGAACCTTCTAGGCTGATTTCCAATAGTTTCTGTGCTTCCACAGCAAATTCCATTGGTAATTTGTTCAAGACTTCTTTACTGAAGCCATTAACAATCAATGCGATGGCTTTTTCTGTATCAATACCTCTTTGGTTGCAATAGAAGATTTGGTCTTCCCCAATCTTGGAAGTTGTAGCCTCGTGCTCCAATTGTGCTGATGGGTCTTTGATTTCAATATAAGGGAAAGTATGAGCCCCACACTCGTTCCCCATCAGAAGAGAATCGCACTGAGAGAAATTTCTCGCTCCCTTTGCCGAGGGCATCACCTTTACCAATCCCCTATAAGAGTTGTTGGATTTACCAGCAGAAATTCCTTTGGAAATAATGGTGGATTTGGTGTTTTTCCCGATGTGAATCATCTTTGTTCCCGTATCGGCATACTGATGCATATTGGTAACTGCAATGGAGTAAAATTCCCCAATGGAGTTGTCGCCTTTCAAAATACAGCTTGGATATTTCCAAGTTACCGCAGAACCTGTTTCCACTTGAGTCCAAGAGATTTTTGCATTTTTCTCGCAAAGCCCTCGCTTCGTTACAAAATTGTAAACGCCTCCTTTTCCGTTTTCATCTCCAGGATACCAATTCTGAACGGTAGAATACTTAATTTCTGCCCCTTCCATAGCGATAAGTTCTACCACCGCAGCGTGCAGTTGGTTCTCATCACGCGATGGAGCTGTACAGCCTTCCAGATACGATACATAAGACCCCTCATCTGCTACCACCAAAGTTCTTTCAAACTGACCTGTACCCGCTTGATTGATACGGAAATAGGTAGAAAGTTCCATTGGACATCTTACCCCTTTGGGGATGTAGCAGAAGGAACCATCTGAAAATACTGCAGAATTGAGTGCTGCATAGAAGTTATCACCTCTCGGCACTACTTTCCCGATGTATTGTTTCACCAAATCTGGATACTCGCGTATCGCCTCCGAAATGGAGCAAAAGATGATGCCCTTTTCCTTCAAAGTTTCTTGGAAGGTGGTTGCTACAGACACAGAGTCCATCACCACATCTACGGCAACGCCCGTGAGTCTTTTCTGTTCATCAAGGGAAATTCCCAGTTTTTCAAAGGTTTTCAAAAGCTCTGGATCTACCTCGTCTAAGCTTTCTAATTCTGGTTTTTTCTTTGGGGCGGCATAATATTTTATAGCTTGAAAATCAGGTTTTTCGTATTTAATGTTCGCCCAATCAGGTTCTTCCATTTTTTGCCAAATTCGGAAAGATTCCAGTCGCCATTCCGTCATCCATTCCGGTTCTTCTTTTTTGGCAGAAATTGCACGGATGATATCCTCGTTCAATCCCGCAGGAAAGTCCTCATACTCAATATCCGTGTAAAACCCAGCTTCATATTCTTTATTTTTAAGGTCTTCCCTTAAATCGTCTTCGGTATATTTCATTATTCAATGTTCAAAATTCTATATTCAATGTTTAAGGTTCAATATTTAATCGTTTATTGATATTTAGAACCTTTCATTTTGCTATTTTTTAAATAATTAATAAATGCACTTATCTTTTTGCTTAAAACCAAAGTTTGATTCATAAGTGCATCAAATGTTTCTTCATCTATAAAGTTTCTGTCTTTCACTCTGTAAAGCTGAAACCTAACTTCCCCACAAGATGCTTTTGCTATGGACAAAAATTGGATAAATTCTTTATTTCCGTTTCGTTCAAATCCTTCAGCAATATTATCCATAATAGAGCCCGATGCTCCATCCATTTGATTCCAAAGTCTAAAATTATTCTTCAAGGGAGTTTCTTCAATTATCTTAAAAACATCATTACACAATATTCTTGATAATTGCCAAATTTCTAGATCTTCAAATCTACTAATAGTTCCCATTTTAATTTTAAAGTTTATACCAACAACCTTGAACTTTAAATTTTAAACTTTGAACTAGCTACAATGAAAAACTCTCGCCGCAGCCGCAGGTTCGGGCGGCGTTGGGATTGTTGAAGACAAAGCCCTTGCCATTGAGCCCACCAGAGTATTCCAAAGTAGTGCCTGCAAGATAAAGAATAGATTTTTTATCCACAATTATTTTGATGCCATTATCTTCAAAAACTTGGTCGGAGTCGTTTTTTTCTTTGTCAAATTTTAGAACATATTCCAATCCAGAGCAACCGCCACTCTTTACGCCCACTCTTATATAGTCGGTTTCAGCATTGAAACCATCTTCTGTCATTAGTTGTATCGCCTTTTGTTTGGCTTGGTCAGAAACTTTTATCATTGTTTTTAATTAGAATGATTTTAGATTGCAAAAGTACAAACTATTCGGTTGATTTTCAAATTTGCCTTTTCTTTTTGCCTATCTTCGCGATTGATAAATTTTAACTTATTCCCCATCGCTGTATCTAAGCAAGAAATAGACCTTTAATGAAAAAAATAATCGTATTACTGAGCTTGTCTGTTTCTGCACTGGCATTCTCGCAGGCAACAAGGTTTGTGTATCAGGTAACAATGAAACCAAATGCAAATGATAAATCTGATGTGAAAACCGAATTGGCTTACTTAGATGTGACGCCAGAAAAATCGGTATTCGTTTCGGAAAAAAGTGTTAAAAGAGATTCTTTAATGGAACGAATGCGAGCCACGAATAATTTTTCTTTCAATAGAGAGCAGATGGATGCCCTCCGTTCTAATATCAATTATACTATTGAAAAGGATTTGATTAATAAAAAAACATCGCACAAGCAAAGGATTGGTAGAGATGTCTATACTTACGAAGAAGATAGAGCCCTAGAATGGAAAATCCTCCCTGAAACAATGATGATAGACCAATACAAAGCTCAAAAAGCCAGTACTACCTTTGCCGGTAGGGTTTGGAATGCTTGGTTTACGATGGATATTCCATTTCAAGATGGTCCTTATAAGTTTTCTGGGCTTCCGGGATTGGTTTTAAAAGTGGAAGATGAGCAAGGGGATTATAGTTTTGACTTGAGGGAGAGCAAAAAGATAGAAGCTCTAGCCAGCACTCAGCAAAGAGGAACTGTTGTAAAACTAAAGCGTAAAGATTTTGAAAAACAACAAGATAAGTTTCAGAAAGATCCTTCTTCGTTTTTTAATGGTGCAATGATGGGAGGTGGCAGACCAAGTGGCAATAGACAGCCAGATCCTAATAGAATGCGAGAAATGGAAAACAGAATCAAAGAAGAGATTGCCAAGAACAACAATCCTATTGAGTTGCCAGAGAAAAAATGATACTCAAAAAAAATTAAATCCCTAAATTCTATTTATCATCAAATTCTAAAATTGGAATTTTAGCCTGTTCATACAAATCATAAACAGGATTTAGCCAATAATCTTCTGGGAAAGAAGTTGGTTTTATAGCATAAGTTTTTACATTTGGAAAATCCCTTAATGTAGGAGCTTCCCTACTGAAAAAAGTATAAATTTCATATTGAGTATCTGTAATTTAGGATATGGCTACTTTTTGGAGAGATTAATCCTTTTTGCAAAAACCCTGCGTTTCATCTATATACACCAAGCTATCGCCGTGGTCTTCGCTAATGTGATTGAGAACTTTCGCGGTTTTTACTTTTTTAAATAATTCTTCAACAAAAAATTGGGTTTCAAAAAACTGACGGTGGATGCCTTTGAGCATTTCCTCAAAAAGTATCATTCCCACTGTATTATTATGCAAGTCCATTTTCTTTTCCAATGGTTCGTTGGGGAAAAGCTCCTCGTGCAGGTCGGTAATTTTTTTACAGAAGTCTAATGATTTTTTGGGAGACGATATTTTGCAACAATACATCGGAATCAGACAACACCACAAGGCGTGGCGAAAAGCATTGCCGATGCCACTGTTGGAATTGGTTTTAGGGAAAAACTTCTTGGCTAAGGCAAAGGTTTTCAGCGTAGCATAGAAACTGAGAATAGAGAATAAAGGATGTTTTAACACGAGGCTCAGCAGGGTTATAACCTTCTGAAAAGATAAAGATTTTATTGCACGGATGAAAATGATAATTGGTTTCATAGAAATAAAAAACGCCCGATTTAGAAAAGTATCGGGCTAGTTTTATTGGTTTAAGTTAATTCTTTTTAAGCATTGGTAAGCAAGGCTACAGTCTGTGCTACCTTATCTTTCGCCTCCGTTCTTTTCACAATGAAATCTACAAATCCTTTTTCTAATAGAAATTCGGAGGTTTGGAATCCTTCTGGTAAGTCTTTACCAATAGTTTCACGGATTACCCTTGGGCCAGCAAAGCCAATCAGAGCTCCCGGTTCTGCCATAATGATATCTGCCGTCATAGCAAAAGAAGCGGTAATTCCTCCAAAAGTAGGGTCGCACAGATAGGCAATATACGGCAGACCAGCATCTGAAAGCTGAGCCAGTTTTGCTTGTACTTTAGCCAACTGCATTAGTGATAGAGCGGCCTCTTGCATTCTAGCACCTCCCGATTGGCAAATAATCATATACGGAAGTTTGTTCTTGATGCAATAGTCTATCGCTCTTCGGATTTTCTCACCCATTACCGAGCCTAAAGAGCCTCCGATGAAAGCAAAATCCATACAAGAGATAACCATCTTTTGTCCACTTACGGTTCCTACAGCATTGCTGATGGAGTCGTTAAGTTTTGTTTTGGCTTTCACCTCCTTAAGGCGGTCGGTATAAGATTTTGTATCTTTGAAGGAAAGCATATCTACACTTTCCACTTTGGTATCAAGCTCTTTGTATTTGCTTTCATCAAAGAATAAATCAAAAAACTCTTTGCTGCCTATTCTTACGTGGAAACCATCTTCTGGAGAAACGAAATTATTTCTACGAAGTTCTTCGTGCTCTACAATCTTCCCTGAAGGGGTTTTGTGCCATAGTCCTTTAGGGACATCTTTTTTCTCGTCTGTAGAAGTGGTGATATTTTTTGCTTTTCTTTTAAACCAATCAAATGCCATTGATGTACAATTTTAAATTAAAAAAATAGATTTTCAGACCCCAAAGATAAGAAATCTGAAAATCTAATGGACAAAAAAACTTTTACAAAGTATTGATGTTGTTCAAATCTTCAAAAGCCTGTACCAATCTCTTAGAGAAAGTTTCTTCTCCTTTTCTTACCCATACCCTTGGGTCATAGAATTTTTTGTTTGGCTTATCATCACCCTCTGGGTTTCCGATTTGAGCTTTCAAGTATTCTGCTTTTTCAGACATATAGTCTCTGATGCCTTCTGTGTAAGCAAACTGAAGGTCTGTGTCAATATTCATTTTGATAACACCGTAGTCAATCGCTTCTCTGATTTCCTCCAAAGAAGAGCCAGAACCACCGTGGAATACGAAGTTGATAGGCTTCTCTGCTGTACCGAATTTTTCTTGTACAAATTTCTGAGAATTATCTAAGATTTTCGGTGTTAGTTTCACATTTCCTGGTTTGTAAACCCCGTGAACATTCCCGAATGCTGCGGCTACCGTGAAGTTTGGAGAGATGGCTTTTAGCCTTTCGTATGCGTATGCCACTTCCTCTGGCTGAGTATAGAGTTTAGAAGAATCTACTCCTGTGTTATCCACGCCGTCTTCTTCACCACCTGTTACACCCAATTCAATTTCCAAGGTCATTCCTAGTTTTGCCATTCTTTCAAAATATTGGCAAGAGATGTCCATATTTTCTTCTAAAGACTCTTCAGAAAGGTCTAGCATATGAGAAGAGTAAAGGGATTTTCCTGTTTGCTTGTAAAACTCTTCGTTGGCATCCATTAGCCCGTCTATCCAAGGGAGAAGTTTTTTAGCACAATGGTCGGTATGAAGGATTACCGTAGCACCATAAGCCTCTGCTAAGGTGTGGATGTGCTTAGCACCAGCGATGCCTCCTAAGATGGCTGCTTTTTGCCCATCATTGCTAAGACCTTTTCCAGCGTTGTAAGCAGCACCGCCGTTAGAAAACTGGATGATAACAGGAGAATTAAGCTTTGCTGCGGTTTCTAGCGTTGCATTAACATTGCTAGAGCCGATGACATTAACTGCCGGAAGGGCAAATCTATTCTCTTTTGCATATTGGAAAATGTCTGTAACCAATTGTCCTGTGGCAACACCTGCCGGAAATTTTCTGCTCATAATTTTTACTTTTTTTAAGATGAAATTAATTTAAATTTTTTTATTTAGCCAAAGTTAAGGATTTTAAACCAAAAAAGCATCAGTTTCTTTTATCTTTTCCCCAAAGTAATTTTTGCCTGATGGTTTCGTAGAAGCTTAAATGTTTAGGTTGGATTAATGAAATGCTGAAGTTTGCCTTTTGGATAACCAATTCCACATCGGTATCTATGTGTATTAGCCGAGAATCTAATGACAGCGAATACTGTGGTACGCGGCTTTCTACTCTTAATCGGAATACGGCATCATCTTTTACAATGAGAGGTCTTACATTCAGATTATGAGGGGCTATGGGGGTGATGACGAAGTTGTCGTTCTCTGGAGAGATGATAGGGCCACCACAGCTGAGAGAGTAGGCGGTGGAACCCGTAGGGGTAGAGATAATAACGCCGTCGCCCCAAAAGACATTGAGAAACTCATCGTTGATATAAGAATCTACCGTAATCATAGAGGTGGTCTCTCTACGGGAAATGGTAATATCATTGAGGGCATATGGGAAGAAATCCTCGCTCTTAGGGGAAACCACTTCTATTACAGACCTTTTAGAGATGTTTACCTCTCCTTTCAGGATGTTGTCTAACTCCTTGAAGACGCCTTCTTTGGTAAAACTCGCCAAGAAACCAAGTCGCCCGATATTAACTCCCACTATAGGGATATTGGTATCCTGAATGAAGAGCAATGCCGTAACCAAAGTGCCATCGCCCCCGAAGGTGAAAAGAATCTGTGCATTTTCTGATAGCAAATCTTCCTTGCAACTGAAAGTTGTAAATTGCTTAGAAAACTGCATCGCTTCTGCCATTTCGGTATGCAAGATGGTCTTTATACCTCTGCTATCCAATTCGGAGATGAATTTACTGATGTAGAGAAAGGTGTCTAAATCACTTTTTTGAGTATAGATTGCTGCTACCATAGTCTAAATTTCCAAATATTTTTGAAAGAAGCCAAAGCGGTCTTTCATCAGTTGTTCTTTTTCGTCTTCGTAATGTTTATGCACCACGCTATAGCCATAGCGTTCAAAGGTTTCGTCTATGGAAGCCAGATGCTCTCCGCTGATTTTTAGTGTAATCAAAACGCCATCTTCGTTAAAGCCACTCACATAGCAACCATAGATTTTAGCATTGTTGCCTTCTACAATTTTGGTAACTTCGGCTAATGAATAGTGTGGGGTATTGGTCTGAACCGTGAGTACCGCTCCATTTTCTGAAAACAGTGGATATTTTGAAAATTCACTGAAAATATCATCACAAGAGATGTAGCCCACATAGTTTTCATTTTTTCCTATAACGGGAACTACATTGGCATAAAAACTATGAAAAAGCTTGATGGTGTCTAATATATTACCATCTTCTACAATGGCAAATTTCTCAAAATGAATTTCCAAACTGCCCAAGTTGCCCTCTGGGCTTTCTTCTAAAAAACTCTGGCTAAGAGCACCTGCATACGCATTGTTTTTGGTGATAAAAACATGTGAATAGCCAAATTCTTTAGCCGTTTCGCAAGCCTCTTCTATAGAATCTGAGATGCGAAACGCGGGAAAATCCTTTGAAATATAGTCCTGAATAAACATTAGGCTAAGATAATAAAAAAATCAACATTGCGATATATTGATTTCTGTCATCTTTATTCTAAATTGAGCGTTAGGCTTTAAGCGATAAGCGATAAGCTTTTAAATTGTGTAAAGAAAAACCTCGAAATATTATCTTGAGCGAAGGGTAATGCGTTTTCTGCGTTTAATCTAAAAGATTCAAAGTTTTCAATAGGGTCGGGTTTTAACCCGACTTTCAAGGAGGATTCCCTAAAAGGCTTTAGACAAATTGAAAAAATTACAGGGTCTAGCTTCATTCCAAGTGGGAAAGTCTTAGCCCCATCTAGGTCTAGCCTCATTCCGAGTGGGAAATCGTTAGACCCATCTAGGTCTAGCTTCATTCCGAGTGGGAAATCGTTAGACCCATCTAGGTCTAGCTTCATTCCAAGCGGGAAAGTCTTAGACCCATCTAGGTCTAGCTTCATTCCAAGCGGGAAAGTCTTAGACCCATCTAGGTCTAGCTTCATTCCGAGCGGGAAAGTCTTAGACCCATCTAGGTCTAGCTTCATTCCGAGTGGGAAATCCTTAGCCCCATCTAGGTCTAGCCTCATTCCGTAAGGAAATAGGTCAGCTTTATACCTTTTAACCATCTAACCTCCTAGCTTTTTAACTTCATAATACCCCACCTCCCTAAATCCAACAACCGCCGCTCTTCATTGGATGAAAAACGGCGGAAGTGGAAAATATAGAAAAAAATATTAGGAGAAATTATTTTACTGGAACTTCAGTGTCATTCCGAGCATAAAATTGGTGCCCGCCTGTGGATAGACCATTGCTCCATCATAAACATAGCCATTATTAGCATATTTTCGATTAAGAAGATTATTAACCATTAGATTCAGCCCTAAATCGTAGCGGGAAATTTTCAGTTGGTAATTGGCTAAAACATCTAATACATTGTATCCTGGGAGTTTTAGCTGAGCATCTTCTGTATTGTCCAGATACTGTTTTCCTACATACTGATTGCTTAGGGTAACGCTAAAATGAGGTACAGGACTGTATGTAGCAGAGAGGTTTCCGATAAAGCTAGGCGAGAAAGAAATGGTGGTATTGCCCAGATTGTTGTAAACCGTAGCTCCATTGGCATCCGTGCTTTCTACAATATGGTTGAGGTTTTTATTTTGGCTGAGGGTAGCATTCCCAGCAAGGGTAAACTGGGAGCTGAGTTTTGCAGCGACGCCTGTTTCTAGCCCAAGGCGATAAGATTCGCCAGAGTTTTCGCGTACCATTCCTCCCACATCATTGATTTTTCCGCTAAGTACCAATTGGTCTTTGTAGTACATTAGATAAGCATTGGAGCTGAAAGATAGCCAATTGCCAAGTTGTTTTTCTATCCCGAGTTCTATGTTGTGAAGTTTCTCTGGGCGAATTTCTGCGTTGTCCAGCAAGTCTCTTCTATTGGGTTCTCTATGAGCGTGAGCATAGGATAGATAGATTTTTCCCTTTGAGATGGCAACATTCATTCCTGCTTTTGGGTTGAAGAATAGCCAGTTGGTTTTCACTTCGCCACCTTCGGCAGGGTTGAGGAGTACCTCCGCCTTATAATCGATAGAACGGAGCTGAAGGTCTGCAAAGAAATCAAACTTTCCTAATTTATAGAGGGCTTTGGCGTAGCCTGATACTTCGTTTTTGTATCCCATATTACGGTAATATTCGTGATGATTTGGGATGTTGTTGCCATAATCTTTTACAGAGGAAATATTGCCAAAGTGAGCTCCTTTGTATCGGTTGGCGATGAGTCCAAAGTTGAGGTCAAGGGTGTTGAGTTTTCCATAAAGGTTTGAAATAACACCGTAGAAATCATTGTCTAGCCACTTGTACCGAATTAAATCTGTACGAGAGATGGTACTGCCGTTCCATACAAAAGGTTGTATGAGGTAGCGGTTCAGCCTATCGTTTTGGCGGTAATTTTCATAGTAGCCTTTGCCTTTGGTGTAGTGCAGGGTGGTTTCTAAATTCCATATTGTGCTGAGCTTCTGTTCCCAAAGCAAATGATAATGATTTTGGCGGTAGTTATCGGTTTCGTTATCGTAGTATCCTGCAATGCTGCCATCGCTATTGTAGAGAACGCCAGAGGTGTTTTTTCTGGGGTTTTTCTCAAACTCTTCCACCGAGATGCCGTTCCACGCTTGATAGGTTTTTTCCTTTCCACCGAAGGTCATTAGTCTTAGTTTGGTATTACCATCTTCAAACAAAGCGGTGAAGTTGTAGGAATTGAGGTCGGAAAACGCTCTATCAATATAGCCGTCAGATTTGGTGATAGAGTAACGCCCCATCACAGAGAGTTTATTGTTCCAAAATTTGCCAGAACCCACTTCAAAGGCGTGTCTTCGGGTGTTGAAAGAACCGTAAGATTGGTTGGTGAGGGCGTAGGCTTTGTCGTCAGGATTTTTGGTATTGATGTTTACGCTAGCACCGAAGGATGCCACGCCATTGGTAGAGGTTCCCACGCCTCTTTGTATTAAAATATTAGATGAAGAGGAGGCGAGGTCTGAGACATTCACGAAGAAAGTGCCTTGGGATTCGGAGTCGTTGTACGGTACGCCATTCAGCATTACATTGATGCGTGAGCCATCTAAGCCACGGATACGCCATCCTGTGTAGCCCACGCCGTTTCCTGCATCCGAAGTGGAAACCACAGACATTTGGTTTTTGAGCAAGATGGGGAGGTCTTGGGCTAAGTTTTTAGACTTTAAGTCTTTTTCTACATTGATGATTTCCTTGGAAACGGGCAACCGTTTGGTGAAATTAACGGTCTCAATGTCTTTCGTTTTGATGGAGTCTTGCACCTTTTGTGCATTCACGAAGTAAAAGGAACTTACGGAAAGTCCTAAAATAAAAATACCTTTCATTCTTTTAATGGTTTTAAGATTAATTGAATAAAAGGGGTGATTATGAATTATTCAATGTTTAAGTTTTTTTTATTCAATGTTTTTAATCTTGAATTTTTAACTTCAAACCTTGAATTTTTATGTTTCCCTAAACAGCATTACCTGTTCTAGGTTCATTGGGTATAATCTCAGCCACGCGTGCGTAGCACCCCTTTTTTATCGGGGGCAAAGATAATGTTTTTGTGAAAATATGACAATAGGAGAGCAGGGATTTAATAACTTCTATTTTTTGAATCTACATAAAAATAGTTCTTTCCATCTGTGGTAACCTCAAAAAGGCGGGCGAGTTTCCAGCTGAAATTTCGCTTGATATCAGCATAGATGAAAGGGATAATCACCCGATTGTGAATATCAATGACCCCGAATTTGTCATTTATCGCTGCGATAATCATAGGATTATGAACATCATCGCCTTCCATTATATGAAGATATTGATACTGTGGATAGATGATGTATTGCCTGTAATCGGCTTCATCGTGGAATTTTTCTTTCTCTACAATTCCAAAAAAACCTTGCCTAACGAAAGAATAATATTTTTGCTGCTTGAATTCGAATGGGCATTGGGCTAAATCGGTATCTTGATACTGATAAGCGAGCTTTCCACTGGTTGTGATGCGGTAGTTTTTACCATCTTTTCTCACTGAAGCGTAATCATTAGTGCCAAATTTTCTTACTTTTTCATTTTTAGAATTAAGAAGATTGCAATCTTCCGTAAAGAAACCTACATTGCTATATAGATGAGGGATAGCAACTTTGCCTCGCTGGGTGATGAAGCCGAATTTGCCGTCTTTCTTCTGTGGGATAAGGGCAGGAATGGAATCATTGATTTTGGATAAATCAATAGGCTTTATTGAGGTTTTTTTATTTTTACTCTGTGCGTTGTAGAGCGTAGTGAAAAGGATAAGAAAAAGAAAAAATCTTCTCATAGGATATTTTTAATGGCTTTTGGGTATCAAAAATTGTGCTAATATTTCTCATTGAATAAAATTGATGTTTTGCAGAAAGGTACTTGTTGTGTGTGTTTTATATATATATATATATATTACTCTATATTTTTAAGGGGGTGTTTTAGTTTCATTTGTGTTAAAATAAAATTCGACCCCTTATTTTTTAATGGTGAAATGTTTTTGTATTGAAAAAATATATAACTTTGCATCAATTAAAATCACATTAAGATGTCCACATTAAGATTTAAAGCATTATCTGAGTTGCCTTTTAGAAATTATAGAAAAGACAACGCCATAGAAGTTCCTAAAAAATTATCTGAACTCTTCTGCGAAAATGTTTTCTCCGAAGAGACTATGAGAGCTTACCTTACCAAAGAAGCATTTACTTCTATTCAAGATGCCATTAAAAAAGGTACTAAAACACCTAGACATATTGCCGACCAAATTGCCGTAGCGATGAAAGACTGGGCACTATCCAAAGGTGTTACGCACTACACCCACTGGTTTCAGCCACTTACGGGTTCTACAGCAGAAAAACACGATTCTTTCTTTACGCCATTTGAAAGCGATAGAGCCATAGAAAGATTCAACGGAAGTATGCTTATCCAGCAAGAGCCAGATGCGTCATCTTTCCCTAATGGTGGTATCAGAAACACCTTTGAAGCAAGAGGATATACCGCTTGGGACCCTACCTCCCCAGCATTTATCATCGGAACTACGCTTTGTATTCCTTCCATTTTTATCTCTTATACGGGGGAAACTTTGGACTATAAGACACCATTGCTAAGAGCTTTAAGTGCAATAGATGAAGCAGCAACAGAAGTTTGCAAATCTTATTTTGATAAAAATGTAACAAAAGTAACGGCTACTTTGGGCTGGGAGCAGGAATATTTTTTGGTAGATACCGCTCTTTACCAATCTAGGCTAGACCTTATCTTCACAGGAAGAACCCTTTTAGGACATTCGCCTGCAAAAGGACAGCAGCTAGACGACCACTATTTCGGCTCTATTCCTACGAGGGTGATGAACTTTATGAAAGAGCTGGAAATTGAATGTATGAAATTGGGAATCCCTGTAACAACAAGGCATAATGAAGTGGCTCCTAACCAATTTGAATTGGCTCCGATGTTTGAGGAAACCAATGTAGCGGTAGATCACAACTCTCTACTGATGGATATTATGGCAAGAGTGGCTCACAAGCATCATTTCCATATCCTATTCCACGAAAAGCCTTTCAAGGGCGTGAATGGTAGTGGAAAGCATAATAACTGGTCTTTGGCAACAGACACAGGGGAAAACCTTTTGAGCCCTGGTAAAAACCCAAAGAAAAACCTTCAATTTTTGACCTTCTTTGTGAATGCTTTGAAAGCAGTTTCCGAATATGGCGATTTATTGCGTGCCAGCATCGCATCAGCAAGTAACGACCATCGTCTAGGTGCCAATGAAGCTCCTCCTGCTATTGTTTCGGCATTTATTGGAAGTCAGCTATACAGCGTTTTGGAAGAGCTTGAAAAAGTTACCGATGGCAAACTTTCACCAGAGGAAAAAACAGAGTTGAAACTCAATGTAGTAGGGAAAATTCCAGAAATCCTTTTGGATAATACCGATAGAAACAGAACTTCTCCTTTTGCCTTTACGGGGAACAAGTTTGAGTTCCGTGCCGTAGGTTCTTCTGCCAACTGTGCGGAGCCAATGACGGTGCTTAATGCCATCGTTGCAAAACAATTGAGAGTATTCAAAAATGAGGTAGATGCTTTGATAGATGGTAAAAACCTCAAGAAAGACGAAGCAATTTTCAATGTACTAAGGGAATACATCAAAGAGAGTAAAAAAATAATGTTTGAAGGCGATGGCTACTCTGAAGATTGGGCAAAAGAAGCTGAAAAAAGAGGACTGAACAACCTTAAAACTACTCCAGAAGCCTTGAAATATGAATTGAACCAAAAATTCATCGCTTTGTATGAAGAATTAGGCATCTACAATCATAGAGAATTTGAAGCAAGAAACGAGATTAAGCTGGAGAAATACTCTACCAACATTGATATTGAAGCAAAAGTGCTGTCCGACATTGCGAGAAACCACATCATTCCTGCAGCTCTTAATTATCAAAATCGTTTGATAGACAATGTAAAGGGCTTAAAGGAAATCTTCGGTGAGCAAGAATTCAAATCTTTAGCCAAAGAGCAAATGGATTTAATACGAGGCATTTCTGAAAATGTTTCTCAAATCAAAATTGGAGTGGATGAGCTTCTGGAAGCGAAAGCGAAAGCGTCTCAATTGCACGGACAAGAGCAAGCGGAAGCATATTGCAATAATGTGAAACCGAGATTTGATAAAATTCGCGAAGCGTCTGATGCTCTAGAAATGATGGTAGATGATGAGCTTTGGCCAATGACCAAATACAGAGAATTACTTTTTACAAAATAATTTCCCTGAATGATAAAACACCCCGACCGAAAAACTTCGGTCGGGGTGTTTTGTTTGAAATAACAAGCTATCTATTTACATTGTAAAAATATCATTGGTATGAACGGTTAAATCAGGGAAGATATAGGAGACCGCTACATCATCTACCACGGGCTTTAGCCCGATATACTCTCCGTTTTTTAGGATGTAAATCAGTACACTCTCCTGATTAGGATCTACAATCCAATACTCTCTAACGCCCGATTCCTGATAAAGTTCAAACTTGTCTTTCATTTCCCTCTTAGAGTTGCCTGGAGAAAGAATTTCCACTATCAAATCTGGAGCCCCAATACAGCCTTTATCATCTAGTTTGGATTCATCGCATACCACACATAAATCTGGCTGAACCACGGTGAAGACTTCCTTGTCATCGCTGCTTTGCCTTGGAATTCTTACATCAAAAGGAGCGTAATACAATTTGCATTTTTGCCCATAAAAATATTGGTCCAAAACCCTATTGATATTTCTCGAAATTTCCTGATGCTTTCTACTGGGTGCAGGAGACATTTTCAGGATTTTCCCTTTAATAAGCTCCACCCGCTCCTTGAATCGCCATAGGAGATAATCGGCATAGGAATAGGTTTTGTTTAAATCCAATTGATTAATGTTTGTAATGGTTTCCATATTCAATATTTTTCACAAAGTTAATTATTTTTCCTAATGTACTTCCTTTGGAAATCAGATTGAACCGTGATTATCCCACTACTTTAATGCCTTTTGCCATTACACGAAATTCTTCCTTCGGTTCGGTAATCGCTTCAATTTCTTCTTTTGATTTTTTAGCATCTTCTGCATAATGACGCAATTCCTTCACTGAAATTACTCTTTTAGCAACATCGGCGTGGAGCAACACTTTTTTACCTACAATGTTTTGAGGTAAGAAAAACGCATAATCCTTCATCTTTACAAAAAATCTTTTGTTTTCAGGGTTTTGCAAGGTGAGCCAACAGCCTTTTTTCTCACAAACCGCTGTTACCGTTGCCGAAATCACAATGTCTTTCAGTTGCTGGTCTTGGGTCTGTTCTATTTCCTTCATTATTTTCTCTGTATCATACACATTAAAAGTGATGGCTTCTGGAACTCCCGCTCCATATTCTACGCCTGGTTTTGCTTCTTCTATGGTGAGATTCACTTTTTGCTGTGCTTGTGCTATTGTGGTAATCCCCACTAATAAAGCACTCCATAATATTTTTTTCATTTTTAAAAGGTTTTTAAATGGTTTATTGAGGCAACTCTGGTGGTCGCATTTTGTATTTATAACTATGCAAAGTTCTTAAAAAAGCGGCAATATCTTGCACTTCCTCATCAGATAAGTTGAGTTTTTGTATCATTTCTGATTTTTTCGGAAACTTAGGGTCGTTCATCTGCTCCCCTTTGGGTTTTTCCACGCCCATACCCTCGTTGTACATCATCACCACATTTTCCAACTGAGGAAACAATCCATTGTGCATATAAGGTTTGGTTTCGGAGACTTCCCTCAAAGTAGGTGTTTTGAATTTTCCTACATCTTCATTCTTTTTAGTAGTGAGATAAAGTCCTAAATCTTCGTATTTTCTACCATAGTAGGTGAGTCCTAAATTATGAAATTTATTATCCGAAAAATAGGGCGTATTGTGACAGTTGATACAATTGGCTTTGGTTCGGAATAAGTGTAGCCCTCTTACCTCGCTATCCGAAAGGACTTTTTTATTTTTGCCCAACACATCTCGTACCTGAAGAAAAGCTAAAAGAATTGCGTAGATGTCCACCATAGCTGCCTTCATATTGTGGCATATAAGATTGCTGTGCTTATCAATAGTGCAGAAACTGTAAAAACTACCTTCATTCGCCTGATATTTTTCTTTTCTGAAAAACGCAGCAAATGTAAATATTATTTTTAAATATTCTAAATAAAATTAAAATAAGCCGCATAACATCGATGTATGTAACTGTACATCAATACATAAAAGTGTAATGATATATATCATTCAACAAAAAAAATCCCGACTTACCAAAGTAAATCGGGATTAAGATTTTTATAAAGTCTAATTATGCATTAGGCTCTACAGATACAAAAGATCTGTTATTAGCTTTCTTTCTGAAAACAACCTTTCCATCTACCAATGCGAATAATGTGTGGTCTTTACCCATACCTACATTTTCACCTGGGTGGTGCTGCGTACCTCTTTGTCTTACAATGATGTTACCAGCGATTGCTTCTTGTCCTCCGAAAATCTTCACGCCTAATCTTTTAGAGTGAGATTCTCTACCGTTTTTGGAACTACCAACTCCTTTCTTGTGTGCCATCTTATTTTAGATTTTTTAAAGGGTTCTTATTTTTTCAATTCTTTGAAATCTGCGATATTGTTTTCAATAAGCGCATCTACTTCAGCGTGAGGCAATTCATTTTTACCTTCTGCCAATTTCACTAAAAGCTCACGGTTTTCCTTAGATTGAGACAATCCGTGTTTTTTTAGTTTGTAATTCAACTCGTGGTCTTCAGAGAAGTTTACAGTATCTCTGTCAGACGCTTCAGCAGATTCTGCTTTAGGAGCTTCTTTTTTAGCAGACTTTTTTGCTCCACCTTCAAAACCAGTAATGCCAGTAATCAAGATTTGAGTCAATTGATGTCTGTGTCCGTTCTTTTTAGCGTATCCTTTTCTTCTTTTCTTTTTGAAAACGATTACTTTATCCGCTTGAACGTGGTCTAAAATTTCAGCATCTACTGTGATACCGCTTACAGCCGGGGCGCCAACTGTTGTTGCTCCGTTTACAGTAAGAAGAACTTTGTCGAAAGATACTTTCGCACCTTTATCTCCTTTCAAACGGTTTACAAACAACTTCTGATCTTGCTCAACTTTGTATTGAAGCCCTGCTATCTCTACAATTGCAAACATTGTTTAAATATTTTTTAGGTTAATGATTTAATTCAGTCCGCAAAAGTAAGCATTTTTTTTGAAATACAAAGACTTGAAGCGAAATATTTTTACTTACCTAAGTTCAAGTATCTAATGCGAAAAGAAAAAAGAGAAAAAAAATACGCATTAGAAGATGAAAAATGGT
>NZ_JBHMFD010000017.1:0-1496 GCF_042427575.1 Bergeyella porcorum
CCAAAAACGGTTTGATGACGGCAACGGCAATGCCTAAAGATGGTAAGGAACACGAAAGCCAAGACGGTACAGTGTATTACACCTACTCCGTTGAAATAGTGCATAGAGGTCTTGGAACTACGCAATTATATTGGGCGTTATTCAACAAGAGTACTAGGAAGATATTTATCAAGGAGTTAGGTTTGGTAATCTCTCCTAATGGTAATGGGCATACCCGTAGTGGTAAGCGTGTAAGCGGGTATTTTGGAAAAGCGTTTTAACTAAAAAAAAATAAAGAAAATGTTTGAAAAAATCGCGAATTTGTTGGGTAGTAAAACGGCTATCCAGAACAGAGAGAAGCTCAGAATAGTTCTAAACGTTGTTATTAGAGTGCTTGACGCACTGGACGGACAACAAGATTTTGAGCCGAAGAAAAAGTAAGTTTAAAAGGTGGTGGATTATTGCCACTGCCTTTTTATATTAACCTAAAAAAAAAAGAAAAAAAAATGTTTCCATTTTTATTTGGATTTTCAATTATGCACTTTATTGAGAATATTATGAAAAATGCAATGAAAGAAAAGAGCAATACTCAAAATAGTGGGGGATATGTTCCTGTAGATACTGCTACTCATTTGAATTTTAGACCATCAAAAGAAGTGATAAGTTTGAAAAAACGTATTGAAGGGTATTCAAATAAAGCATATCAACACCCAGGCGACCCTGTTACAGTGGGGAATGGATTGACCTATTTTATTGATGATAATGGCAGACGGTATTATCCTGTTTTAAATAGGACGTATGCAGACTCTTTTTTAGAAGACCAGTTAATTAGGGTGTCTGCTGATAAAATTAATAGGGTTAAATCTATTCTTAAAAAGAATGGTTTGCCAGTTCCGCAAAAGATAGCCGATGCAATTTATTATTTGGTTTTCAATGGTTTTACTTCATCAAGGGAGGCGTCTCTTTTGCAGAATGGTCTGAATGACAGAAATAAATTTGCTAATTGGTTAATGACTTCCAACGGTATAGGACCTAATTTCTTAGTAGGTTCGGATAGGCGATTTTTTGTTGGGATTCTGTATGCTCGTATAAGATTAGCTAATTTTGTTGCGGGAAAGCCTATTGAAAATGGTATTAATGAAGTGACTAAAAGTATGCCTAAACTTAAAAACGGCAGACCTGACCAAGTCACATCTGCCGAATATTATAAGGCTAATCGTTTAAAATTACCTTTTTATTTTTAAAGTGCGGATATTTCATTCGCTGATTCGTAATAGTTGTTGATATCCGCATATATCACATATCTACAATAGATACAGTGTATTATCCCCTCTTTGTTTGGTCTATTTCTATGGTAGTCAAAAATGATGTTTTGTAGATTATTTTCATCTGTAGAATTTAAAATTACCATTTTGGATAAAGGAACATTAAATTTTTTTGATTTATTTGATAAGTCTTTGTAATTAAATTCTTTAAGTGGAATATTAAGTTCTTTCCTAACATTGGAATTTTTGAAA
>NZ_JBHMFD010000018.1:0-1456 GCF_042427575.1 Bergeyella porcorum
CCAAAAACGGTTTGATGACGGCAACGGCAATGCCTAAAGATGGTAAGGAACACGAAAGCCAAGACGGTACCGTATATTACACTTACTCCGTTGAAATCGTTCATAGAGGTGTTGGCACTACCCAATTATATTGGGCGTTGTTCAACAAGAGTACTAGAAAGATATTTATCAAGGAGTTAGGATTGGTAATATCTCCTAATGGTAACGGCTATACCCGTAGTGGTAAGCGTGTAAGCGGATATTTTGGTAAAGCATTCTAACTAAAAAAAAATAAAAAAATGTTTGAAAAAATCGCAAATTTATTGGGTAGTAAGACGGCTATCCAGAACAGAGAAAAGCTCCGAATTGTTCTAAACGTTGTTATTAGAGTGCTTGACGCACTGGACGGGCAACAAGATTTTGAGCCAAAGAAAAAGTAAGTTTAAAAGGTGGTGGATTATTGCCACTGCCTTTTTATATTAACCTAAAAAAAAAAAGAAAAAAAATGTTTCCATTTTTATTTGGATTTTCAATTATGCACTTTATTGAGAATATTATGAAAAATGCTATGAATAGTAAAGAAAGGTCAAACTCAGCAGGATATAATCCTGTTGCGAAGCCTAGTGAGGTGTCTGCCGATATGCACGCCATTCATAAATGGATAGAGGGTGAACGTCTTACAACTTATAAAGATTCTAGAGGGATACCTACTGTTGGAATAGGTTTAACAAAGTTTAAAGATGGTTCAAAACCTGTCTTGGGTCGTACTTATTCTTTAGATTTTCTTAGGGAAAATTATTACTATAGAGTTAGTTATGAATTTGTGCCTGTGGTTAAAAATTTTTTTTCCAAAGCCAATTTATTGGGTGGGTATGACCAAAATTTATTTGATGTTGTTTTTGATTTGTATTTTCAAGGATTTCACAAAGAACGTGCAGAAAGAGGAATTTTGGAGTTGAGGAAAGGAAAATCTTATTTTGCTAATTGGTTGCTTACTCACGATGGAATGTTAAAACACTTTTGGAATCCTAAAATGCCAGGTTTTTACGCTTCTCGTTGGGGAGTTTTAAAGAGAGCTTATTGGCGTGCACATAGAGTAATGGGAATTAAAAAAACTCCGCAGGAATGCGAAGCTTGGTTGAGATTATACCGTATGGGTAAAGAAAAAATACCTTATTTTTTTTAATAAGCTATTTTTTCTACTATTTCGTTTGATTCTTCGTATAAATCTTTTGTAATGTTGGAGTATATTATATAGTCACAGTATATACAATAATTAGAGCCATCTTTTAAAAGATTTTTATTTCTATTGTGGTTATTTTTTATAAAATTAATTTTCTTTTCATCGTTAGTAGAGTTTAAAATTACCATTTTAGATAAAGGCACATTAAATTTTTTTGCTTTCGATGATAAGTCTTTGTAATTAAATTCTTTAAGTGGAATATTAAGTTCTTTCCTAACATTGGAATTTTTGAAA
>NZ_JBHMFD010000019.1:0-8822 GCF_042427575.1 Bergeyella porcorum
CTGCAGCCAATAGCAATGCGACTACTATTGCCCCGAATGCTGTAACCTCAGCGAAGATAGCCGATGGACAAGTGACTTTGGTAGATTTAGCAGCAAACTCAGTGGACTCTTCTAAGATTGTAGACAAGTCTATAGTAGCCGCCGATCTCAACCAAATGGGAGCCACCGATGGACAAGTGTTGAAATATAATGCAGCAACCAATAGTTGGGCACCCGCAGCGGATGCTAATACTACTTATGTCAATTCTACCTCAAACACCATTAGTGGAAACCAAATCCAAAGAGCTGCATTAACAGGTGATGTAACAGCTGCCGCTAATAGCAATGCGACTACTATTGCCCCGAATGCCGTAACCTCAGCGAAGATAGCCGATGGACAAGTGGCTTTGGTAGATTTAGCAGCAAACTCAGTGGATTCTTCTAAGATTGTAGACAAGTCTATAGTAGCCGCCGATCTCAACCAAATGGGAGCCACCGATGGACAAGTGTTGAAATATAACGCAACAACGAACACTTGGGCACCCGCAGCGGATGCTAATACTACTTATGTCAATTCTACCTCAAACACCATTAGTGGAAACCAAATCCAAAGAGCTGCATTAATGGGTGATGTAACAGCTGCAGCCAATAGCAATGCCACTACCGTAGCAAGGATACAAGGTAGAGCAGTCGCCAATACTGCCCCAACCAATGGGCAAGTATTAAAGTGGAACGGAACAGCGTGGGCACCAGCGGCGGATACCGATACGAATACCACCTATACAGCAGGTAATGGTATTGCAATAAGTGGTACTACCATTAGTCTATCTACTCCTGTAAGAACCGTTACGACAGCTTATACTTTAGCTGTAGCAGATAACAATGGCTATGTCTATGTAAATACTTCAGGTGCGGTATCTATTACTGTTCCAGCAGCTTTGCCAGCAGGCTTTAGTTGTGTGGTGGTACAGCAAGGTGCAGGGCAGGTAACCATAGTAGGTAGCAGTGTTACCTTACAAACGGCAAGAGGTACTAAAACAAGAAAGCAGTTCTCTGCTGTAGGGGTTATTAAAAGAACTACCGCTGAAGCTACCATTACAGGAGATGCTATCTAATAAAAATAGGAAACTTATGAAAAAAATATTATTTACATTAGCAATGGGAGCTTTATTTACAACCTCCCATCTAAAAGCACAAGTGGTATTAGAAGCATTGGAGGGAGGAATCCCTTTTACACCTAGTGCGAAGTGTTTAGAATTGGTATATGATAAGCATTATGGGGATGGAGATCATAACTTCATCTATTGTGCAGTAATGGGGCCAAATGGTAAAAAGTGGCTCAATCTCAACCTCGGTGCAGAATATGCTAGAGAAGGAAGCCCACATTTTAACCCAGAAGTAATGCCTACAGAATATGAGGATTGGAAGGCTTTTGGTTCATTATTTCAGGAAGGAAGAAAAGCTGATGGACACGAATTGGTAACTTATTACCATCGTCAGGTGAAACCAGATATTGTGAGTGATTTAGGTCCTGATTTTGGTTTTACTAGTACACAAGATTATTGGTATGTATATAGAAAAAAACCAGTAACAGATATTAAACAAGATGTATTTAATTCCAATCATTCGTTTGTTTTTACTAATCATGCACTGACAGGCGAGGATTGGGCTACAACGAATGAGCATGATTATAATTTATGGACAGGGGAAATGTTTAATAATCCATGTCCAGATGGATATAGAGTAATGAATATGAGTGATTTGAAATTAGTATTAGTTAATGATATTAATAAAATAGTTACTGATACGGATCAAGGTCTTTTCACTACAAGTGTATTTTATAACACTGATTACCACCTAAGTATTGTTACTCCTCCTAATACTGCTGAAACCATTGACTATTTTAGCAATAATTTAGATATTATGACTCAATTAAGGTTGCAAAAAACTGGTGCAGCCTATAAGGACGAGAACGTTACAAGGGGTACAAGTTCTCTGTGGTTAGCTCCTGATAGGATAGTGGAGGGACCTCTTGAAATTCATGGATGGAATAAAGAATGGGAACCATATGGTTGGACTTCAAGTACTACCATAGTAGTTGAAAATCGAATTATATCGGTTCTTGATAGAGGTAATTTCGGTGAAAGATTATCAGAATATGCATATCCTACAATCGCGTATAGCTTAATTGAAAAGAACGAAAAAAAAAGTAGAGCAATCAGATGTGTACAGAAATAGTAGATTTCAACTTTAAATTACAATAGTTAACATTAGCTTTTAGTGTTGAGTTTTGAATCAGCCCCCTGTCCCCCGAAGGGGGCAAAAATGCTAATACTATTTGCTTTAGTTTTGAGCTGGTTTACAATTAACAATTAATAATTAACAATTAACAATTAACAATCAACAGACAACTGTCAACTGTCAACCAATAAAATTTACTATCTTTGTGCCGTATTATTAAAAAATGTATTTATGAAAAAAGTGTTATTTCTTTTATCTCTTGTGGCTTCTGTAATGGTATTGGCTCAATGTAATATTTTGGGTAAAAGTACTATAAATATTACAGATACAGAAACTTATACTGTAGAGAATGATAATGCCCAATGCCCCGATTGTCATCTTTGGGTAACGGTAGGGGGCAATACAAAAGTGGATGGTGATTTCCGTAAAAATAAGGTAACCATACAGCCAATGGCAGGGGGAAGAACGGTGTTGTCTTTGTCTATGCTTACCTCGCAAGGCGTATCGCAATGCAGTAAAAATATAGATGTGATAGATAGAGACCCTGCTGAATATCGTGCCAATGCACAAAATCACACGGACTGTGATATTACCATCAATGCCTTTAAAGAAGTGAAGTATGCAGATGGAGTGGTGAGCTTTTTCCCCAATGAAATGCAAAATAATTATAAGTACACTTGGACAGTGGTGTATGGCAATGGAACACAAAAGACTTCTAATGAAAAGGTACCTCAGTTTGAGTATAATAAAGAAATAGGTATCAGCACTGTGAGGGTAAAAATGATGTCTAGCAAGTGTATCAAGGATTTATCCAAATCTTATGATGTTGGTTTTTGGAAGATGTTCTAATTGATAACTAAGATATAAGAAGGTCGGAATGGTTTTTCCGACCTTTTTTTGTTAAAAAAAACTTTGCAAAACAAGAGAATATTCCCGAAATAAAATATTTTTGCAAACGATAACTATGGCAAAAAGCACTAGGAAAAGAAAAACTAAAAAGAAAATCCATCGGCACCGTAGAAGGCATTGGCTTTTGCGGCGGTGGACATTATTGCTCATTTTAATGGTTTCACTTTTAGGAGCGGGATTTTATTTGAAAGAAAAGATAGGCTTTTACTACGCAATGTATTTCAATCAATTTGAACATAAAAAACTCAAAAACTCGAAGAAAGAAGAGGAGCGGATTCATAAGATTGTAGAAGAATATGTGGATAAAACTTTCGGTATAGATATCTCTCATTATCAGGAAGTGAAAGACATTCAGTGGGATAGCCTTAGTATTGCCCACCGCAGTATTCCGCTGAAATTTGTAGTGATGAGAGCCACGATGGGCAATAGGGGAAAGGATAAAAATTTCAATACCTTTTGGCGTTTGGCCAAGGAACATCAGTTGGTGCGTGGTGCCTATCATTTTTATCGTCCAGATGAAGACCCCGTACGCCAAGCCAATAATTTTTTGGAAACTGTAAAACTGGAAGAAGGCGATTTGGTTCCCGTTTTGGATATCGAGAAAAAATCCCTTCGCTATTCTCATCCAGAATTAATAGAAAACCTAAAAACTTGGTGCAAGATAGTAGAAGAAAAATACGGTAGAAAGCCCATTATCTATACCTATTACCATTATTATAAGGATTATTTAAGAGGCGAGTTTGATGACTATCCGCTTTGGCTTGCCAATTATAATGATGTGCTAGAGCCTAGCGTGCAAGACCCTTGGAAGATGTGGCAGTTTACAGAAAAGGGGATTGTCTATGGCATCAATACCAAAGTGGACTTAAATGTCTATAATGGTAGTTTTTCTTCTTTCAAGAAATTAACTTTGCAAGAATGATAATATTTTCTGAAAATAGATTGAAATTAATAAATGTTTTTAGGTATAGTGTGGTGTAGAAATATATTGTTCTCTGGATTAGAAAATAACTTTGGATATAACGGGAAAATCTCAAAACTTTTTTGCATTTTTGCATTGTCCATTATGGGCGAATAAACCTTTATTTAATCTTTATATTTCAATTTTTTAAGAATGAAAATAAAATATTCTGAGCTGATAGACCAAACCCTTTATTTCCCTACGGAGGAGTTTAATGTGGCTGAAAACAACCTCTTATTTCACGATATTAATCTGATGGAGGTGGTGGAAAAATTCGGGACACCGCTCAAAATTTCTTACTTGCCAAGAATTTCTCAAAATATCCAAAGGGCTAAAACTTGGTTTAAGGAAGCTTTTGAAAAAAATGATTATAAGAAAGCTTACAAGTACTGCTATTGTACTAAATCTAGCCATTTCAACTTCGTTTTGGAAGAGGCTCTTAAAAACGATATTTCCATAGAAACCTCTTCGGCGTATGATATGGATATTGTAAAAGCCCTCTATGATAAAGGCAAGTTTACCAAAGAGATAGAGGTGATTTGCAATGGGTTTAAAACCGATGATTATTTACAGAAAATCTCTGAAATGATTAATAATGGTTTTGAAAATATTACGCCAATTTTGGATAATTACCGCGAGCTGGATAAACTTACCGAAAGCATCGATTCTACTTTTAATATTGGAATTCGCATCGCTTCGGAGGAAGAACCAAAGTTTGAATTTTATACCTCGCGTTTGGGTATTGGTTATAAGGATATTATCCCTTATTATTCCCAAAAAATTGCGGAACACCCTAATGCAAGGCTCAAAATGTTGCATTTCTTTATCAATACAGGGATAAAAGACACAGCATATTATTGGAACGAATTGTATAAGTGTTTGAGGGTCTATGCAAGATTGAAAAAAATAGCGCCAGAAGTAGATTCTCTCAATATTGGAGGTGGTTTCCCTATCAAAACTTCTCTCAATTTCGACTATGATTACCAATATATGGTGAATGAAATAGTGTCTCAAATCAAAAAATTCTGTGAAGAGGAAGGGGTGGAAGAACCGAACATCTATACGGAGTTTGGAAGTTTTACCGTGGGAGAAAGTGGTGCCAATCTTTACCAGATTATTTCTCAGAAACGCCAAAACGATAGAGAAAAGTGGAATATGATAGATTCTTCTTTTATGACCACATTGCCAGATACTTGGGCTATTTCTCGCCACTTCATTATGTTGCCTCTCAACCGTTGGGATGACACTTATGAAAGGGTTTTTCTAGGTGGTCTCACTTGTGATTCCGATGATTACTATAATTCTGAACAACATACCAACGCCATTTATCTACCTACTTTCAGTGATACCAAACCGCTTTATATTGGATTTTTCCATACGGGAGCTTATCAGGAAACCATCAGTGGTTATGGCGGGGTGCACCATTGTTTGATGCCTCAGCCGCGTCATGTTTTGATTCAACGAGATGAAAACGGCGAACTGCAATATGAAATCTTCCGTGAAAAACAAGAGCCACAAGATGTTTTGAAACTGTTAGGGTATTAAGTTACGGGATAAAAAAATGATAGTAAAAGCTTTGAGGAGATAGTTTTCCTCAAAGTTTTTTTATTGATTAGTCTTGCCTAGCATTGGGACAAATTTGTAAACACCAAATTCTTCTTTTTCAAATTCTGATGGGGATATTTTTGTAAAACGATACAAAATCTGCTCCTCCGTTTCTCCCATCGGGATTACCATTTTACCGCCTATTTTCAGTTGTTTTAGTAATTCTGTAGGCAGGGTAGAGGCTCCACAGGTTACCAAGATTCTATCAAATGGAGCAAAAGTAGGCAGACCAAGAAAACCATCGCCAAAGCTTTGAAATTTAGGTCTAAATTGTAACTCTTTCAGCTTACGATGCGAAAAATCATAGAGGTCTTTTTGACGTTCTATGGTGTAAACTTCTGCTTTCATAGCGACTAAAACAGCCGTTTGGTAGCCACTTCCTGTTCCTATTTCCAAGATTTTATCTTTCTCCCTCACTTCTAAGAGCTCTGTCTGCTCTGCCACGGTGGAAGGGTGAGAGATGGTCTGGTGTGCGGCAATGGAAAAAGCACGGTCTTCGTATGCAAAATCTTCAAAAACACTTTCTAAAAAAAGGTGCCGAGGGACGGTATTGATGGCTTGCAGTACATTGTCATCTGCAATGCCTACTTTGTCCCGTAGATATTCTACGAGGATTCTCCGTTTCCCTTTGTGTACAAAGCTATCTTGCATCTTGAATGCAAAAATATGGATTTTTATTGTAAAAAGAGATTAATGTTTTCTGATGATTTGCATTAGAGAGTCTTTGGGAATGATTTGAAAAAATCCAATAATAAATCCAATGGCAAAAGATATTATAAAGAGTAAAATAAACCCGATGATACCCCAAAAGATAGCATTGACAATCCCTGCAAATTTACCAAAATAAGGAGTGAAAAAGCGATGGGTTTTAGTATAGAAATGAAGCTTTTCGCTGATTTTGATGGTCGTTCTGTTATATTGGAAATCATCGGTTTCATCACCTAAACTGTCCACAATTTCTGAAATTTTCTGAATGTGTTTACCATAAAATTCTCTCAGCCATATTTTACCTGTGATGTATAGAGTTATAATCACCACCATCATTAGAAATGATAGGAAAAACAAGAAAGCATCATTGGGAATTTTAGGTTGAAAATGAATTAGATATATTACGAAAATAATGGGAATGAAGGTGATATAATAGGATTTATACAGTTCCGTATTCAATACCAGCTCATACCTTAGGTTTAATAAATGATGGTAAGTGCTTAGATTCTGGGTGCTGATTTTCTTGTACAGCACATAAAACTTGCCAAAATAATAAGCCGTAATGCCCAATGTGATACTTAAAATCAAAACATAAATGCTGAACATGGTATCATTACTGTGTGGTAATAATAGAAAGATACACACAATGATAAAGGTAATGATGGAGCTCCAAAATTCCTTTTTCATATTAGATTTTATTTTTTCTAGTGGGAGATGAATATCTTTCTGTTGTTCCAAAGAGATTTCAGGAGTTTCAGTTTCGGGTTCCTTGTCCCAAAGTTCTTTTATATTGTCAAGGTTCATATCTAATTTTTTATTTAAAATCTGTTAATACTCTTTTTCTATTGCTTTTACCAGCTCCATTAGCCTATTTTTTGCTCTATTGAGTTTTACGCGAGTATTCCCTTCGGTAAGCCCCAATTGTACTGCCATTTCTTTTCCAGAATAATCTTCCAAATAATAAAATATCAACGCTTTATCAATGGGATTAAGCTGATTGATGGCTTGGTACATTATTTTCAAACGATGCTCGTCATCGGAAACTTCATCGTTTTTAATTTTAAGATTTTCCAAAGTCTCATTTCGCTGTATCAGTTTCTCTTTTTTCTTCTCAGACCTTAGAAAGACAATGGCGGTATTGAGAGCCACACGATACATCCACGTAGAAAAAGCACTTTTTCCTTCAAAACTTGGATACGCCTTCCAAAGTTGATAGGTGATTTCTTGGAACAGGTCATTTTGATCTTCTGCATCGGACATATACATCCTAGCAATTTTAAACAAGATCCCTTTGTGCTGTTCTATTCGTTCCAAAAATTCTTTTTCTAATGCCTGCATCGTTAAGTGTCTATTCAGTTAGTATTACAAAATCTTATTTGTTACAATTTTTTTTACTTTATTTTTCATTGGCAAAGTAGCGTAAGGATTGGCTTTCTCTATTCCGAAAAAATCCCGTAATTTTGTGAGATAATTTTTTGAGAATGGAAAATCAAATTCAAGATACAACCACCCAAAAGCCCAAATGGATTAGGGTAAAACTTCCAACAGGAAAAAACTATCGCGAACTGAGAACTTTGGTGGATAAGTACAAACTGAATACCATCTGCCAAAGTGGTAGTTGTCCCAATATGGGAGAATGCTGGGGCGAGGGTACGGCAACCTTTATGATATTGGGCAATATCTGCACCCGTAGCTGTGGATTTTGTGGCGTGAAAACAGGAAAACCTCTCGATGTTAATTGGGACGAACCAGAAAAAGTAGCCCGCTCTATCAAGTTGATGAAGATAAAACACGCGGTGCTCACTTCTGTGGATAGAGACGACTTGAAAGATATGGGCTCTATTCTTTGGGCAGAAACGGTGAATGCCGTACGCAGAATTTCTCCGGGGACTACAATGGAAACACTAATACCAGATTTTCAAGGAATTTATAAACATCTGGATAGACTGGTGGAAGTGGCTCCCGAAGTGATTTCTCATAATATGGAAACGGTAAAACGCCTAACGCGTGAAGTGCGTATCCAAGCAAAATATGAGCGTAGTCTAGATGTACTGAGATATCTGAAAGAGGCGGGGCAAAAACGCACCAAAACGGGAATAATGCTCGGCTTAGGGGAGGAGAAAGATGAGGTGTTCCAAGCGATAGAAGATGTAAGAAATGCCAATGTAGATGTGATTACGCTGGGGCAGTATTTGCAACCCACTAAAAAACATCTGCCTGTGAAAAAGTTCATTACGCCAGAGGAGTTTGAAGAGTATGGCGAATTTGCCAAGAGTCTAGGATTCCGTCACGTGGAAAGTTCACCATTAGTAAGAAGTTCTTATCACGCGGAGAAGCATATTCATTAAGACAAAATCAGCATCTTATATTATTTTTTTTACTATATTTGGGTGATTAATCTTTTAATATTTAAGCTTAT